>JBCCXQ010000069.1:0-19895 GCA_039191365.1 Cyanobacteria bacterium P01_F01_bin.13 | reverse complement strand
TCACAAGAAAAATCTGCTAAAGGGGGCACCCATGCAAAACGGCTCAAAGCTGGATGGGATGATCAATATCTTTTCAAAGTGCTAGCTCAAGGAGAGAAAACGAGTGCCAAATTGTAAAGAAACGTATGCGTTCGCCCTGCGATTATACGATCTCATAAATCCTCTACTTGACCTATTCGAGTAGATTAAGAAGCCATCAATTACAAAGAAACAGATCCTTGGAGAAGAACAGCCAGTTACTGACAGGCGCTGCGTAAGGATGGTTCTGACAGTTTATTGAAGTGCGGGATACCTAGGGAGAAGAGCGGTGTTTGATATCTGCAGTTCAAGCGGGAATTGAACCGCAAAAGCTGGCGGAGGAGCCGGCAGCGTTGTTAGCAGAACTGCCTGACTTACTAGACAGACAACAGCAGGTGAATGCAGCCGGTAATCTGGTGGGTACCTACAGAATTTCGTATAACAGGTCTAGCAGCACAAGTATTTTCTAGACCTGTTAAGAGAGGTATCGCCATTTACCTTTTATTGCGCTGATCGCGATTAAAGATAACCACCTCATGGAGAGTCACTCTCCCATCTGCATTTAGGTCAGCTCGACTATCACCAAGACCGACCTGTACTGCACTAGCACTACCAGCCAGGGCTCCCATAGACATTAAAACAGTTAGTGTGGATAACAAGAAAGTTTTCATTTCAAATACCTCAATTCACAATGCAACCGATGGATAATCACCGCTTACATTCTTAAGATAGAGAGGTGTTCTGAATCTTCACGTATGGCGAGTTAAGATCCAGCTGAGAGTTGGATAAACAACATTAATCTTGTGCAGAGAATGGACGATGACAAAACAATCGGACTCAGCTCGTCTCTGGAAACCAAGTTTGCCAGGCATCGAACTGTTTGAAGCTAAACTGCACCATCATCGATTTGGTAAACACTTTCACGAAACCTACACCATTGGCTTGAATGAAAGTGGCCACGGTTGCTGTCAGCACCATGGTGAAAACCGTTTTCTTAGTCCCGGCAGCTTTAACTTAATTAACCCAGGTGATATTCATACTGGGCAAGTAGCCTCTCCCGATGGCTGGAGCTTTCGCAATATTTATATTGATCTATCCCTGATCAAACAAGTATTGACACAGCTGGACCGGCCCGGTCATGGTACTCCCTACTTCAAAAGCCCGATTCTCCAGGCAAATTCTCTACAGTCTCTCTTTTATGAACTTTTTTATGCACTGACGGTACCCAATACTCAACTAAAGCAACAGTCTTTGCTATTAGAGCTGCTGTCTAAGTTATTTCAAATAAATACCGAAAACTCTTTTGATCCCAGACCAGCCAAGCCAGAATCAAAAGCTGTTGTTCGAGTGCGGTCCTATCTGGAGGAACACTACACCGAAAATACGTCCCTTGATGAACTGACTCAGCTGGTTAACCTGAGTCCCTATTACTTAATCCGTTGCTTTCGTCAGCAGGTAGGGTGTGCCCCCCATCAGTACCAACGCCACTGGCAGCTGAGACAGGTAAAGCAAGCATTACAAACTCAGGGGAAATCTTTGGCTGAGATCGCAACCACCCACGGCTTCTACGACCAAAGCCACCTCAACCGCGCTTTCAAAAAGACCTACGGCGTCACCCCTGGTCAGTATCAAAAGGGCAATTCTGTCCAATCCGATTAAGCTGCACCATCCCTAGGCTGGAGTCAGCATTCAGGGATAGCCATGGCGTTTTTCAAAGATTTTTCGATTTCTGCTGCGATCGCAGGTTTTGTCAGCGTATTGGTCGGCTTTACCAGCGCGGGTGTCATTGTCTTTCAGGCGGCACAGACGGTGGGCGCATCGCCAACAGAGATTGGCTCCTGGCTTTGGGCCTTGGGCTGGGGTATGGGATTAACTGGCATTATCCTCTCATTGTGGTACCGCGCCCCTGTGGTAATGGCCTGGTCCACCCCTGGCGCAGCAATGCTAGTAACCACCACAGCTGATGTTAGCTTACAAGAAGCGACAGGGGCTTTTGTAGTATGTGCAGCGCTAATCGTCCTATTTGGCGTTACCGGTTGGTTTGAGCGCATGATGGATCGTCTGCCCCTATCCCTAGCGTCAGCGATGCTAGCTGGCGTGCTGTTGCAATTTGGTCTGAATGTTTTCATTGCGATGCAAACCCAGTTTGTCATGGTGTTTGCCGTGTTTGGGGTCTACCTGATTATGCGTCGCGTATTCCCTCGCTATGCGGTGATTGCCGCTCTGATTTTAGGCATTTTGCTAGCAGGAGTGCAGGGATTATTGTCCATGGAAACGGTGCAGCTGCAATGGGCTACGCCCGTGTTTGTGACCCCCAAGTTTTCTATCAACGCATTGATGGGTATCGCCTTACCTCTATTTATTGTCACCATGGCCTCCCAAAATGTGCCGGGAGTGGCCACTATTCGGGCCTTTGGCTATCAGGTACCTACCTCGCCCCTGATCAGTTGGAGTGGCATGGCGTCATTATTATTGGCTCCCTTTGGGGCCTTTGCCATTAATCTGGCTGCTATTACAGCGGCAATTTCCATGGGACGCGAAGCCCATGAGGACCCGGATAAACGCTATGTGGCTGCAGTGATGGTTGGGGTGTTCTATATTTTGGTGGGCTTATTTGGAGCGACGGTGGTGGGCCTATTTTCCGCTTTGCCTGGAGAATTGGTGGTTGCGATCGCAGGTTTGGCTCTCCTCGGTACCATCGGCAAAGGCCTGGTCAGCGCCCTCACCCAAGAAAAAGCACGCGAACCCGCATTGATTACCTTTCTCGTCACCGCATCAGGCATCAGCCTATTTGGCGTCGGTTCTGCCTTCTGGGGCTTATTGGCTGGCACCTTAGCCACAGGGATCTCCCAAACACGCCATCAAATCAACTAACCTATACTATATGTTGGGTGATTTTTGATACATCAAGTGGCTTGCAAAGCCGGGGATTTCCTCAGCTAATCCATAGCATTAGGGTTTTAGCAGTATTATTGACTACGTGTTAGGAATTAATAACGGCTAACATAATCAGTAATTTTGCAGTGTTAAAAACCCGTTATACTATGGTAATCTTGCTCTTTTTTTCATGATTTTTACAGTGACTTGTGTATAAGTCAAAAGCTGTAAAGAATAACGGCCAATCAGCAGACATTTATTCCAGTTTCTATAGCTATGCCGCCTAAAAGTGGGGAAAACCTGCAAAACGGAAACACAGGAACCGAGCAGGATCTATTTAATATCAAGGTATTTTTAATCGCAGCCGGGATACTGGGGGCAGCTTTTTTGGGTCTCACATGGCTCAGCCGTGGGGAGTTGGGTTTGGGTGATGGTAGTAATCTACAGCAGCCCGAAGTTCCAGCCGAGGCCACCCAGGTTGATGAGCCGGAGGAACCCCCTTCTCAGCTCAGTCAAGGTGAAAAAGTTTTGCTGGTTACCTCCACCCTGCCCCTTAAAGAGGATGGTGCAGAGGCGCTTGCATCTGGAGACTATGATGCGGCGGTGACGGCGTTTGAAAACGCTCGCAATGTGGATATCTCCGATCCAGAAACCTTGATCTATCTCAACAATGCTCGCATTGGTGAAAATGAGGCCCATGGGTTAGCGGTGATTGTACCCTTGGAAAAGGATTCAGTGGCCGCATCAAACTTACTGCGGGGAGTGGCCCAGGCTCAAACAGAAGTTAACCAGGCAGGCGGTATTCAAGGCAAACCGTTGCGGCTATTCCTGGCAGATGACCAGGGGGACGTTGCGATCGCCCAAGAAATTGCCACCGAGCTTAGCCAATCTCCAGATATTTTGGGCGTTATTGGTCACAGTGGTTCGGCTACTACCGAGGCCGCCGCAGAAATTTACACCGGTGAGTTTTTGCCCTTTGTATCCACCAGTCCGGTCAGTGCGGCTAGTCAGCCCATCCTGCCAGCTAATACACCTGTTGCTGAAGCTTTGGCATTCTACATGGTGAAGCTCAATCACCGTACAGCCATTCTTTTTTACGATGGCAATAGCGATTACAGCCTTTCCTTTAAGAAAAGCTTTGAAGAGGTCATTAAGGCTAATGAAAGTACGTTAACGGCCCAGATAAACCTGACTGACTTACCTAATAGTGCGCCAACTGAAACCCCTGAGGCAGAAATCTTTGTGCTATCTCCAGGGGATAGTCCTTTAAAAACAGCGACAGAATCTATCGAGATTATTCCTAACGATAAGGTCGATCATTTTTACCGACATGTTTTTGGTGGTTACGAACTCTTTAATCCAGAGGTGCTTGAGCTTTTTGGCTCAATGGCTACCGGGACTATTCTGGCTGTTCCCGACACCATCTACCGGAGCGCGGCATCCCCCTTTAGCGATAGTCCTCGCACCCTTTGGCAAACAACCGTGGATTGGACTACCTCTGCAAGTTACGAAACAGTTCAGGCAATAATTTCAGGAATACAGCAGGCACCCACCCGAGAAGGTGTCCAAAGTGCCCTCGACGCCAGGGCAAAGGACAGTGCTGTTCGTTTGCTTAGAATACGGATTAATGCCGATGCTGCATCGGGCTATGAGCTGCTGCCCATTGGTACCATGACCAGCGAGGGATTCAAGGCCGAGTAGTCAGGTTGAAGATTGGATTGAGGGTATCTACTTGAGGACAAGCCATAGGCTTGTAGGGTTATGACTCAGAGAAGCAGTGGTAATGCTCATAAAGCAGATGATGAAATGGGTCTGCTTTACAACATCAAGGTGTTTATTATTTCAGCCGGTGTGCTGGGCATCATGTTTTTGATCATTCAATGGCTGGTAAACGGGAAGCCACAGGTCAGTGTTCAAACTCGGCCCCAGCCAACGACACTTAAACAGCCGGCTGGGGCCACTCTGAGCCAGGGTGACTATATTTTACTCACCACCTCAGCGCTTAAGAATAAGGGAGCAGCTGCGATCTCAGCTGGCGATTATACCGCTGCGGTTTCTGCCTTTAAGGCAGCCCGTCAGGAAGATATTTCTGACCCAGAAGCCCTGATCTATCTCAACAATGCTCGTATTGGCACAACAGCTGCCCATGACCTGGCCGTCATTGTCCCGGCAGTTGCTGACCCAGCAATGGCGGCTAGCGTGTTACGGGGGGTAGCCCAGGCTCAAACGGAAATCAACCAGGCAGATGGCATCCAAGGTAAATCACTGCGGCTGTTTATTGGAGACGATCAAGGAGATAGTGGCATTGCCAAAGAGATTGCCACCCAGCTCAGTCAATCGTCAGACCTGGTAGGTATTATTGGCCACAGAAGTGCTACGACCACTACCGCAGCAATAGACATCTACAAAGAAAAACTGCTCTCACTGATATCGATCAACACGGCAGTTAAACCCAAAACCTATTTACAGCCAATGCTCTCGGGCACCTCTACTGCTGCCAAGGCACTGGCTTATTACATGACAACGCTAAACTATCGTACAGTAGCACTTTTCTACGATGGAAGCAGTGACGATAGCTATGGCTTTAAGGCCAATTTTGAGACCAACTACAAAGGCAATACTACAGAACAGATTGACTTAGCTAATCTACCTAAGAAAGTAATTGAGAAGTCCCCCAAAGCAGATGTTGTTCTCCTATCTCCTGGCAATCAATCCCTAAAAACTGCTGCTGAGACTATCCTTAGCAGCAGACGTCGACTGTTTGGGGGGCCTGATCTATTTAGTCCTCAGACATTAGCCCCGCTAGAAGGAATGGCCAACAACATAATTTTGGCTATTCCAGACGAACTGTATCAGAGTGCAGCATCGCCCTTTAGCGATCGTCCCCTAAAGCTGTGGGACACTATAGTAGACCTACACGCCACAGCCAGTTACAACTCAGCTCAGACAATGATTTCGGGTCTGAAGCAAACCCCTAGCCGGGAGGGAGTTAACCAGGCGATTGCATCTATCCACAGCAATCCAAATGTTCGTCTGCTTAAAGTCAGCATTAATGACGACGCTGCCACAGGCTATGAATTTATACCCATTGCTCTAGTAGCAGACAACAAACTGCTACCAAACTAACGCCATAAATACAGCAGCGCAAACAAGATAATCCAAATCACATCGACAAAGTGCCAGTAGAGTTCTGTGGCCTCAATGCCAAAATGACTCTCATGGGAATAATGGGCCACATTGCGAGAGCGGAACAAAACGGCCAGCATCAGCAGCAATCCAAACAGGACGTGTAAGCCGTGAAACCCGGTCAGTACATAGAACGTACTTGCAAAAATGTTGGTGGTCAACCCAAATTCTAGGTGAGTGTACTCATAGACTTGTCCTCCCAGAAAGATTGCCCCCATGACCGCAGTAATAGCAAACCACTTGCGCATGGCACCGATATCGTCTTGCTTAATTGCCGTATCGGCATTGTGAATTACAAAACTACTGGAAATCAGAATAATAGTGTTGATTCCTGGCAGCAGCAGTTCCAAACCTTCTGTCCCCTCTGGTGGCCAGGCCGGGGCCATCAGCCGGAAGCTGAGGTAGGCAATAAAGAGACCGAGAAAAATCATACTCTCGGCACACAGGAAAACCAGCACCCCAAACATGCGTAGGTCAGGATGCTCCTCGTGGCCGTGAGCGCTTTGAGCAATGGTAATGGTTTCGGCTTGGTTAATGGCTGAGCTTTGCATAGGAAGAAAGGAAATATGGAGAGACGTTGCATGCAACGTCTGTACAAGGATTTTAAGGAAAAATGCGAGATAACTACGTTCCCCTCCCAGGAGGGGAACGTAGTTATCGACTAGTGCACATGGGCGGCAGCGGCAGCAATGGCTTCTTCGTAAATTTCGGGATCATCTTTCATCGGAACATAGCCCAGACCATAGTCGTAAGGACCTGTCTTAATCTCAGGTATGCCTTCAAAGTTCTCGTGGGCCGGTGGAGACAGTGTCTGCCATTCCAGAGTCAACGCCCGCCAGGGATTGGTAGGTGCTTTCTCACCCCAGTGCCAGCTCCAGATAGCATTGATGATAAAGGGCACTGTGGATACCGCCATCAGATAGGCTCCAATGGTGGCCACCACGTTCAGGTCCGTAAACTGAGGATCGTAAAGGGCAATACGACGATTCATTCCCTGCAGACCCAGCTGGTGCATGGGCATAAAGGTAAGGTTCATGCCCACAAAGGTGAGTACAAAGTGTACCTTGCCCCAAAACTCATTCAGCATGCGTCCGGTCATCTTGGGGAACCAGTGGTAAATCGCCATGTAGATACCAAAGATGGAGGCCCCAAACAACACATAGTGGAAGTGGGCCACCACAAAGTAGGTGTCGTGGACATGGATATCAAAGGGCACCGCTGCTAGCATGACACCGCTGATACCGCCAATCACAAAGATGGCAATAAATCCGACGGCAAACAGCATAGCACTGGTGTAAGCAATCTTGCCGCGCCACAGTGTGGCCGTCCAGCCAAAAACCTTAATACCTGTGGGCACCGCAATGGCCATGGTGGTGATCATAAAGAACATCCGCAGCCAGGGTGGGGTGCCACTGGTAAACATGTGGTGTGCCCACACGATCAGACCAAGGAAGCTAATAACCAGACTGGAGTAGGCAATTGCACGATAGCCAAATATGGGCTTACGGGCGTGCACTGGTAATACATCAGAAATTGCCCCAAACAAGGGCAGCACAAAGATATATACCGCCGGGTGGGAATAGAACCAGAACATATGCTGGTAAACAATCGGATCGCCACCACCTGTGGGGTTAAAAAATGCTGTCCCGGCCACCAGGTCAAACATCAGAAGAATCAGCGCCCCCGCCAACACTGGCGTACTGATTAAAATCAGCAGCGAGGTGGCAATCATCGCCCAGCAGAACAGCGGCATTTTGAGAAAGGGCATACTGGGTACCCGCATTTTTAAAATGGTGACCAGAAAATTAAGGGCACCTAAAATCGATGCGGTTCCGCCAATGAGGATGCTCAAAATCCAAATGCCCTGACCCAACATGCCGGTAGAAATGCTCAGGGGTGGATAGGAGGTCCAACCGGCCTGGGGGGGCTCAAAAAAGAAGCTGCCCACGAGCATAAGACCAGAGGGGGGGATGAGCCAGAATGCGATCGCATTGATCCTGGGGAAGGCCATATCCTTAGCCCCAATCATCAGTGGAATCAAATAGTTCGCTAATCCGGCCCCCGCTGGCACAATCCACAGAAACAACATGATGGTGCCATGGAGAGTTAGCACCCCGTTATAGGTTTCAGGGGTCATAAAGTCGGGTGCGGGCGTAGCCAATTCAGTCCGCATCGCCGTGGCCAATGCCCCACCAATCAGGTAGAACACAAACCCTGTGACCATATACTGAATACCAATAACCTTGTGGTCAGTACTAAAGGTAAAAAAGTGAGTCCACTTGCGCTCATTGCCCAAAGGTTGTTGAGGGGACGGCAAGGGGTCGGGGGTTTTTATAGCCTCTGCTTGTGCCATGGGAATCGTAAAGGAAAATGGAAAAATAATATAGGGTGAGCATCACCCACCATCAAGATTTTTTCGATGATGCGTAAACTCTCATCACTACGGCATCAACGCCATATCAACATGAGAATGATGCAAATGCTTTGCAAATGAAGATAACGGATCGTCAAAATGAGCTAAGTATTCTGCATCCGTCTCATGAGGTTTTTGGCTGGCAGCCGCAATAGCAGTCGAGAGATCGGTAGGAGCTGCAGTTGCAAGGTGGCTTTGCTCCCAAGCTTCGTAATCCTCAAGGGAATGGACCACCAGTTCTGCTCGCATACCCCCATGGAATGGCCCGCACAACTCTGCACAGACAATGGGATAGTTTCCTTCACGGGTCGCCTCAAAGACTAATGAAGTCTCCTTTCCTGGAATCATGTCTTGCTTGATCCGAAATTCTGGCAACCAAAAGGCATGGAGAACATCCTGAGCATTAAGGTTCAGCTTCACCAACTTACCCACAGGCACATGCAGAATGCCATCCACAATCCCTGTGTCAGGGTATGTCATCACAAAGGCATACTGCATTGCCAGAACATTAACAGTCACATCGGCGGCCTGGTCTCCTAAACCAGGAGGTTCACCTAAACCAGAGGCCGCTAAGAGCGGATAACTTGAGGTGTTTTCATTGCCAGAGGCATAGGCCAGTTGAACCGCTTTAGACGAATGGTGCTCCATCAAATTAAGCCCACCCATTTCGGTATAGATTTCAAAGCTGTAGAAGGATAGACCCAAAACAATAATGGCAGGGATCGCCGTCCAAACAATCTCAAGGGGAATATTGCCCTCAAGGTGAGGGCCATCTTCTTCATCACCTTCCTTTCGACGAAATCGAATTAAGGCAACGATCAAGGCCCCCTCAACAAGCAGAAATAATCCCGTACCGATGGTCATCATCAAATTAAATAATGAATCGACCTCCGTGGCCTCCGTGGATGCAGCAACAGGCATGAGACCATGGTTTTGACCATACCAAAGACTAGCTATCGTAATGGCTATGCCAATCAGCATGGTGATAATAGACGTAGGAATACCGTTCACGATTCGAACACTCTCCTGTGGGATGGTCTGTTGTGTAAAAACAGAATTAGTTAAGAATTGGCTCTATAGAAGCCATATGGAATAAATTGACAGTTATTCTGTAGCGCAAGAAAATTCAGCCTTTGCGAATATTACAGCTGTCTGAAATAGGGTATTCCCAAAGAACTGTCTAATTCAGGCGGTAAGCTGCATCAATTCATAAACCTGTTACTGAACGTAACGTTGACCGACTGGTAGGTCCGACTGATAGTCAAGCACATAGGGCCATGTCAATAGAGCGAGGAGAAGGATAGTAGGACTTTTTGCTCCACCTCAAGGTAGCGCTATCTCCTACTAAATGACAGTCCTTGTAAAGTTCATTTTCGCTATTTAAGGAATTTCTTCAGGTTCCATTGATGGAGTCTGATGAAATACCCGGAAAAGTGTTGCATCAGGGCGCTAAAAAATGTCTACATCCCATAAAAATCAAATCATCATTAAGCTACATGGTTAAGGGATTTTACAAATCCCTTCAAACGAGAAGAAATGCTAAACGTATTTCATCGAAGGCAAAAAAATTTCTTACTCTGTAGAGAGGCGTTTCCACTAATTGTTTCAGCTTCTTAAGAGAGTTTTTAGGTTTATGGCTCATTCCTCGTTACCCACTCTCAATGCAGACAGTACTCTTGACTTTGATCCGGTGACTTATCTGCGGCACTGGGTATGGAAAATGGCTGCGGCTACCTTGATTCTGATGGCAATTGGCAGTGCCACCCGGGTTATGAATGCAGGGTTGGCCTGTCCAGATTGGCCGCTGTGCTATGGCCAGTTAGTCCCCAGTCAGCAGATGAATTTGCAAGTGTTTCTAGAATGGTTTCATCGTCTAGATGCCTCCCTGATTGGCCTGATGGCTATCGGTCTAGTGGCATTGGCTATTCGGTGGCGTCGTTCCCTATCTATCTGGGTACCCTGGGTTGCCAGTCTGGTTCTCTTTTTAGTTGTTTTTCAAGGGGTACTCGGTGGACTTACGGTGACACAGCTGTTGCGGTTTGATATTGTTACCGCCCATCTAGGTACAGCTCTCTTGGTATTTTGTACGCTGTTAGCTATGGGTATGGGGCTTTTACCCTACCAAGCAAAAGGCACTGCTGGTAAGTTATCGTGGCTCGGTGGCATAGCAGTGGTACTGGTTTATGGTCAAAGTCTTCTAGGGGGGCTAGTGGGCTCGCGTTGGGCCGCTCACCAGTGTTTTGGGCTCTCAGAGCTGTGCGATGTTGTTAATGCTCACTTGCTAGGTATAGTGCCTGCTAGTCTGGCGGTAATTTTGTTAGCCGTTTTTGCCTGGCGGACACCGGCATTGGATGGGCGGTTGCGATCTCAGGCCCATCTTGCCGTTGCTCTACTTATTCTCCAGCTCATCCTTGGCCTCGCCACCTTCCGTCTCCACCTACAGGTTGAACCCCTCACCGTCTGCCATCAGACCGTAGGGGCTGCTTTGCTAGGTATATTAGTCTGTTTCACGGTTCTATCCATCCGAGATAAGTCTGTTTCCAATGGAATTGTTAATTAACACTGAGACTTCTTGGATGGTGGGCGCTGCCCACCCTGCTCTATCTGAAGAGAATCTTAAATCTTCGGTCAACCCATAAAACTCTCCCTCTACATCTATTGTCTCCTTGTACAGCCGTTCCATGGAATGGCTCTCCACCCCTCAATGTATTTTTCTTTCTCCTATGCAACCCTCTAACCTTGCACCCAGGGTTCACCATGAGAACTTTGGGCAAATCTGTCGCAGTTACTACCAGCTCACAAAACCCCGCATTATTCCTTTACTCCTAATCGAGACAGCCGCCAGTATGTGGGTGGCTGCTCAAGGGCGTCCAGATTTGCTGTTAGTGCTGATTACCATGGCAGGTGGTTGGTTGGCGGCAGCCTCTGCCCAGGTGATCAACTGCGTCTATGATCGCGACATCGACTACGACATGGAGCGCACCCGTGACCGTCCCATCCCGTCGGGTCGGATTCAGGTACGTGACGCGCTAATCTTTGCTGGGGTATTGGCCCTGGCATCATTTAGTTTATTGACCGTATTTGCCAATTTGCTTGCGGCCTGCTTGGCCATGGCCGGTATTGTTGTTTACATCGGTGTGTATACCCACTGGCTAAAGCGGTCATCACCTCAAAATATTGTTATCGGTGGTGCCGCTGGGGCTATCCCACCCATGGTGGGTTGGGCTGCGGTGACGGGCAGTGTCGGCTGGGCCGCCTGGATTTTCTTTGCCATTGTATTTGTGTGGACGCCCCCTCACTTTTGGGCGTTGGCCATGCTAATCAAGGATGATTATGCCAAGGTGAATGTGCCAATGTTGCCGGTGATTGCGGGCAACGAAGAGACCGCTAATCAGATTTGGTTTTACACAGTGCTGTTGGTGCCGGTCACATTGCTGATGGTATGTCCGCCCGAAGCCTGTGGGTGGCTGTACGGGTTGCTAGCACTGTTGCTGGGCGGTCTGTTTTTGCGTAAGGCGTATGATTTGAAGCAGTGTCCTTGCGATCGCGACCTGGCCCGTGGTGTATTCAAATACTCTATTTTCTACATGATGCTGTTGTCTGCTGCCATGGTGGTGGATAGTTTGCCAGTTACTCGTCATGGCGTTCATGCTTTGCTAGGTACCTTGGGCCTCGTCGGTTAAGTTCTGTTTTCCTGGGATGATGATATCGCTTTACCGAGCGGTAACGTTACGATAAAATCTGCGCCTTCACCAGCCTCAGAGTCAACTTGGATATTGCCATCATGAACGTCTACGACGATTTGCTTGACAATAGCTAGGCCCAAACCAGTGCCCCTACCAATCTCTTTAGTCGTGTAAAGATGATCAAAAATTCGTCGTTTGACATCATCGACCATGCCCACACCATTGTCCCTAATGTGGATAAAGATTTGGTTATCCATGTAGGCTGTTTTGATTGTAATCTGATTAGGCTGCACTTCAATTTCTTTATGGCTTTTGCCTTCATTGCTATCCTCTACAGCATCAATGGCATTTGTCAGCAGATTTATAAACGCCTGGTTGAGCCTGCCTGGGAAACAGTAAACGTTTGGCAAATCTCCATAGTGCCTGACAACTTCGATCTGAGGACGGTCGTCATTGGCTTTCAACCGATGTTTGAGAATTAGCAGAGTGCTTTCCAATCCCTCATGCAAATCGGCAGATATCTTGCTCTCTTGATCAATACGGGTGAATGTACGTAAGCTCCTGCTGATATTCATGATGAGATCGCAGGCGTTCTCCATAGAGTTCATCATCTTGGGAATATCCTCAAGGAGAAACTCTAAATCAATTTTATCGGCACAGGCCGTTTGCTCTTTAACCGGAGCTTGATTTTGACACAGGTGAATGAAAGAAAAGATATCGGTCAGGTTTTGTTTCAGTTCTAACAGGTTACCGCTGACACAGCTGACTGGGTTATTCACCTCGTGGGCTACACCAGCAATCAAATTACCCAGGGCTGACATTTTCTCCTGCTGCACCAGTTGGAGCTGAGATGTTTTCAACTCATCAAGTAGTTTTTCAAGCTCGGACGTCCTTTCCTGTACTTGTTGCTCTAGGTTTTGATTGATCTGTCTTAGCTGCACATGGGTATTAACCCTGGCTAGAAGCTCTGCTTCACGAAAGGGTTTAGTAATATAATCCACGGCCCCCAGGGAAAATCCCTTAGACACACTCTCCATATTAGAGAAGGCGGTAATAAAAATGACTGGAATATCAGCTGTTCGTGAATTTGCTTTTAGCTGTTGACAAACATCAAAGCCATCCATTTCTGGCATTTGAATATCTAGCAAAATCAAGTCTGGAAGATAAGCTTCCAATCGCCTTAATGCTCGTTCACCACTGGTGGCTGTTGCTACCTTATACCCGGCTAAAGAAAGCGTTTCTACAATAATTTCAAGGTTAGCCGCCACATCATCGACCGCTAGAATCTTAGCTTTCTCAAGCATGGAGCACTCCCTTATCTAGGTACTTCTCTAATAGTGCCTCGATTTCTTCCACTTCAAACTTCCTGCTCAATTGTAAAATTGGTTCGGCAAAGAGTATGTAAGCGGGATCAGTCTCAGTTAACTCCTCTAACTGGATTCTGAGATTTTTAATGTCGGCTTCCTGGGCTGATTTCAATAGCGTTTCCAGGACTTGACGTTTAGGCACAAGCAACTCAGTCGGTGTCACCTTAGTATTCATTACCCTATTTTTCTCGGACCGATACTGCCAGGTTAGCTGAAGCTGATTTGCTAGCGAGGTAAATAAAGCACTTGCGCCCACAGGTTTTGCCAGAAAGTCATCCCCTCCATGATCCAACGCCATGCGCTGGTCTTCCTGAGCCACGGAGGCAGAGGAAACAATTACACGGGTATGTTTCAAATCGTCTGAATGACGAATATGCCGCAAAAATTCGATTCCATCCATCACCGGCATAGCTAAATCGGTAATCACTAAATCTGGTCGGTTGGCTTGAAGTTTAACTAATCCCTCTTTTCCATTTTCGGCTTCAATAACGTCAAAACCAAGGGGTTCCAGTAGATGTTTAATAACGGCCCAGTTTTGCCAACGATCATCAACCACCAGGATCTGACGACGCTCACCTTCATAGCCAACGATTAGCTTACTATCGTCCAGTTGCCCCTGCTGTTCAGCCCAATCTGACACCAGGGGCAACTCAACCGTAAAGAGAAACTCGCTGCCCTTGCCCAGTTCACTCTTAACCTGAATTGTCCCTCCCATCAACCTCACAATCCGTTGACTGATGGCCAGGCCCAAGCCCGTACCCTCTGACTGTTTTTTCTGATCGCCCACCTGCTCAAATGCTTCAAACAGTCTGGTAAGGTCTTCTTCAGCAATGCCGACTCCGGTATCAATGCACTTAAATAAGAGCGAAGCATGGGTTTCGGTTAGAGATACTACATCGACCTGCAGCGTGACCAAACCTTGATTGGTAAACTTAATTGCATTGCCTAGCAGGTTGATCAGTACTTGCCGTAATCGTTTTCCATCAACTTCCACACTCTCTGGCAATCGAGAACTGGGTCGATAAATAAACTCAATGTCTTTTTGTTCTGCTTTGATATTACAAATTTCTACCACATTTTGTAATAGAGCTGGCAGATGAACGCCAATGGGAACAAGCTCTAATCTACGAGCCTCAATCTTAGACAGGTCTAAAACATCATTAATCAGGGTGAGTAGGTGTGAACCACATTGGTGAATGATATTGACCCCTTCTCGTTCTTTGCTAGGCAGTGCTTGCGAACGGTTTAAAATCTGAGCATAGCCTAAAATTCCGTTGAGGGGTGTACGTAACTCATGGCTCATGTTTGCCAAAAATTCGCTCTTGGCCTGACTCGCAACTTCAGCTTTTTCTTTAGCAATTGCAAGTTCAGTCGTGCGCTCTATCACGCGCTCTTCAAGCTGCTCATTGACGGTTTGCAGTTTAGAAAACGCTTCTTGCAATTGACGAGCCATACTGTTAAAAGCGGTTGCCAAAACCCCTAATTCATCCTGACGGCTAATTTCAATGGATTGTTCAAATTTTCCGTCAGCTAATCTTGTTGCCGATTCTTTCAGCTCTAGTATAGGGTTTGTAATCCATCGCGCTGTCGTAATACCAATGGCGATCGCAACACTTAAAGCAGCTAGAGATAACAGAATCGTGTTGCGGGTATTGGCATTAATCTGCGCCATAAAATCTGACTCAGCAACCGTAATCACAATCAGCCAATCAATGCCTGCCGGATCGAAATATGGCTTTACCAGCAAGAAATGGTGCTGTCCTTGAAAGTCAAACGATAGCTGTTGTGTGGTTTCGATTTCCTCAAAATTACCAAACGATTGATTGAGATACTGTAAGGCTGTTTTTGTGAGTGGATTTTTGCTCTCTAACCCTGATAGTCTGTCCGTTTTACCCACTTGTGTACTAAGGAGATTTTCTCCAGTAGATGTGGCTACTAAATTACCAGATCGTTCAATAATAAAGGTTTCACCTGTTTTACCAATATCTAATGACTGAAGAAACGTATTCATATGGGAGAGACTTACCCCAATCCCAATGACACCGCCAATCTTGGTATCTGCATCGTAAACAGACTCAACCGCTGCAATTAATAGTTCAGGAAACGCGGCATTCACAAAAACACCGGTCCAGGCATTCGCTTCCGACGTTTGGGCCAGCTGATACCATGGACGGCCAAGGGTGTCGAACTCGACATCGGGCTGGTGAATTTTTAGTAGCTGACCTGGTTTACCTTGATCATTAAGCTCGTATTCAGCTAACCGATAGTTTGTAGACTCATCAGAAATTCTGAGCGTTGTTTGACCATCACCATACCGCTGAACATTGATCAGCTTATTCAGCTCATTCCCAAATGCGATAATGGCAACCTCTTGATGAATCTGGAGTAGTTCCCACTGGTATGCTCTAAAATTTATTGGTTCTTGCGAAGAAACATGATTTAACTTGATGGTCGCTTTTTGCGTTTTTAGAATATCAACGGCCTCAGAGAGATAGGTTTCGAGATTCTCCTGAATGCGATCGCTAATTTCAACCTGTAACTGGGTCGCTAAATCATTGACAGCTTTTCGTCCATTAACAAACGAAAAATACCCGACTAACCCAACCGTGCCAATAATTTGCAACAAAAATGGGACAACCAGCGTTGCTCGAATCGATTGACCTTGTAACCGTTGCGTTATCGTTTTAAGGACGTTCGATACCATTATTGGTGCTTAGGCCATTTTGGAACGGAAAATCAGGCTTTAAGGCCATCTTGCATATAGTAGAATACCCATTTAGTCCTGACGATGCCACTTCAACATGGGCTAAATGAGTCAATGCTTTAGCACGTTGTGACACAGTTTTCTGAAGAGAAGCTTTACAGAAATAACCAATGTTCAAAGACTGCAGCCTGGCCTCGATAGTGGCCAAAATGATCAACCAGATTCCAAACGGTAGCACTCTCTATCAAAAACCGCTTGCCTGATGCCGAAATACGTATACCGCTGTAGTCATTAATATATTCATGCTGAGTAACACGCTCCAATAGTCGCTGACGTTCTTCTCGATTCATCGGTTCAGCCGACTTTCGAGAAGGTAGCCTCGTAAACTGTTCCCATGGCAGTTCAAATAGG
The DNA here is from genome assembly GCA_039191365.1 of Cyanobacteria bacterium P01_F01_bin.13. Lineage (GTDB taxonomy): Bacteria > Cyanobacteriota > Cyanobacteriia > Phormidesmidales > Phormidesmidaceae > Leptothoe. The sequence goes on along the minus strand of JBCCXQ010000069.1, from coordinate 3,233 downwards.
GCAAGGGCTGTCTGGTTGCCAAAGTTGAAAATAGGATCTGTTTCAGTGCCATGGGAGACCAGGGCAAATGGTGCGGCAAAAAGTGTGTCGATACTTTCAGCTGATGTGGACTCATAAGGTATCAGCGGTTGACCGATGCATCGCTCGTAACTCCTACAAAGTAGGTCTGCATGGGTGGTATAAAACGTGTTGCTCAAAAATGAGTGATTAGATATTTCCACCATGTTTTTTGGGATTATTACTTCCTACATGCGCTCATCCTTGATATAGATGCCTTTCGATATCGGATTCTGCTTGGCATTTTGGACGACTCGAATTAATCATTAAGATGCCCAAGTATTGTAAACGTCTGCAGATTGGCATCGTTACTTGGGGGTATGGATTCATCCTAGGAAAAGTAGGGTTTTGAGCCATAGAACACCTTTTTTGCCATCGAGTCTTTATTCATTCTAACGATGCCAGGTTTAGCCCATCAGGGCTTACGATTGGCCACTACAATGTAGGGTGATCTTAAGCCCTACAGCAAACGTTCTCATGCATGAAAACGTTTGCGCGTCAGGTTAGCTGTTGAGGCTAAATGTTTTCAGGGATAGCCATTGTATTGACTAACCTGATAGACGTTTAAGGGGCACCTACATGAGGTTTAGGATGTCACAGCAGCCCGCAGTTGTCATTGAAAGTCTTCAGAAACGCTATGGTGATATCCAGGCGGTGAAGGATGTCTCACTAAAGATTGAGCCTGGAGAAATCTTTGGGTTACTCGGCCCCAATGGTGCAGGCAAAACCACAACAATTCGGTGTTTGTGCACTCTGACGCTGCCCGATGCAGGCAATCTAGAAGTTATGGGCGTGTCTGTTGTAGCTGGTCCGCGTCAAGTACGACAGCGGCTGGGTTACATCGCTCAAGAAGTTGCCCTGGATAAGGTCCTAACGGGTCGGGAACTACTGGAGCTACAGGCAGCAATTTATCATCTGCCAGGTAAGCTGGCCAAGACTCGCATTAACCAGATGATCGAGCTGTTGGAGTTAACAGATTGGGCAGATAAGAAAACAGGTACCTATTCCGGCGGTTTGAAAAAACGCTTGGATCTAGCGGCAGGCCTACTGCACCAGCCAGATGTATTAGTGCTGGATGAACCAACGGTGGGCCTTGATATTGAAAGTCGCTCAGCCGTATGGCGATTTTTGCGCCAGCTCCAGGCAGCGGGGACAACGATTCTGATTACCAGCCACTATTTAGAGGAGGTGGATGCCCTAGCTAGTCGAGTGGCTATCATCGACCAGGGTAAGGTGATTAGTTCCGGAACTCCGGCTGAACTTAAAGCCAATGTGGGCGGCGAGCGCATTACCCTCAGAATCCGAGAATTTACACCCTTGGATGAGGCTCAAAAGACAAGCACCATGCTGAAAGAATTGCCCGTGGTGCAAGACGTCATTGTCAACAGTGCTCAGGGTAATTCGCTAAACCTGGTAGTTGAATCTAAAGCCGATGCGCTAGTGACGGTGCAAAAGGCCTTGAAAGAAGCAGGACTGCCCATCTTTGGCATTGCTCAGTCACAGCCTAGCCTGGATGATGTGTACTTAGCCGCAACCGGTCGCACCATAATGGATGCAGAAATGGCCGCTGCCAGTATGCGGGATATGAAAAAAGAAATTAAGCAGCAAAATATGAAGCGGTAAGAATAGTCAAAACTCGCTACCCTAACGACATATCCCACATGTAAAACTTAGAACTCAAAACCCCATGAGTAGTTCTTATCCCAGTATTCAAAATAGTCAGCTGCAGCAGTGGAAGGACGATGAGATCGCATCCCTCGGCCTGAGCGAATTTATCCAAGAAACCCTGGCCCTGACTAAGCGCCTATTCATTCAGCTGCAGCGTCGACCCTCTACTCTGGCCGCTGGCATTATCCAGCCCTTGATGTGGTTGATTCTGTTTGGTGCATTGTTCCAGAACGTCCCTCAGGGTCTGTTTGGCGACAGTGTTAATTATGGTCAGTTTATCGGCGCAGGCATTATTGTATTTACCGCATTTGGTGGCGCACTCAATGCCGGTTTACCCGTGATGTTTGACCGGGAGTTTGGCTTTTTGAACCGGCTTTTGGTGGCCCCGCTGGTGTCTCGATTTTCCATCGTTATCGCCTCGGCCCTGTTCATCGCCGCCATGAGTCTGGTACAGACGGCTGCAATTGTTGCCCTGAGTGCTTTTCTTGGAGCCGGGTTACCCAGCTTTACCGGTCTAGGACTGATGGCTGCCATTATCCTTATGTTGGTCCTTGGGGTCACCGCATTTAGTTTAGGGCTGGCCTTCGCCCTACCCGGCCACATTGAGCTGATTGCCGTTATCTTCGTAACCAATCTGCCACTACTGTTTGCCAGTACGGCCCTGGTACCCCTGTCTTTTATGCCTCGCTGGCTTAGTACCATTGCCAGCCTCAATCCCCTGAGCTATGCCATTGAACCCATCCGATATCTCTATTTGCATAATGACTGGAGCCTTAGCAGCATCGTTATGCAGGCTCCCTGGGGAGATATATCCATGGGCCTATCGCTACTGCTGCTAGCAATTTTCTGCGGTGGAGCCCTAGCCCTAACCTATCCCCTGATCAACCGCCGCATTGCTTGAGCATAGTCAGTGGTTCTCCATATCCTAGATTTGGTTGGGGTCGGCGTATTTGCCATCAGTGGTGCCTTAGCTGCAGGGCGCAAGCACCTTGATTTGCTGGGTGTGATCGTAATTGCTGTGGTCACCGCCATTGGCGGAGGTACCCTGCGGGATATTTTGCTGGACCGGCATCCAGTATTTTGGATTGAAAGCCCCATCTACCTTTCGGTTATTTTGGGCGCTGCATTATTGACCGTGCTTTACACCAAATTTTTCCAACCGCCTCACAAGTCTTTGCTAGTGGCTGATGCATTTGGGTTGGCACTATTTTCTATTAGTGGAGCACAAATTGCTGAGCAGGCACACTTAGCTAACTTACTTGTAGTGGTAATGGGGACGATTACGGGAGCTGCTGGGGGAGTACTGCGAGACGTAATCCTGGTGGATATTCCAGTGATATTAAAACGGGGTCGCATTTATGCCACAGCATCTATTGTTGGCATTGTGATGTACCTGCTCTTACAGGGGTTAGGCATGGTCCAGCCATGGGCTGCCCTATTGGGCATGGCGGTGGTGGCAGGACTCAGGCTTGTAGCCATCATTTGGGGATTAATGCTGCCGATTTTTA
>JBCCXQ010000068.1:0-19912 GCA_039191365.1 Cyanobacteria bacterium P01_F01_bin.13 | reverse complement strand
CATAGGTTTGGGACGAGTTTTAATCGTAGAAGACGAAGAGCTAATCAGAGAGACAGTTGCACTGGCCTTGGCCGAAGAGGGGTTTGAAATTGTAGTCGCCGCTGACGGACCAAACGCGTTAGAAAAGCTACTAGGGTCGGCCGATGGTAGTAAGGATCCAATCCCAGATATCAGCCTGGTAATCTTAGATCTAATGTTGCCTGGCATGAACGGTCTGGACTTATGTCGGCTGGTGCGTCATCGGGGCCTGGATGTCCCTATTTTAATCCTGAGTGCTAAGGGTACGGAAATGGATCGGGTGGTCGGTCTAGAAGTGGGAGCTGATGACTACTTGTCTAAACCCTTTGGGATGCGTGAGCTAATTGCTCGCTGTCGGGCACTGTTGCGTCGCTATCAGTCTAAGGCCAAGTCAGAGGATAGCTCCGCACTACGGTTTGAGGGGATTACTCTACACCCCAATGAGTGTCGTGCCTTTCTTAACGAGACTGAACTTAACCTGTCCCCCAAAGAATTTAAAATTCTAGAACTATTTATGGGTCGCCCCCGCCGCGTGTGGTCTCGCGATCAGATTATTGATCGCGTTTGGGGCTACGATTTTATGGGCGATAACAAAACCGTTGATGTGCACATTCGCTGGCTGCGGGAAAAACTGGAAGAAGATCCCAGCAAGCCTAAATATCTCAAGACCGTGCGCGGGTTTGGCTACCGGTTGGGTTAATCATGGCTTATGGATAAGGGCGTGCGATCCTTGCAATGAAAGGGCTGCAGTGGAATTTTAGCTAAATCTAACAAAAATCCTTCAAAAATCCTTGATGGAAGTTTGTTAGAGTAGTCGCGCACGTTTTTCCATGCCCCTATGACTTCGCCCAATGCAGATAGGCCCCCTGAAAGTCGGCGATTTTGGAAAATAACCGCAATTACATTAGGGGTAGGTACCCTGCTCTTTGGTGTGGCAGCCGTTGGTGCTTGGGTGTTTATTAATAAGGGGCTGACACCGTTATTAGAGCGACGTCTGTCCAAGCTTTTGGAACGTGAGTTGGAGCTGGGTAACCTGAAAGGGCTGTCCTGGAATGGTTTACGGGTAGGGCCATCACGATTAAATGCCACCGATACCGATCCCACCTATGCAACAGCAGACGCGGTAGAAGTGGGCTTTAATCCTCTCCAGGTGCTGTTTAATCGCGAGCTAGAGATCGATCTACAGCTGATTGGGGCAGAAGGATACCTGGAGCAGCATCCAGATGAGGGCTGGCTTGGTATCGATATACCTACATTTGAACCACCTCCCGAAGATCCGTTTATCAAGGTCCGGCTGGATGATATTGAGGTGGTCGACAGCCAGGTTACCGTGGTGCCCTTACCGGCGGATGGGGCCAACCCTAGCCCCCTCTTGATCAGCGATTTGAATGCCACAGTGGCAATTGAGCCGGTAGAAGTCAAAGGCCAGGATAGCCAACGCATAGAGTTTGATGGGACTGCCATACCTCCAAAAGGGGGTGAGGTGGACATTACCGGGGCCGTCATTCCCATAGCCTCTAATAATAGGACCATCCAGCAGGAGATTAGGCTGGGGGTAGGAGCCGAGGGCGTCGCCGCTGAAACCGGGATGGCCTTTCTCTTGCCCACGTTAGGACAGCAAAATCTGCCCCTAGTGACCACAGCAGGTCGAGTCAGCGGTCAGTGGACCGTGACCTTTTTACCGGAGCAGCCAATTACTGTAGACGGCGCAGGCAGTGTTAACAATGGTCAACTGCAGCTGACCTCCCTGCCGAGCAGTGGCCCCTGGGGAAACACCATCGAGAATATTGACGCCACCGCCCGGTTTAAAGGCACCACCATTACGGTTGATAGCGCCAAAGGCAGCTACGCAGACCTTGCTGCCACAGCTACTGGCACTGTTAACTGGAACGGTGAGTATGACTTAATTGCCCAGGTATCCGATGTGGATCTCGAAGAGCTTTTAAAGCGTTCTGAGGTTGAGTCCCCCATTCCCCTGAGCGGGGTGTTTGATAGCACCATCGCGATCACCGGGCCGATTATGCAGCCCAAGCTTGATGCCAATGTGGAAGCCATTGGCCCGGTGATCGTAGACCGAGTCGTCCTTAACGATGTCAATGCCGATGTGGTGTTAGCAAGCGATCGCATTGAGACCTTGTTGGACACCGTAACTGTCTCTCAGGTTAGTGCTTCCCCAGATCTGGGGGGACAGGTGACCGGTAGCGGGGTGTTAAATCTGACCAATCTACCCGACGGGCCGCCAGAACTCGACTTTCAGGCTAAGGCAACGAATCTATCAGGGGATGAGATCGCCGCTCTCTACGATCTCGAACAGCTGCCCGTTACCCTGGGTGTAGTGGATGCCACCGCAACCGTTGTCGGGGCGGTCGCTGCGTTAACCACCCAGGTAAATGTCCAAGCACCCACCCTGACCTACGGTGGGCAAACCTACCCAGCGACAGCCACAGCGATCTTTGGCAATGGCGGTTTGACCATTCCCCAGGCCCAAGTACAGGTGGGGACGGGCACTTTGACCGGCGAGGGCAAAGTTGAAACCGATAGCTGGCAAGCCAATATTGTTGCCAATGGCATCGATTTACGGACCTTAGGCACTGCTGCCCTGCCCTCCAGTAGTTTTAATGCCAATGTCGCTTTGGCAGGTCCAATTCAGGAAGCATCCTTGGATAATCTCTTAGCCATGGGCACCTACAGCCTGCAGCTAGCGGACGGATCGGTGCAGGGGGATGCTGAGCTGATTAACGGCAGCTGGCAAACCAATGCCAATCTGAATGCCCTCGGACTGAGTCAGTTTGCATCCCAATTACGAGGCAACACCAGCGGCACGGTCAAGCTGGCAGGACGCCTTGACGCCCTCACCTTAGCCGATCTAAGCGGTCAGGGGAATTTAAATTTCTCGGCGGGTCTAGCAGGATTATCGCCTCAGCTAGCAGGATTGGACGCGCCCCTGAGCAGCCGGTTTGCCTGGACCGGTCAAGAGTTGTTAATTGAGGAAGCCAGCAGCGCGCAGTTATCGGCTCGGGGGGTAATCTCACCCCATCTAGAAGGTAATCAGTTCCAGGGTATTCGCGGCTTTACCCTCGATCTTGATGCCCAGCGATATCCTCTGGCACTGCTGCCCAGTCCTGTCCCCCTAGATGGGTTTGCCTCCTTCAATGGCCGATTGGTAGGCACGCCCAGTGCACCCCAGCTTGACGGCACCTTGCTGCTAGAACAATTTGAAATTAATCAGGTAGCCTTTGATCCGGTGTTACAAGGCCCAGTCAGCTACCAGCCTCAAACGGGATTAGCTGTTGATTTAGACGGTCGCCCTGTAACCGCCAACGGTCTGGCTGACGGTATTGCCATCAACTTTCAAACACCGCGTAAGTTAGATTTTGACGTCAGCTGGCAAGGGGCCCAAGCCTCAGGGCGCACCGAAGGCGATGTGCTGAGAGCCACCCTCCAGGGCTTGCCTTTACAGGCAATAGGACTGCCAGCGGTACAGCGGTTGGGGGGTGGTCTGCAGGGTACCCTATCCTCCCAGGGAGAATGGGTGGTGGATCTAAACCGCCAGACCCTGGTGGGCAGTGTAGTTATTGATCAACCCGGGTTGGGATATATCAATGCCCAACAGTTGACGGGGCAGGTTATCTATCGCGATCGGCGAATTTTTATCGATCGCGGAGAGCTGATTGTTAATGCCTGCTCCCAGCAGCTAGCCAGCGAGACGCAGCCCCTACCGACCTACTGCACCACCGCTGAGGTAACAGACAGTTTTTATCGGTTCAATGGGGATATACAGCTAGACACCCTGGCCTATAACGCCAACATTGCTGTGGAAAACGGGGATGTTAGGGACGTCCTCACAGCACTTGCCATTAGAGATCTTGAGGATTTGATTCAAACCTTCCAGCCGCCAACATGGCTGGAAGATCCGCCACCGGCTGAAGCAATTCCAGAAATTTTAGCGACCCAGTCTGCCGGTAGTTCCCAAGCTACCCTGCTCGATCAGCTACGACGGCTTTCAGAAATCCAGGACCTTCAGGACCAAGAGGCCCTGGCCGAAGCAGAGAACTTAATCCCGCCATTGGCTAAACTTCAGGGCCGGTTTGATGCCATGGTTAGCCTCAGGGGGACCCCCCAACAACTAGCTAACGTCATGTTTGATGTGAATGGTCAAAGCTGGGACTGGGGGAGCGATTTTGTTGCGGATCGTGTAGTTGCTCGCGGACAGCTGGAAAATGGCACCCTTACCCTGCAACCAGTGCGGATGGAAACAGGCCTGCCCCCCGATGCAGAGGGTAACCCGCAGCTGGCCTTCGTCAACCTGGCGGGGACTCTATCGCTGGTCGATCAAGATAGTTCCGGTCTCCAGCTGGTGGCTGAGCAACTGCCGATGGCCGCCGTACGCGATATTTTCAACTTACCCCTGGGTCTTAAAGGTCGATTGAATGCGATCTCAAACTTCAGTGGCGGCATCGGCAACCCCACGGTCAGGGGCGACGTCGTCCTGGCCGATGGCAGTATCAACGAGCAACCTATTGAGCAGGCTGAAGGATTCTTTCTCTATGAAGATGCCCGTCTGCTGCTTTTGGGTGAGCTGATTCAAGTCAATAATCCAGAACCACTGACGTTGGTGGGTGACATTCCCTATGCCTTTGAGTTTATGACGGTGCAGCCCGACGACGACCGCATCTCCCTCAAATTGAATGTAGCGGACGAGGGCCTTGCCTTGCTCAATATTTTAAATGACCAGGTGCAGTGGGAATCGGGCAACGGACGCGTATCTCTGGAGATTGGCGGTCGTTTAAGCAAACCTACCATCAGTGGTGAAATGGATGTGCAAGAGGCGGTGTTGCGATCGCCCCTGTTACCCGATCCGCTTACTGATTTTAACGGACGCGTCGTTTTTGAAAAAAATGAAATAAACGTCCAAGCGTTACAAGGAAACTATGGCAATGGTCAACTACAGGCCGCAGGCCGTCTACCTTTAACGATTCCATTTGTTATCGATAGTGCTGAGTTAGCACTCTTGGGAGGTAGCCCCTCTGATCAGGAGGAGCCAGACTCAGAAACTCCGATAGCCAACAATCAAGCCATTCCGACTCATTCCAGTGGAGCCCTGACGGTCACTCTGGACGATATTGATCTTGAGCTACGGGGCATCTACCAGGGTGGTGTCAACGGTCAGGTGGTGGTTGGTGGCAGCCTGTTACTGGGGGGACCTCAGCTAGGCGGTGTTGTGGAGCTAGCCGACGGACGTCTATTTTTACCTGAAGGCAATACCACTACTGAAACCCCAGCCCCAGAAGAGACTCCCCTGTTTATTCCTCGGTTTGAGAATCTCAAGATTACTCTGGCAAAAAATATCCAAATCCAGCAAAGTAACTTGCTCAATGTTGTCGCCCGGGGGGATTTACGCATCACAGGTCCCCTTAGACCATTGCGGGCCATCGAACCAGAAGGCAGCATTCGCCTACTCTCTGGTCGCATTAATTTACTGACCACCACATTTCGTCTAGCGGGTCGAGACAATATTGCTCGATTTGTGCCCGATCGAGGAATTGCCGATCCATTCCTCGATTTGCGCCTGCGGACATCCGTTGCAGAAACTCAGCAAAACAATATAGTAGAAGCCGCTACCTTCGCCAACTCCGAAATTGCGGACACGTCGATCGACCCCTTTCAAGGCACCACGGGTATAGAAACCATTCGCATTCGAGCCACTTACCAAGGGTCTGCCAGTAATTTGCTGGAAAGCTTATTTATCGCCGACAGTAGCGATACAGTGATTGAATTGTCCAGCTCCCCCCCTCGGTCTAGACAGGAAATAATTAACTTGCTCAGCGGTAGCTATGTCGCTGCCCTACAGTCAGGCCAGGGTGTGCTTAATTTCTTTGGGGGTGCTCTGCTCAATAGCCTTCAAGACTTTGTTAGCACCACCCTCAATCTGAGCGAGTTTCGTCTATTTCCGGTGACCAGTGCCTCACGGTTTTCCAGCGAAGAAAACAGTGGTTCCACATTAGATGTCGCCACTGAAATAGGATTCGATGTAACCGATAACATCACCCTGTCCCTCGTAAAAATCTTGACCGACAGTACGCCTACAGAATTTAACCTGCGCTATCGACTGACCGATGAATTTACAATTCGGGGAACTACCAACTTCGACGATCGCAATCGAGTTTTGCTAGAGTTTGAGACAAGATTTTAAGCACTTACAAGTCAGATTCAGCTTCTCATAACTTTATCAAATTGCTCGTTAACCCTGTAAATGGTGTATCTATACTGATAACTAGTCTAGGTCAACGAAGTACATCAAAAGACGCTTTCAAACTTGCTCAGCTCATGGTTTCAATAGTTGCTCAACTAGTTGAGCAACAGTCCTGAGCCCCTCCCGCTTGTTTCTAAAGTCTTACCCATCCTCTGCCCAATACCCTATGAATCAGCTTATATCTCAGCTTACTCGTCCCGCATTCGCGACACTTCTGGCCCTGTTGGGCTGTGGTTGGACGGCCCGTGCTGTAGATGCCCAAGCCCTGCTACCTTACACCCTGCCCCTGGATGAAGAGCGACTAACGGCAACTGGACTAACCCTGGCTCAAGAAGCAGCTCAGCTAGCTCAGTTCCAGCAGTATGAAGAAGCGTTGGCTCGCATTCAACTCGCGGCTCAGCTGGCACCCCAGGACCCACAAATTCTGACATTGATGGGCAGCCTTTATCTACAGGTTGGTGATAGTACGGCTGCAGTCACCACCTTGGAAAGAGCAAAAGCCATCAGCAGTGATAACCCTGTGGTTTGGTTTACGTTGGGTTCGGCCTACTTTAGCGAAGCTAAATACCTCCAAGCCGCCAATGCATTGGAAAAGGGAGTCAGCCTGGAACCGGGGAATTCTGGGGCTCATTTTGACCTCGGCAATGCCTATTACAAGCTTAAGCGGTATCAAAAGGCCATCGATCAATACGAAACTGCGATTAGCTTTAATGAACTTTTTTGGCCTGCCATCAACAATATTGGCCTTGTTCTCTACGAAATGGGGCAATTAGAGCCCGCCATTGAACAGTGGGAACGCTCGTTGGATGTGTCTGATGATGAACCGGAACCCACGTTAGCCATTGCAGCTGCTCGCTATGCTGCCAATATCAACCGTCCGGCAGCGATCGAATCAGCCACTGCAGCCCTGGAGCGAGATAGTCGCTACGCAGACCTAGATTTTTTAGAAGAAAACCTGTGGGGCAACCGTTTGCTAAGCGCTACCAAAGATATGTTTGGCACCCCTGGTTTGCAGGAAGTTCTCTCGGGACTTTATGGCGGTTCACACTCAAATGATGTGCACCATAATCATAATCATTGATGGATATTTTTAGTTTCAATCATGTTCCTCACCCGATAGGGAAACGCCATAACGAGCCTTTCCAGTTTAAGGCAAAGCTCTGCCGACTTCAGGCCCCATGGCATTTATAGCAAACGTACTGAGGAATCATCAGGCGTTTGAACCTTCCATGAGCTTAGCTTTTAAAGGATACGGATTGTCTTGATCAATATGGCCAAAGCTATAAATAGCTATAGCAAAGTGCATATAGCTAGCACTTTAAATTCATGCTTTAAAGTTGATAGAGCGCGGCCTGAATTGGTTCTTTTGTACTATTATAAGCCTATTCAGTTGACCATTTTGTCCATTTTGTTTAGTTCGAGGTTCATTGCAAACAGTTCATCCCCAGGTGTTATCCTTTGTCCTGACTACTCACCAATCATGGCTTTGACGTCATCTACAAATTTCTGGTGGTCCACAATCGGTTTTGAGATGTAACCATCCGCACCACTCTGTTGTAAAAAGTTCTCCCGGTCGCCATCCATAGCATGGGCAGTGACCAAAATGATGGGGAGTTCAGCGGTGGTACTATTGGCTTTCAGCATTTGAGTAATGCGGATGCCATCTACCGGTTTTCCCTGATAAACACTATGAGATAGGGAAACATCCATCAAAATCACGTCAACTTCACCACTTTCGGCAATTTGCATGACTTCGTCTACGTTTTCAGTGTGTTTGACCGCTAAGCCTCCCCGCTTGGTCAAAATCTTGGAGAAAACGCGCGCGTTGATCATGTCGTCTTCCACGATTAAAACCGTTTTCATACGCAGTTTCGATAACACAGCAAAGTTACTATAACCGGTGTCGGTTATTGGCCTAGGAACACTATGGCCATTAAGGTTAGAGCTTGTTTAAATAACAATGACTCGAGGATACAAGCGTCAAAACGTCTGGTGAATTCTTGATCGATTTAGATTGTAACTATTGCGAATCCATGACGCTTGTGTATAAGGTACAGCATTGGTAAGGCTAAACTACATCCAAGTTAAAACCTAGAGCTTTATCAACGGCAACCTTGCAGTTATGGATGTGGACAAGGTTTATGTAATGCCTTTAAGGCGGCTTTCAAGGATACGAAATCATGGCAAACCAGCTAAATGCGTTTTCAGATGAGCAAATTGTCGTCACTTCTCTTCATACAGAGGTGCAACGATCATATCTGGAATATGCCATGAGCGTCATTGTCGGGCGCGCCTTGCCAGACGTCCGCGATGGTCTTAAACCAGTGCATCGACGGATTCTCTATGCTATGCATGAGCTGGGACTAACTCCCGACCGTCCCTTTCGCAAATGTGCCCGCGTGGTGGGTGATGTGCTCGGTAAGTATCATCCCCATGGAGATCAGGCGGTTTACGATGCACTGGTGCGGATGGTGCAGGACTTTTCCAGCCGCTATCCGCTACTGGATGGCCATGGCAACTTTGGCTCGGTGGACAATGATCCCCCTGCCGCCATGCGCTATACCGAGACTCGTTTGGCCTCTGTTAGTCATGAGTCTTTGTTGGGGGAAATCAGTGAAGCCACCGTTGATTTTACGGATAATTTTGACAGCTCCCAGCAAGAACCAACTGTATTACCAGCTCAGCTGCCCAACTTGCTGCTAAATGGTAGTTCTGGGATTGCGGTGGGAATGGCGACGAATATTCCTCCCCACAATTTAGGAGAGGTGATTGATGGATTGATCGCCATTATTGACCGCCCCACCCTTTCAGATGAGGCACTGTTTAAGCTAATTCCTGGGCCAGACTTTCCCACGGGGGGAGAGATTACTGGTACAAAAGGGATACATGATGCCTATCGGACCGGTCGTGGCAGTATTCCCATTCGCGGTATTGCTAGTTTTGAAGAAGTTCAGCCAGGGAAGGGGCGTCAGCGTCGTAACGCCATTGTGGTGACGGAACTGCCCTATCAGGTGAATAAAGCAGGCTGGATTGAAAAAGTAGCCAATCTGGTTAACCAAGGCAAGCTGGATGGGATTGCTGATATTCGTGATGAGAGCGATCGCGACGGTATGCGGGTGGTGATCGAGTTAAAGCGAGAAGCCCAGCCCCATAGCATTTTGGCAGCCCTTTATAAGATGACGCCACTGCAGAGTAATTTTGGGGCCATCATGCTGGCACTAGATGGAGGGCAGCCGGTACAAATGCCCCTGAGGCATATGCTGCAGTCTTTTCTCGATTTTCGTGAAGAGACGCTGGTCCGGCAATATACCAATGAGCTAGAAAGAACCGATCGGCGCTTGCATATTGTGGAAGGTCTGTTGATGGCCCTCGACAGTATCGATGAGGTAATTGAGATTCTGCGGGCAGCACCGGATGGTTCATCAGCCAAACTAGAGCTGATTGAGCGGTTTGACCTGAGCGATCGCCAGGCCGACGCGATTTTGGCCATGCCTCTACGACGGTTAGTGGGATTAGAGCAAGAAAATCTGCTGAATGAGTTTGATGAGCTATCCACACTAAAGGAAAACTTAGAGCTTTTGCTATCAGATCGTAAGGAACGACTCAAGGCTCTCAAAAAAGAGCTTAGAAAGCTCAAGAAGGCCTTTGGTGATGAGCGTAGAACTCGTTTGCAAACGGCTAGCGAACGTGCTGAAGAGGAAGAGCGCTTGGCCAATTTAGTCGCCGAGGCCCAGGAAGAGGAAACAGTCGTTGAGTTTACGCGTAAGGGCTATGCCAGACGTCTCTCCCCTCGCACCTATCAGCGAAGACAGGGGAAGCAAGAGGCTACTCCTACGAAGCTGACCGAGTTAGACGATGTCACGACTCAAACTGAATTTGCCTGGACGACCCAAACATTGCTCGTCTTTTCTCGCGATGGCAAGGCCTATAGTCTTGGGGTAAACGATGTCCCCTTAGCTCAACGTCAGTCTAAGGGGCAGCCCCTGGTGAATTTGCTGCCCGATGCCATTGGCAATGATCCAGATGCTGTGTTGCCCCCTATTTTGTTGACAGATGAGGTGATGGAGCAGCAGGTAATTTTGGTGACGGCCAAGGGAAAAATTAAGCGACTGCCCTTGACCGAGTTTGAGGCGATTACGGGCCGAGGATTAGTGGCTATCAAACTCAAACCAGAGGACTATTTGGCCTATGCCGTTATTGCCTATTTAGAGCAGGACTTGATGTTGGCCTCCTCCAGTGGCCGTCTGTTGCGATTTGCCATTAACTCTGACCAATTGCCGGATACCAGCCGCAACTCCCAAGGGACTCAGGCGATCCGAGTGATCAAGGGAGAATCTGTCGTAGGTTGCGTACCGATTCAAAACAATAGCAAGATATTGCTGATGTCGACAAAGGGCTATGCCAAGCGTATGCAGGTAGCCGCGATTAATCGCAGTAGCCGAGGTGGCATTGGTTCTCAGTCGTTTAAGTTTAGTCAGACCAGTGATCGACTGACCACATTGGTATTGGTACCCGAGGATGCTGACTTCACGGTTATGACAAGCGAGGATCGAGCGGCTCGATTGAAGATAGACCGGGTAGCGCTGCAGGGGCGGAGTCAATCGTGCGATCGCATCTTTACCCCCGCCCGTGGTGAAACCATTACCGATATTCTGGTATCTGTAGATCGCGATGCCGACGGCGAATAGCCTGTCTGCCGCCTACGTGTAAAACTCAAAACCAGGAATTCAACGTGGCCGAGGTTGTTATAGACAACGTTTACAAAACATTTCCGCGGCAATCTTCCGATGCCAAGCCACTGGCCGTCCTCAAGCGGATTCACCTGGATGTGAAAGATGGCGAATTTATGGTGCTCGTGGGACCGTCCGGCTGTGGTAAAAGTACACTGCTGCGGCTAATTGCTGGGTTAGAAAGCATTACTGGAGGCACCATTACCATTGGCGAGCGGCAGGTCAATGCCCTGGCTCCTAAACAGCGGGATGTGGCTATGGTGTTTCAAAGCTATGCCCTGTATCCACACCTGAGCGTGTATGACAATCTCGCCTTTGGGTTACGACGAACTGCCGACGATTTACCCCCGATTGCCCGCTGGCAACAGATCCTATTTGGCATCACTCGGCTACTACCTCCCGGATTTCACTACTGGCCAGAACGGGAACAGGCCATTGCTAAGCGGGTCAAAACCATTGCTGAGATTTTGCAGATTACTCCCCTTTTAAAGCGTTTACCTCGGCAGCTGTCGGGCGGCCAAAAACAGCGAGTGGCGTTGGGTCGAGCCATGGCTCGCAATCCGCAGGTGTTTTTAATGGACGAACCCCTGTCCAATTTGGATGCCAAGCTACGCACTGAGACTCGGTCCCAGATTGTGGCACTGCAGCGACGACTGGGTACAACCACTATCTATGTCACCCACGACCAGGTAGAAGCGATGACTATGGGGGACCGAATTGCCGTAATGCACCAAGGGGTAATTCAACAGATTGCCCCCCCATTAGATCTTTACCGATATCCAGCAAATCGGTTTGTGGCTGCATTTATCGGCTCACCGCCGATGAACTTTCTTACTGTACAGATCCAGGCTCCCCTGACGCTGGTCCATACAGCCTTTCGTTTGACCTTGCCTGGCCCCTGGGAAACCATATTGGCAGGCTGGAATGGGCGAAAACTTATCCTCGGTATTCGCCCCGAACATTTGCGACTGACAGTACCTGCCCCCAAACATTTAGCCGTTACTGTCGAGCGCACCGAAGCCTTAGGCAGTGAAACCTACCTAACGGTAGCCTTGGACAGGATAAATGACGAAAAAATCCTGTTAGTTCGCCTGGATGGCACCGAGGAAAAGATCCCTCGTTTAGGGGATAAACTGACCCTCGGCATTCGAGTAGAGCATATCCATCTATTTGACCCAGACACGGAGGAGGCCGTTGTCAAAAATCATCAAGATTAAGGGTTGTCTCTATTGTCTGGGATGAGACTTTTTCTTAAGGTATAGCCCCGCGATGGCTGCGATCGCAATGGCTGAGGTGGGTTCTGGTACCGATGTTGGATCGACCTCATCAGGTTCTATCAGCATCACCTTAAAATCACTGATAGTTGCCTGGGCTCGCCCTCCTTGATTGTCTGCAGTACTAATTTGAAACCCAAAGATTTGGTTGGCTTCTACAGACACCGTAAATGTTCCAGATTGACTCAATCCACCATTGCGATCGATCAGTTCGGTGAATTCACCATCTGAACCAGGAGCGTTGGGTGGAATATTACCAATGGCAAAGCCAAAGGGGTCAATAGATGGACCAAAAGCGTCAAACGTAATATAGTCCCAGTCAAAGGAGAGCTTACTGGTTTCGGGAACAGTTACAAACAAAAACGTGGAGCTACTGCCACAAAACAACGGCAGTAGGTCGGACCGCACAGAAGAACAGCCTAAGCCAAACTCATCCAAAATCGCAGAGCGATCACTCCCCAACAAGGTCAGCGACTCAGGAGCATCGGTAAAATCCACCGAACCTTCGAAAGGGGCAAGGGGAATACCACCGAAGTCAATGGGTTCGTTAATATCTTCAGGGTCGACACCTGGTATTGTTGGCGGGCGATTGTTAAAAAGCTGCCACTGTTCGGGCGCAAAGCTACCACTAAATCCTTGGGCGACTGCAGTCTGCGTTGTTAAACCCACAACAGCCGTAGACGTAGCCAATATTCCTAAAACAGTGCTTAGAATGGCCTGTGCCATTGTAATTCTCAGTAAAAAACCTTAACCTTATTGCTCTTAACAAAGCGTTAGTTAACCTAACCGGAAGATCACCCAAGATTCGTACAAATCAACTACGTCTAAAGATACGTTTCAGATTGATTTGCCACTATGTTGACTATAGTCAGCCAAACCGGGAATGTCGGGTCTGATGGGAGGTATTTACTAAAACAATATTGTTGCTATCGCTTTTTTAAGGTTGTTTGGTAGCTAATCAACAAGTTCTAGTAAAGACACTTTAATCATCAATAAAACTAGAAGTTGTCATCAGTCATTTCCCCCAGGCATACCCGTCAATTGCGCAGATTTTATTGAGCAAAAATGTTTGATATTTAGAACATTAAAGGCTGTCAGACCCTTTATACAGAAACAAATTCCGTAACTGGTTTACACACAAAATATTGCAGAGTATATCTTCCTATCAATAATTTTTCAGAATACTAGGTTAGCCGGTATGAAGTCGTTCCAAACGCTGTAGTGTTGAAATCGCAATTGTTATAGCTAGAGTAGACACCATGGGACAGCATCAGGACATTAAACGAATTGGCTTACTCACCAGCGGCGGCGACTGTGCCGGACTGAATGCAGCCTTGCGCGGTGTAGTCCATCGAGCCGATAGCTACGGTTGGGAGGTATTAGGAATCTCCCGCGCCACCCACGGCTTAATGGCCCGTCCGCCTCAATATGTAGAGTTTGATGTATCAAGCACCCATGATTTACTCAGAGCAGGAGGGACTGTCCTGGGTACCACCAATAAGGGCAATCCGTTTGATTTTCCACTCCCTGATGGCACCAGTTGCGATCGCTCCCAGGAAATCATCGAAGGCTATCACCTGCTAGGACTAGATGCCCTGATTGGTATCGGTGGTGATGGTAGTATGGCCATTCTTCGTCGCCTTGCCCAGCAGGGGGGGCTCAATTTAGTCGGCATCCCCAAAACCATTGATAACGATCTGGGGTCCACTGAGCGCTCTATTGGGTTTGACACCGCTGTCAATATTGCCACTGAAGCCCTAGACCGGCTGCACTTTACTGCCGCCAGCCATTCCAGAGTGATGATTTTAGAGGTGATGGGACGCGATGCTGGCCACATTGCCCTCAATGCGGGCATCGCAGGTGGTGCCGATATTGTCCTCATCCCTGAGATTCCCTACTCTATTGACAATATCTGCAAAACCATCAAAGGCCTGAAACGCAACTTTGCCACCATCATTGTGGCCGAAGCTGTTTGTACTGAAGCCGGGGAAAAAGTCACCCAAACGAATCGCCTGGGTCAATGTCGTTTGGGGGGCATTGGCGAATACCTGGCTGAACAAATTACCGAAACCATTGGGGCTGAAACCCGTGTCACTGTCCTGGGGCATGTTCAGAGGGGAGGAACACCTTCACCCCTTGATCGAGTACTGGCTACCGCCTTTGGCGTGGAAGCTGTGGACCTCATTGCCGCTGGCAAGTATGACCATATGGTGAGCTGGCAAAACCGCCAGGTGGTCCATGTCCCTATTGCTGAAGCCATTGCTGAATATCAAGCCGTCAACTCCCAGGACACCCTAGTAAAAACTGCTCGAGGCATCAGTATTTGTTTAGGGGATACGGCCTGTCATGTGGTCGATAGCCATATCTGTTGCGACACAGCTGTTTTAGCTCCAGCGTACACTTAGGAGAAAATGTAGCATTTGTCGAAATAGCTGGCCAAATGTAAGCTTCTGTTAACCAATGACATGATTGCGCAGTTCACGATAGACAATAGCCCCAAGACTAAAGGGGACTATTGCTCTATAGTCTTCGGTTGTCGTTGTTTATGTAGGAGCGAATCCGCAACGCCAATTTTCTAGCCATTAGTATGTGCTCGTGCCTTGTTCTATGCAATTTGCTAAACCGTTGACGTTGTCTCAAGATGATACCCAAGATAAAATTCTCGGGGCAGCCCAGCGGCTGTTTGCCCGTCGTGGCTATGGTGGCACGACAACCCGAGATTTAGCCCAGGCAGCGGGTGTAGCAGAAGGAACCTTATTTCGACATTTTGAAAATAAAAAGGCTATTTTGATCGAGGTTGCCACTCGTGGGTGGGTAGAATTACTTACCGAGCTATTGACTGAGCTGAGTGAAATGGCCAACTATAAGGCCATCGGTAAGGTCATGCGCAAACGCATGTTAAATCTGGCTGCCAATACTGACATGCTGCGAGTGTGTTTTATGGAAGCGCAGTTTCACCCAGAATTACGGGAGCGGGTACAGGCCGAAGTCATTTCTAAGATGACGGATGTGGCCGAAGCATTTTTTCAAACAGCTATGGATCGTGGGACCTATCGCCCCATGAATCCTCGGGTAGTGGCCCGGATTTTTCTGGGAATGTTTACCGTTGCCGGATTTAGTCAAACCACATTGGCAGACGAAGCCAATTCTCCCCAGGATATGAAGGAACTGGCGGAGACGCTGGCAGATATCTTTCTTAATGGAGTGTTGGTGCATAAAGAATCCTAGCCCTGGCGTCTGGGCTCTAGGCAGTTGAGATCGTCAGATTTGACTCGATAGGCTGCACCAAATCCAATCACAAATTGTCCTGCCTGGGGCTGCAGTTGAAACAATTGAAAGTCAGGTAGCCCCCTCATCAAACCCACAACTTTGCCAAATTGCTGCTCAAAACGATCGATTAAAGTCTGCCACTGAACTGTGTCACGGGGTAACAAGGTGGCGACACACTCATAGGTCAGACGACGACGGGCAAAGATTTCTCGCGTATCGGCTTCGGCTTCGATAAAGAGAACACTGGCACGTTGGGTTTGTTTGAGGTTAACCGTATGAGCCGACAATCCACTGACGTATATGTATATGTTCTTGTCGGCATCGTTCAAAAAAGGAGCATAGCTAGCTTGAGGGATGCCATCGGCACTAACGGTGCTCAGGATAACACTGCGAAACTTCTCGGGAAACTCTCGATAAAGCTCAATGACACGATTAAAGTCAGCCATGGTTCAGCTCAACAGTAGGTAGTTCTTTTATTTCATCTGTTTAAAAAGTAACATTCATCATCCTTACTCCATTGCATTAGCATGTCCTGCAAATCACCTGAAATGGCATTATTGCTGTTACATGCGGCCTGATGCAGATTGTTACCCTTCCGGTAAAATACTCAAGCTAGTTATTGTATGTCACATTATGGTTCGTCGTATCGTTCAAACTGACCAGGCTCCTGCTCCCGTTGGCCCCTACAATCAGGCCATTGTTGCCTCCGGTGAAATGGTGTTTGCCTCGGGGCAGGTTGCACTGGACCCCAGAAGTGGTGCTCTGGTGGGTGAAGGAGATGTATCGGTGCAAACCAAACAGTGTCTCGATAATCTCAGCGCTGTTCTAGCAGCGGCAGGCGCTACCATGGCTAATGTGGTCAAAATATCCGTCTTTCTAAAGGATATGAATGACTTTGCCACCATGAACGGCGTTTATGCTACCTACTTTGATGAAGCCTCCGCTCCGGCTCGGGCCTGTGTGGAAGTGGCCCGTCTACCCAAGGATGTCCTGGTGGAAATTGAGTGTATTGCCGTCATCTAAACGGTCATTGAGTTGACGGTTTAGGTTTGACGCGCTAACGTACGGATATCTAAGCAATATTTGTCTCAGTTTTGAAAGTCATGCAGCGCCCGTTTTTTTACTTTTGGTTTAGTCAGGTTCACCGGCCATGAACCCTTAGCGCTAGCATGGGAAGCCGGTGAACCGCAGAGTACACGCTCTGCGGTTTTCTTTTGGACCATGTTCTTCCATACCCGTTTCTAATCTGCTCCCCATGATCATTTGTTACAGCTGGCAATTTACATTTTTCTTTTTTACGCCACCACCGGGTAGGTAGCGTTCATTTTGCTGTACTGACTTGCCCGGAGCCTCCACAGGCTGCGGGCTTTTTGTTTTTTACCGTTATTTACGTTAAACCCATGAAAGACGCCAAACTTGTTGCTAAAGCCCATGCTAATCACACCAGTGAAATTGCGATCGCACCAAACTTAAGTAATCAGTTTCCCCCCAGCATCACCGTCGGTGGTAAAGACCTATTTATCGTCGGTGGACCATGCTCCATTGAGAGCATGGCTCAGATGGAAACCATTGCCAAGGCCAAGCTTCCTATCCAAGGATTACGCGGTGGTATCTACAAACCCCGCACATCGCCCTATGCATTCCAGGGTCTAGGAGACGTTGGCTTGGATATCCTTTCAGCCATCCGAAAGCGCTACAGCATGCCAGTCATTACAGAGGTAATGGCAATCCATCAGATCGAAAAACTAATACCCCATGCAGATGTCCTCCAGGTAGGCAGTCGCAATATGCAAAATTTTGACCTACTCAAGGCCCTTGGCGATGTCAATAAACCCGTACTGTTAAAGCGAGGTTTGGCAGCCACAGTCAAGGAGTTTGTTATGGCCGCAGAGTATATTGCTAGTCACGGTAACCCCAATATCATTCTTTGCGAACGAGGTATTCGCAGCTTTGATAGCCATACTCGCAATGTGCTCGATCTAGGAGCCGTGGTAGCCCTCAAGCAAACGACCCATCTACCCATCATCGTCGATCCGAGCCATGCTACCGGCAAACGAGAACTCGTTGCTCCATTGGCTCGGGCAGCCATAGCTGCTGGAGCCGATGGTCTAATCATAGAGTGCCATCCAGATCCTGATCGCTCCGTGAGTGATGCTAGACAGACTATCAGTCTAGAGGCGATGGCTAACCTAGTGAGTAGTTTAGAGCCCATAGCTGAGGCTGTCGGTCGTTCAGTGAAAACAAACGTCAAGCAAGTCCTAGCAGGCTAATGCTGCATCGGGCTAGCCTAGAAAATCTACCGACTTCTCCGCTTGAAAACCTTCTAGCACTTTCTCCTTTTCCCTTTTTCCATAGCAAGCCACTGGCTACAGTCAGTAGCTTGCTGCGCCTATCGCTGTTGCTGTGCTAAACATCGCTGGTGTCGTTAACTATGGCAAATATCCTGACGCATTAGGGTATTTGCGCGTCATCAGGTTAGTATGGCCAATTCGTTGGAACAAGGCCTAATTTTCCCCTGTCTACAACGTATCTCATCTCCAAAAGAGTGTCCTGATTTCTGAACTTGCTAGAGATTGTCTCCAAACGTTCGGATTGACTACCAATAAAGTTGTTGATTAATATACTGGGCGCATCAAGTTACCACTGAATTACTGCTATTAAATTGTCATAAATACAAAACAGCATCAGTTTTACCTGACCTATTCAGGTTAAAGCTGAAAGCTTGAAGTAAGGTTTAAGCCACATCTTTATTAAGATTCTGACCATTAAGCAGACAATTTTATTTGATTTCTTGGAGATGCCTGAGGTGAAACGAAAGCACTTTTTAAAGGGTATACCTGCTGTCGCTACACTCTCAGTCTTAGCAATCTTAGGCCTCAAAAGCTTTGCTGTTGATTTTGATCGCTACCGGGGCTACAGCGCTCTGATTTCGGATCAGCTCGTTAACGATGCAGCTGTTCAGCTAGCGTTGCAAAATATTCGCCACACCCTTTCATCCCAGAATGAGGAACCCTTAAACACAGCTTTGCTTGAAGCAGAAAAAGTTCAAGGTCAGCTAATAGAGCAAATCCCCAATTCACTATCGGCAAGGGACAAAGAGCGCCTTAAAAAACAGCTAGAATTTAATACTGAATTACTGGCCGAAAAACAACAGCTTATTGAACAAATTGAAGTTCACCATGCTGTACTAAGAACAGCCCTCACAGAGGACACCAATTTACTCAATGGATTAAATAACAGCCTCCGTCTAGAAGCTGAAGCCCTCCTAGACGATTTGTTTCTATATGCTGTCACCAGTGACAAGAAATTAATCACCGATGTAGAAATAAAGCTTGAACGCCTTAGATCAAGATTGGGCTCCAATGCAGAAACACAGCTTCGCATAACTGAATCAGTTCAAATGGTTCTGGACAATAAACCTGCTGTGGATCAGCTAAGTGATCAGGTATTTGACATCCCCTTAACCAATAATATTCGAGCGCTTGAAAAACAGTTTGATGATATTCAGCAGACTACCCAGAAACGCATTACACTCTACCGCAACCTAATTTATATATTGCTATTTAGTAGCTCAGGGATAGTCGCCTTTTGGGTAATTAATCGTCTACGGCGGACCAGCCAAAAGACAATTAGAGTACTAGAAAGCATTACCGATGCCTTTATTGCCCTTGATCGCAAATGGGCTATCACCTATGTCAATGCCCAGGCAGCAGATATTCTCAAGTGCAATATTCCAGGATTGCTGGGTCAAGACTTTTGGAAAGTTCTACCCGAGTCCCTGGGTAAACGCTTTACGGAATACTATCGCCAAGCTGTTGCGACTAATCTACAGGTAGTCAGCTTTGAAACCTACTATGAGCCGACTGAACGCTGGCTCATGGTACGGGGTTATCCGGGTAATGATGGCCTATCTATCTTTTTACAGGATTTTACAGAACGCAAACAAGCTGAGGAACAACTGCTGGATCTCAATCGCGATCTTGATAACCGAGTCAAAGATCGCACAGCGCAGCTGGCAAGCGCGATGGAAGAAGCAGAAACAGCACGAGTAAAGGCAGAAGATGCCAACCGCTCCAAAAGTGAGTTTTTAGCTAACATGAGCCACGAGCTTCGTACTCCGCTGAATGCCATCATTGGCTACAGTGAAATGCTTGAAGAAGATATCACTAGCATTGGTGAAGAAGAGTTTGTTCCTGACCTGCAAAAGATTCAAGGTGCAGGTAAACACCTTTTGGGCCTGATCAACTCTGTACTTGATTTATCCAAAATCGAAGCAGGCCGCATGGAACTTTTCTTAGAAGATATCTGTGTTAAATCCATTGTGGATGAGATTATTGGGACTATCCAGCCCTTAGCTCAAAAGAATT
>JBCCXQ010000067.1:0-19960 GCA_039191365.1 Cyanobacteria bacterium P01_F01_bin.13 | reverse complement strand
GTGCAATTAACTTCTGATGCTTGGTGTATCAAGCTTTTAACATTTTTAGAAAGCCAGATTTTTAGTCAAAACTAATCCACAATGTCGAAAGTAAAGGCTTTCAGTTACTCTCTCGACTAATTTTTTATGAGTATTAAAAAAAGTGACATTGTTCGATGCGGTGCCTGCCGATTTTATACACCTGTTGGTCGCCGTGGTGGGGAATGTTCACAGCTTAGTGTGCCTGTTCAGTCCGATTGGAAAGCATGTTGCTTAGCAGAATCGCCGTTTCAAAAGTTAACTAAAATTAGTAATTCAGATATTAAGAAACTTACGCAAGACCCCGTCAAAGAACTCGCAAGGGAGCCTGTGGCCATGGAAGTATTCCTAAAAGATTCATTAGGCTGTAAGGTCTGACGCTGTAAAGTCAGTTTCTGGGTTGTCTAACGATGTCAGACGATCTCCGCAACAAACTTATTCAGGATTTTGAGCAACTGTCGAAAATTCGAAAGCCGTTTGACCGTGAGTACGAAAAAATTCGGCGAGCGAAACAGTTTGAAGCAGACTATGGCTTAACGTCAGAGCAATATGAACGTCTGTTTGAGCTGTATCTTACCGACATTCATGTGCCAGATTGGCTAGAGCGAACAGCTAGTCTGACTCAGAGATTACAGCTAATATCGCAAACACTCCAAAGTTTTGCATTCCTTGCAATTTTCTTGAGTGCTATTCAGTTTCTCTATGGGTTTCGAGAGCGTCAAGCCAGTGTAATAGCGGAAAAATGGGCAATTGTAGCTTCAGATGTTCGTGTGGGTAGTTCCAAGCGTGAGGCAATAGAATACCTCCATGACCAAGGGGAGCTACTGTCAAATATCGAGGCTATTGATACTCAGCTTAGTGGTCTAAACCTACCCAACAAAGCGCGTTTACAAGAAGCAAAATTTCAGGGTGCCAATCTCTATCAAGCTTATTTTCGGGGGGCTAACCTCTATCGCAGTGACTTTTCAAACTACGATACGGAAAGAACCAATCTGGAAGCGGTAAATTTTCAAGACGCTGACTTGCGCCAGGCTAACTTCAGCAAAGTCAATCTGAAAAATTCTTGTTTTAGAGGTGCTAATTTAGAAGAGGCTAACTTTAAGGATGCATATCTTGTGGGTGTGGATTTTCGAGGTGCACGTTTTCTAACTGCGGAGCAAATTACTCGAAACAGTAATAAAACATTTTATGAGCGAGCTATTTTTGATGATGATCTGGCTCGTGCCTTGGGACAGCCTACTACTGCTGTTGAACCAGCCGTAGGCTGTCAAATTCAACCTAGAAAACATGGCTGGTGGCAAGGCTTTTTAGGTGGCTGATGCAAGAGTTTTCTCCACTTGCACTATCTAACTGCCTCGATTGCAGACTTCTGCAAGAATCGTGCCTTGTCCGTCTAATACACTCAGAGCTTGGTCCCTGGCGCGGGTCAAGGTGGATGCAACACCCCATGCAAGACTGCGATTATGTTCTGCGATCGCACCGCACCCTCGAAATGACACGCGAATGGCACAGTTAACATCCCCGCAGCTGCGGAGGGCTTCTCGTTCTGCACTATTGACGGATAGATAGTTGGTAGCCACGCCCCAATCGCCAGAGCGAGAGATGGCAATGGCACCATACCACTGGCTGGCCTGGGCTTGGAGCGTCAGGAGAGTGGTTAATATTAGTAGACTAAGAACAGTAGGCTTTAGCATGGGCACGTAAGGAACAACAAAGTTGCAATTGAAACAAACACACAGTGGCCCCGTAGTCCTTTTTACGGGGCCACTGCGCATTATCCGTATCTACCTAGGAGAGATCATCTTTTTGGGTACTCTCACTGGGCGACATTGTTTTTTCAGTACGGGCGAGAAAGTCAGGAACCAATACTTCGCTAAATCCAGCGATAAATGCGATCGCAAAGTATAGATACTTCGACTGGGTTTCCGCTTCGCTGGGGTTAAACCCAGATATCACGACCACCTCTGACTCAATCAGAGAGACCGCCAGGAGACTAAAGGCGGTGCCCACCACCGGCTTGAAAAAACCAATAAAGAACGGAATTACCGATTGGGATCGGTTGCGGTTTTCAAGTTTTCGCGATCTCAACATCACACTGACGATACTCCCCAGTCCACCGGCCGCCAGTACCAGCTGAATATACTGCCATTCTCGGGATGAAAACAGATCCACCTGGGAGCCTTGATTTTCACCATTTTCTGTAATCTCAGTGGAGCCCGATGACTCCCCTTCGACTACAAGACTATCAGATGTTTTTACAGTCTCATCTATAGGCGCATCCACGGCCTCTTCAACTGGCTGAGCATGGTTAATACCATGCTGATAGCCAATCTCATATTGGTTCGACAAAAACATTCGCGCAGCTGTGGTGCTACCGATCAGCAACGTGATAGTAATAGTGAACCAGGTGAGTCCCGAGATCAGCTGGGCGGCGGGGGAGCCTCCAGCACTCAACACTGCCGCCAGAGGATTACGATAAATCCGAATCTCGCGGGCAATGCGTTTACGAATATCCCGTGCCAGCGATACCCGTTCTGACATAGACATGGCGGGAGATTGGTTATTTTTAGGCGTTGCTTCTGTCGGTAACAATAAACTAACGGCCAGCTGCATCAGCGGCATTAGCATTTGGTCATTCGTCAGTTCTAGGTGAGGAACTTGCTCCAGCAACTTACCCAACTCGCGATAGGCAGGTTTAGATAGATGCTCAGACGCCAGCCCCTGCTCGATACGTTCGATTAGTTCTCGCGCATCCTGACGAATAACAAGATCAATATCTTCTATCAGGCCTGATGGTAGGCCCATTGTGTGTGCAGCCATTATGTGTGTGCATCCTGAGGGTGACGACGATAAGAGAAATTACATGCCGCTGCGGATATGACACACCTGATTCCGGGATAGTAAATGTCCTGATGCATAAGGACGTTTATGCGTCGCATTAGTAGGAAAATTAAATTCAATCTTTTTGGGAAGATGAATTGTCTTGGCTAATGTGACAGATGTTGTAGGGTTCTCCGAAAAGAACAATAGATAAGCACCCAGCGGCGACACCTAGACCCTAGCTATCCGTTCTTGAAGACATTCTCGACAAGGGTCATTCTTCCAAGCGGCACAGGTTCAAATAATGAAATTTGGTTGATGCAAGATGGGGTTAACCCTATTTAGGGGGACAGTTTTCAAACTGATCTCTTGCCAGGAACATTATGATTCAAATCAAGGCACCGTACTCTGGGAAAGTATCAACAAAACATGAGATCTGCCTGACAAAATTCCGTGATTTGCATCATCATTTAGCCTTCGAAGAGAGAATTTAGGGCAAGAAGATTAGCAAGAAATAACCCATGCTGAAATGGCGGTAAAAAAGTTAATCACGAAAAATTAAGACGAACTTATGAAGCGTCTACTACGGAGAGTAATCTACTAGGCTAGTAAAATCACTAGCCCACGACGGAGGTCGCCCATGGGGAGACGTAGTTCTAAGCGGTCTTTCAGGCAGTTATCCAATCTTTCGAAGCCGTCACTAGGTGACCAAATTAGTCAATGTTATGAGCAGGGCCTCTATCAACAGGCACTGACAAAGTTAAAGCAAGCTCAGAAAGTTAATAAGGCCAGTGATATTAACCTGAGTGAAGCCGATATTTTATTGGCCTGGGGCATTGATGAGGCGGAAAAGGGACATTACTCTAAAGCAGAGGAAACCCTACAGCAAGCTATGGATTTGGGGGCAGTCGGCGAGCAAGGTGAAGCCTTCTATTGGTTGGCCAAATGCTTAGTTGAACAGGAACAGCCCCAAGCTGCCTTAGATTTAGTACAAACCGCTTTTGATACCAAGCAACTCCACAAGCAACAGGGAGGATGCTATCTCAAGCTATTGGTAATCAACGATCAGATAGATACGCTGGCAACGCTGATTAAGACCCCAAAGAATCGCTTCTATGCTGCCCAACTGCACTGGGCTCGGGGAGTGCTCTCGCTACATCAAAAATCCTTTGCAGAGGCTCTGACCCATTTTGAAAAGGTGAGTCATCCCATTAATCCAGGAGATTGGCCCTCTGCATGGAGGGCATATGCTAAACAACAGGCAGACCAGTGGACAGACGCCGAGCAAACCTTACGGCTTAACCGTCCGTCTTTTGGCTATTCACCCTTCTCAACATTTACCCCCACTCGTGACAAACATCCAGCTATGGTGCGCCTGACCCTGGTGCAGTTAGCCCATACTTTCAGTCACGATTTTTCAGAACATGTTCCCCTTGAAGGCCTCGCACCGGTAGAGAAGCAATCTGCCATGGTGCTAGAAATTCTGCGCATGATTGACAATGACGAAGTCTATGATGCCGCCCACCTATTTTTAAATGCCTTAAAGGAGACTAAAGATAGGTTTCCTCTACTCCAGGAACTGCACGACCCACTAATGACGTTGGCCGGAACCGCCGCCATGGAGATGGATGAGCCTGAGTATGCTGAATTATTCTGGTCTCGTTTATTACCCCATACTCTCAAGGACCCGCAAATTGCCATCCATCTCCGTCAAGCCATGTTTGCAAGTGGCACTGACCAAGCAGCTATAGGCGTCGTTAAGCAGCTAATTCAATGGGTAGAGACACAAACCACCTGGGCCGAGCCACAACGCCAATCTATTTTGGCCCATCTCCATTGCTGGACCTGTGACCATTTAATCAACCTGAAAAAACTGGGTCAGGCGGAACAAACACTGAAGCCAGCCATCAAACTTGCCCCTGAGTCCCCCTCTGTAATTGGTCGCCAGGGGGTACTGGCCGCAAAGCGAAAGCACTATAAACAGGCGATTCCCCTACTAACCCAGTCCCTCAAGGGAGGCTCTAACTTTATCAATATCTATGAAGAGCTGATTAGCTGTCTCGAAAAAACGGGTGATAGCGATACTCTCAAAGAAATACGCCGTCAGTATGGCAAATCCTTTGGAGATCTAGACACTGAACCAGATATTCCCCGCTGGCAGGAGATCTTCACCTATCGTCTCTTCTTCATGCTGCAAGACGCCACTGGAAATGTAGATCGCAATGATTTTCCCAGCCGTGCCATCAGGATCTTTGTCGATGCTGCCACTGATACCCCTAATAAAGATCAGCGGGTGACCTTTGACCAAACTGAAGCGGCTAAGAAATGGGATGCACTGTTGACTCCCTTAAGCCCTGCGCAGCAGGTGCCCGTACTCCAGGCCATTGGCTTAGTAATGGCCCTCTATGCTAAACGGAAAAAAGGATTGGCTGCTTTACAAGGTCGTTACCACACCCAGTTGATCAAACTTATCGATGCACAGCCCGAGGCACGAATTGTCAACCTGGTGTACCTTGCTGTGAAAGAAAAGAAGGCCGATCGTCTGACTACTCCCATTAACCGCTATCTACAATCCACAACCCATCCTTATCAAGCCATTGCCCAGCTACAGCTCAAGGTGCGTTGGTTTACGACTACGTCTGTGTTGTTGCCGTGGTTGGATCAGGCTTTGGTAAAAGAACCTCAAAATCCGCTGCTGCTATTAGCGAAAGCGACAGTTTATGCCTATGAAACTCCAGAGTATCAGAAACTATTTGATCAGGGATTTGACCTGGCCCGTCGGCTGCAGGATACTGAGGCCCTGAATGCTTATCGGGATGAAGAATGGCTGCAGGGCCAGGCTATGACCCGTTCCGCTATGTCCAGTATGAGCCGTTCAGGTCGTCCGCCTTCTATGCAGGACATGGTGAACATGATTACCAAAATGGCCCAGGCTCAGTTTGGGGACGAAGTCCCACCGGAGTTTATAGAGCAGCTGATTATGCAAATGGTAGCTGCCGAAATGGGGGGAGCAATGCCTCCAGGTGGTCCCTTTGGCGGTCCCTTCGGTGGTCCCCCTGACGGTGGTTTTCCCTTGCCCATATTTGGAGGATTTGAAGAGCCAGATGACTTTGGAGATGATTTTTTGGGGCCACCACCGGGGGCAAAGAAATCTAAAAAGTCTAGACGTTCTAGGCGATCTCGGTAGTCGATTTAATTGGAGTGGCGTTCCATGGAATGCCTGCACATCAAAAAATGTTTAGAGAGACGTTCCATGGGGCGTCTGTACGTTGCAAAAATATGAAATTGAATCGTAAATTATGACCACGCCTTTTGAACAATTAGGTATTGCCCCAGATGCTAGTCCTAAAGAAGTTAAGCGGGCTTACCACGCCAAACTGAAAGAGTTTCCAGCCCATACTCATCCCAAGGAGTTTAAGGCTATTCGATCTGCCTATGATGCCGTACGTAAGGGCAGTACCGTCACCGTAGAAGAGTTCTTTAAGCGTAAACCTCTAGAAGCTAGCTTTGACGATAAAACCCTGGCTACTCTCAGAGAACAGGCCACAGCTAATATTCAGATTGCTCTGAAAACCCTTGCCCGTCTTACCTTTTAGTCATATCTCCGATGTCTCAGTCTCCTCGCGATCGCATCGCCCAGCGTCGCCAACTTCAAAAGCAGCAAGCCCAGATTTTTCTGGAGTTGTTGCCAGTGCTGGATGATTTAGACCGTGCCTGTAACCATTGGCAGCAGGCGCAACAGCAGTCCCAGCAAACGTCAGCAGCGGCAAAGAGTGATTCAGTACCTTGGTGGCGTCAGGTGTTGAGCTGGAATACGGCTCCGACCGTCAACCAACCCACCGAACTCAATGCCATGGTCAAGAGCGCTTTCGACGGTGTTTCCCTCATTCGCCAGTCGCTACTGGACGTATTGGAACGTCAGACGGTTACCCCCATTGAAACCGTAGGTCAGCCCTTTGATCCTCAACACATGAATGCCATGGGGCGAGAAGCGAGCCCTGATGCCTCCCCCAATACGGTGATTAAAGAAATCCTCAAAGGATATCGCTGGCAAGATCGAGTGTTGCGGGAGGCGCAGGTAATTGTGGCAGACGTAGCTGATAGCGATTTGTCAAATTCCTAAAATCTCACTGTTGCGTTAGGGGCCTTGCATACAATGCTCCACCAGACTTTGACCTTATAAAATCCTTGTTTTCATACTATGGCCATTATCGGTATTGATCTCGGTACAACCAATTCTGTTGTGGCTGCCCTGGACGGTGGCCAACCCTGGGTGATTCCGGATGATGATGATGAACTGCTCCTACCCTCCTGTGTAGGTCTGGATAACGAGGGCAAGCTGTTGGTGGGAGCCTATGCCCTACGACAGTATGCTTCTGCCCCGGAACGCACCGTCAAGTCCATTAAGCGCCAGATGGGGACAGACTATGAGGTCACCCTGGATGATCAGACCTATTCACCCCAGGCCATTTCGGCAATGATTTTGCGCACCCTGAAGCAACAAGCAGAAACGGTACTAGAAGAACCGATAAGCCAGGCGGTGATTACGGTACCCGCCTACTTTACCGATGCCCAGCGGCAGGCAACCAAGGAAGCTGGAGAGATTGCCGGGCTGGAAGTGTTGCAAATTTTGAATGAGCCCACCGCAGCAGCTCTAGTTTTTGAAGAGCGTAGCGAAGACGGAGAAACGGTTTTGGTATACGACCTGGGTGGGGGCACCTTTGATGTATCGATTGTGGACATTACCGGAGATGTAACGGAAGTATTAGCCAGCCATGGCAATAATCGCCTAGGTGGGGATGACTTTGACCACCAGCTTCAGCGTCACTTAACAGATAGGTTTCAGCAGATAAATGGCCAGAGTTTACCTAACGACCCAACGATTGAAGCACGACTATTGCGAGCAGCAGAAGCAGCGAAAATTGAGCTGAGTGAGCATGGTTTTGTGGCAGTAAGGGAGCCGTTTTTGGTAAGCCAGGGGAGCACGGCCCTGCACTTAGAAACAGAGGTTGCCCGCGAGGACTTTGAGCATTTGATTACTCCCATTCTCAAGGAGACTTTGGAGGCGATTGATAGGGCCCTGAGTGATGCGTCTATGGCAGCAGAAGATCTCAGTCGGATTGTGCTGGTGGGGGGCTCCACCCGCATTCCATTAGTGCAAAGAATGGTGCAAAACCATCTGCCAGGGGTACCTGTGAGTAGTTTTGAGCCAGATCTATGTGTAGCGATGGGAGCAGCAGTGCAGGCGGGGGTTCTTTCTGGGGCTGAGATCGAATCGATTTTGGTGGATGTGGTGCCCCATTCTCTCGGTATTGCGGCCATGATGGATGTGGGCATGGGGATACCGATGCCGGGGATGTTTAGTACGATTATTCCTCGTAATACCGTTATTCCTACGTCCCGTTCTGAGATTTACAAGACCTCTAGTAACAATCAGGAGAAGGTGCAGGTGGATGTTTATCAGGGGGAGAATGCCATTGCTAAAGAAAATGTTCCCTTGGGGTCTTTTATGGTTGAAGGGTTACCCCCCAAACCGGCAGGTGCCATTCAAGTAGAAGTCACCTTTGATTTTGATATCAACGGCATTCTTACGGTTACTGCTACGGAAAAAGGCGCAGGGCAACAGAGTTCCCTGGTGGTCAATGATGCTGATACCGGTCGGTTATCTAGTACTGAGCTCGTTCAAACGCGAGAGACTCTCAATGAGCTGTTTGATCTGAGCAAGGCCCCTTTTTTAAATGTTTTAGCTAGTGCAGTTGAAGAAGAATAAATTGTGGTCATGGGGGCGCATTGTATCTACCCCATCCCGTAGGGGTATTGCATGCAATACTGGCCCGAGTTTTCACCTTCATCAACGCCCAGCTCAGTGCCGGTGTAATATGGTTCCCGAGCGAACTAGACGACTGGTACAACGTCAAAGCAATTGATAACGAAACCAATAAAACCCATGTCTATCGCACTAATCTAAACAGCGATCAAATCAGTCGTGAGCTATAAACTGCCTAACCCTCTCATCCGCGGTTTATCATAAGGAAAACTATCAAGCCTCGATTCACTTTCCCTATGGATGTAATGGAATTTTTCCAGCATAGTGCTGGACAATGGCAATCCCAACGCACTACCCACCATCTGCCCTTTCGCCGGGCTGAGCTAGGCGGCTCCAACATCACCGTCGAAGCCCTCGACAAGGATAATGAAAAAATCATTGCCATTTGCAAACTCCATGAAATCGATCCATCCCTGGCCGTAGGTGGAGCCTATGTCGCCTGGAACGGTGAAATGGCCTGGGACCGTGATGGCGAGGGCAACCATGAGGGGACTACAGTGTTTGCCCTAGTGCCCGATGAAGATAACCCTCGCAAGGGTCGTCTACTGCGGGAGCGGGGCTATGCAGAAATCGTACCCGTAGTAGGTCGCTATGAAATGGATGATGAAGATGGGCTGATACTGGAGACCGAGTATGACACCATGAGTTCGGTAGAGCGGTTCTGGTTTGTAACGCCGGATTTGCGCATGCGCAGCAGCATTGTGAAACGCTTTGGTGGCTTCAATACGGCATCTTTCTGTGCAGAAACCCGCATGGTGGATGGTAAAGCGCTTGAAGTCACACCCTTAGAAGATGATGCGGCAATTGAAGCATTTGACCAAACATCGCAATTAGCAGCGATGGGCTGGTAGGGCGTTCTCCGTAGGGGTAACCACAAGGGATTACCCCTCAAGGGTTTGATTTGGGATTACAACAGAATTGTCGCTAATCTTCGACAAACCTTGTGCGCTTTACTTGTCTGCGGGGCTGTTCCAACCGATAGTCTTCTGTAACCTGTTCTTTTGCTTGCTGCTTAGTTTTCTTATCTGCTTTTGTCTTTGCCTCCAGGGTCTCCAAACGGCTTTTTAGATCCCGATTTAATTGCTTCAGTTCATCGAGATCCTTACGCAGTTCATCGACGGCTTTATCCGAACCAATCGCCTTGCGAACCTTGCTCATGGCCTCTTCCGCGCGACGTTTGACGCGACCATCGGGGCTTTGTTCGGCAAGACCTTGCAGGACTCTCACGGCTCCAGACACGCCCATTTGCCCTAGGGCCATAACAACCGCGACCTGAGTGAGGAAAAACTCTTCGCGGGCGATGGCTTCCAGACGGTCTAAAACACGGTCGGTATTGACTTTATTTTGCCCTGCTGCAATCTTACCCAATGACCGAATTGCATTTAGCCGTAGTGCTTGTGGGATACCAAGTTCAGTATAGGGCAACAACACATCTAGGGCGTCTCCTGAGGATTTGAACATACTCAAACCGCTGATAGCACCTGAGCGGACAACTTCGTTCCATCCTGACCGCTCTTCTAACACCATTTCTAAAAGATTGAGAGTCTTTTTCTCTTTATTTTTGCCATTGTCTAGGGTGCTGGACCCGACTTTACCAAGGGCTATAGCAGCTGAACCCTCTACGTAATAGCTCTCGTCACCATTTCTAACAACAGATTTTAGGGACTTGTAGCTTTCAATTGTTTTGATCCCACCCAGAGAGCTGACTACGGCCCGTCGCACTTTGGGATGTTTGTCATTGAGTCCTTGCAATAGGCCATCAACGGCCTGAGATAGCTGAATTGTTGCTAAGGCTTCAGCGACTTCGGCCCGCACTGCCCAAAACGGATCGTTTACTAGGGCTGTGCTAAGGGCTTCTACAGCTTCCAGAGTGCCTTTTTGGGCAATGGCTTTGGCGGCGTACAGGCGCGAGATGGGGTCAGGGTCATACTTCAGCTGCGCCTGGAGTTCCTTTAGCGGATATTCTAGCTTCACGGTTTTGAGCGTGTGATTACCCACATCGAAGCTAATAAAATCGGGCTTTTTCTGTAGGGGAAAGTAGAATGCCTGCTGCCGCTCGTGAATTCTCACGATGACGGTGTGGACATCGGCAATACCTTTTTCGACATAGCCAAAGCCAACGGGAATTTTCAGGTCAAACAATCCTTCTTGTACTTGAGATTTGCCGTCGGCCACCTGGGTTTGGGTGACCATAAGCTTAACCAGATTGCTGTCGCTGTCCCAGCTATAGGTAAGAGAATAATCGGGGTGCCCACCGCGATAAACATATTGGTCAAACAGGTAGCGTAAATTCTTGCCGGTGGCCTTATCGATGGCCCGTAGTACGTCGACAGTTTCCACAGTACTATGGGCATTGTCTGTTAAGAGAGTTTTTATTGTTTGGCTAAACAGCTGATCGCCCAGTGCCTGACGAATCATGTGATAAACACAGGAACCCTTTTCATAAATGTGCCGATCGTACAGTTCGATAGGTTCACGATAAATGTGGGTGACCAGGGGACGGCGGTAGCGACTAGAATCTTCAGAGATGTAGGCGCGGGCATGGTTGAGGTGGTAGTACATGGCCTCGTCCCGACCGTAGGCTTCTTCTAGCCACAGTACCTCGGAGTAGGTGGCCATACCTTCTTTGACCCAGGCGTGGGACCAGTGGTTAATCACGATCAAATCGCCAAACCACTGGTGGGCCAGCTCATGGGCTACGAGAGTTTCAGAGCGAATATTGTCAAGGGCAGCGCGCTTATCTAATAAACAACGGTCGGTGAGCAGCGTTGTTGTGGTGTTCTCCATACCGCCAAAAATAAAGTCGGCAGGGCAGGCCTGGTCATAGTTGGAGAAGGGATAGTCATAGCCAAATACCTGACTAAAGCGCTCCATCATCTGGGGCGTTTTACCCATGGTCAGCTCGATTTGATCCTTGCGGCCTTTGGCCACGTAGTAGCGTACAGGACGACCGCGCCACTCGGTTTCGATACTATCGTATTCTCCAATGGCCAGGGTCATCAGATAGCTGGGGTGGACCTTATCCAGCTGCCAATGGTAAATCTTTTTTTTGCCGTCTGCTTCGGTGGAGACTAGCTCTCCATTGGATAAAGCGAAATACTTTTTCGGTACCCGTACCCGGACTTCAGAAGTGGCTAACTGTCCCGGATAGTCGAAACAGGGAAACCAGAATCGAGAGTCTTCATCTTCCCCCTGGGTCCATACCTGGTATGGCTTATCGGGATAGTGTTCGTCAGGTGCAATAAAGTAAATGCCGCGCTGGGGTTCCTTGACGGCATAGGCAATCACCAGGGTAATGGCCTGCCCCGCTAGGGTGGGTTTGCTGAGGTGAATATGTAGCTGTTCACCATCGTAGTCAAATGTTTGTGTCTCATTACCGATAGAGACTGAGTCAATGGCTAGGCTAACGGCATCAAGGGTCAAACTGTCGATACCGTTGCGTACCGGATTGAGGCGAATGGTACAGGTGCCGCTGTAGCTTTTCTTAGGAATGTCAAAGTCTAAATCGAGGGCGATGTGTTCGACTTGGCCGGGGCGGTCAGGATTGTAATGGGGTGATGCACCGGGTAATTCAAAGGATTTGTGGCCGTTTTCATCGGCGTTGAAATAGGCGGCGACAGACATAGGAGGGCTTTAGGGTGAGGACGCAAGGGTTACGCATTAGCAAACTAGCGTAACGTTTTCTCTAAAAATGCGCTGCTATGCTTTGGGATACTTAAAGTGTTGGGAGGTGACCGTCTTGGATTGTCTATGAATGCTATTGCGTCTCGTTCGATTACGCGTTTGATTAATGGGGCTTTGGCGATTAAGCCATTGTCTAATTTTGCTAAAGATCGGGCTCGCAACATGATGATCAAACGGGCGGAGTCGATCGGGGTGTATTGGCTGGATGAGGTGGCTCAGCTGAGGGCCCGGGGGGGCGATGAAGTATTTAATTCGATCTGGGAAAAAGAGCGGCAGGAGATTCGCGATCGCACCCTCACCTACCCTGATTACTACCTCACCAGCTTCCATGCCTATGAAAAAGGCAATCTGGGCTGGGAACCAGCGCTAGAAGCGACGGTCGCCGCCAAAGCCGTCCATGCCCGACTGTGGCCTGAAGGCGATGCCCGTGGCGATATTCGTCTACGCCAGAGCTACATTGATGTTTTACTAAAGCAGCTGCCCCAGGTACCTGAAACGATTGTTGATCTGGGCTGCAGCACTGGCCTCAGTACCCATGCTCTGCAGGATGCCTATCCCAACGCAGACATCACGGGTATAGAACTGTCAGACTACTTTTTGACCGTCGCCCAGTACCAAACCAATCAGAGCATGGGTCATGTACCCATCTGGCGACATTCCGCTGCAGAGAATACCGGCCTGGCCGATAATTCCGTGGATTTAGTTTCAGCCTCATTATTATTCCATGAGCTACCCACCTCAGCTGCCCTGGACGTCATCCGCGAAGCCTACAGAATTCTGCGTCCCAGTGGTCATTTCACCATCATGGAAATGAACCCCCAGTCAGAAGTATATGCAAAACTACCTGCCTACGTCCTCACCTTACTCAAGAGCACCGAACCCTATCTTGATCAGTATTTTGCTCTGGACTTCCATCAGTCCTTAGTGAATTTAGGCTTTTCACAGCCCAATCAGTTCATTAACACCTCTCGCCATCGAGTAATCATTGCTAAAAAGCCAGCTTAGTTAAGTTTCCAAACAAACAAAACATTAGAGGCGGCTCGATAGACAAATGGGCAAGAGATGAAAAGTAAAGAGTCACCCTGAAACATCTACTCTTCACTCTCAATTTCTTTATCCTTCACCCCTCACTAGCGCAGCGCACTCACCTCTCACTATTCACCGTTCCCCTTTTATTAACCCCTTGTAACGTTCTGATTACACACCTTTAAGAAATCCCGCAGATGCTCTGGGGATCAATATTTTTATTCTTACAGTGGTTAACGAGGCCTGACAGCTGCTGGTCTGCAGCAGCTATGCCACAGCCCACAACTACAGCCGTATCGTTGGCGTTTAGTTTGTCAGGACAGTGCTTACCCTGAGCGATGCGGCCCATGCTATAGAAACTGGCCTTATATCATATGGACTTTGCGACATTTCCTTGGTTAACCACCATAATTTTATTCCCGATTTTGGCAGCACTGCTGGTCCCCTTCGTCCCCGATCAGGATGGCAAAACCGTGCGGTGGTACTCCCTGATTGTCGGGCTGCTTGACTTTGCCCTGATTGTCACTGCCTTTGTGACTGTCTACGATCCGTCCAGCTCTGGCATGCAGCTGGTGGAAAGCTACAGCTGGGTACCTGCCCTTGATTTGAAATGGTCAGTGGGTGTGGATGGCCTTTCCATGCCGTTGGTGTTACTTACTGGATTTATCACCACATTGGCAGTATTAGCCTCCTGGCCAGTGACTCTAAAGCCAAAGCTTTTCTACTTTTTGCTGCTGTCAATGTACGGTGCTCAGGTTGCCGTATTTGCTGTGCAGGATATGCTGCTGTTCTTCCTGGTCTGGGAGCTGGAGCTGATTCCGGTATATCTGCTGCTGTCGATCTGGGGCGGTAAGCGTCGTTTGTATGCGGCGACTAAGTTTATTCTCTACACAGCAGGGGGATCGCTATTTATTTTGGTGGCGGCCCTGGCGATGGCATTTTACGGCGATACTATCACCTTTGATATGCAGGCCCTGATGGCCAAAGAATTTCCAGTGCGGCTACAGCTGTGGCTGTATACGGCATTTCTGGTGGCCTATGCGGTTAAGCTGCCCATATTTCCATTGCATACCTGGTTGCCCGATGCTCACGGTGAGGCAACGGCTCCGGTCCACATGCTGCTGGCGGGCATTTTACTTAAGATGGGCGGCTACGCTCTGATCCGGATGAATGTGGAGATGCTGCCCGATGCCCATGCCATTGTGGCCCCAGGACTGATCCTGTTTGGTGTGATCAACATTATTTACGCTGCCCTGACCTCGTTTGCCCAGCGCAATCTAAAACGGAAAATTGCTTACTCTTCAATTTCCCACATGGGGTTTGTGATTATTGGTATTGCATCGTTTACCAATTTGGGCATGAGCGGTGCGGTGCTGCAGATGGTATCCCATGGTCTGATCGGTGCCAGTCTGTTTTTCTTGGTAGGGGCAACCTATGATCGCACCCATACGCTGATTTTGCCGGAAATGGGCGGTGTCGGCACTAAGATGCCAAAGATCTTTGCCATGTTTACGGCCTGTTCGATGGCGTCTCTGGCGCTACCGGGCATGAGTGGGTTTGTGGCGGAGTTAATGGTATTCGTCGGGTTTGCCAACAGCGATGCCTACAGCTTTAACTTTAAGCTGGCGATGATTTTACTGATGGCAGTGGGGGTAATTTTAACGCCGATCTACCTGCTGTCGATGCTACGGGAAATCTTCTTTGGTCCTGAAAATAAGGAGCTGACCGAGCATCAGGCACTAATTGATGCTGAGCCCCGTGAGGTATTTATTATTGCCTGTCTGCTGGTGCCCATCATTGGGTTTGGGTTGTATCCTAAGCTGATTACCCAGGTGTATGACTCGAAAACCATTCAGATTAGTGAGACGCTGCGCACTGAGCTGTTTGCGATCGCAGATCATCAACCCCCGTTACCCATTGGCACGATTCCAACTGCCAAGGCACCGGCCATTGGGCGATAGATTGTGTAGGGGCGTTCCATGGAACGCCCCTACACAAAAAAATCTTATCCTCTACTAGCCATCGACCTATCCAAGATTGCCCCTTGACAAGGTCGATGGTTTTCTTTATGTCTTAAGCACTCCTACATCAATATCGTCCATTGAATCTGAGTCGTTTTGCCGGTGTCGCCAACTTCTTTTCAGTGCGTGACTGGGCCCTGGAGGCTAGACTACTGCGATGGTTAATTATGCTTTGGTTAGCCATTGGCCTGGTGGTGCTGTTTTCGGCGTCTTTTTCGGTTGCGGATGCGGAAGTAGGTGATGGTGCCCGTTATTTCAAGATTCAGATTGTCTGGATTCTGGTGGGATTGGTAATGTCCCGCTGGGTTGCCCGACATCCACTGCGGATGATTATGCAGTTTTCTGGTCTGGGCCTATTTTTATGTTTGGGGTTAATCATAGCCACCCACATTCCAGGTTTGGGAGTAACGGTCAATGGAGCCACACGCTGGTTACCGTTAGGGCCTTTTTTGATTCAGCCCTCTGAGTTGCTAAAACCCTTTTTAATTTTGCAGAGTGCGCGGCTGTTTGGCCGCTGGCATCGATTTCGTGTTCGAACGCGTTGCCTATGGCTGGGGGTGTTTGCCCTGTGTCTGATTTTGATTTTGGCGCAGCCTAACCTGAGTACAACGGCGGTTTGTGGTATTACCATTTGGCTGATCGCCCTAGCCTCAGGACAACCCTACAAACACCTGATGATGACGGCTGGTGCTGGAACCCTGGCGGCTATCGCCAGTATTAGCATTAAGGCCTATCAGCGGGATCGCATCATTTCTTTTTTAGACCCCTGGGCCCAAGCTAGTGATCTGGGTTATCAGCTGATTCAGAGTTTGTATGCCATTGGGTCCGGTGGTTTATGGGGCACTGGCTTTGGCATGGGGCAGCAAAAGCTGGGCTATCTGCCGATTCAATATACTGACTTTATTTTCTCGGTCTATGCTGAGGAGTTTGGCTTTGTAGGGGCTATGATGCTGCTGCTGTTTTTAGCTGTGTTTAGCACCGTTGCTTTGCTGGTGGCACTCAAGGCTAAGTCGTCGGTTAATCGACTGATTGCCATCGGTTGTATGGTGCTACTGGTGGGACAGTCATTAATCAACATTGGAGTAGCAACCGGATCGTTGCCTACCACCGGGTTACCATTTCCCATGATGAGCTACGGTGGCAGTTCCATGATGTCTAGCCTGGTGGTGGCGGGTCTATTGATTCGAGTTGCCCGTGAGGCCCATGAGGCCGATATTTTGATCATGGCGGAGCAGCCCGTTCGACCCAGACGATATCGTCCTGGCAGTCGTCGTCGTCGCCATGATCAGCCCAAGTCGCCTGCGGTTGTTGCTGTAAAACAGATCCCTGTTAAAAAGAAGAGGAATTTCCGTCCTCGCCCTCCATCCCGGATTCGACCTGATGAGGGGCCGGAGCCCAAGCTGAGCCATAAATCTGATGGCAAGCGTAAACGCATACGAAGTATTTAACGTTTCGATACAATTAAGGGGTGTGGCCTTGGCCACTGCCCGTTAAACTTGTCCAAAATCTTCATGTGGGAAACGCTTCAGCTTAGTCTTTATCACCTCAGTCAGCTGGCTAATCAGTGGGTCGGTGCCCAGCTTGATCATCTCTCCCTGGCCAGTATTGCCATCATTATGGCGGCTGGATTACTCACTAGCCTGACACCATGCATGTTATCCATGCTGCCGATTACGGTGGGGTACATGGGCAGCTACGACCTGGAGAATCGTTGGCAGGCTGCGGGCCAGTCGTGCTGGTTTGCGCTGGGTCTAGCGACTACTTTGGCTGGTCTGGGGATTTTAGCCAGCAGCCTGGGCTGGGTCTATGGTCAGGTGGGGGTGGGATTGCCAATTGCGGTAAGTGCGATCTCAATCATTATGGGCCTTAACCTGCTCGAAGCACTGCCATTGCCGCCGTTACCTTCCTACAGCGGCATGGACTTTATGCAGAATAATATTCCGCGATCGCTAAAGTCCTATTTATTGGGGTTAACCTTTGGTTTAGTTGCCTCTCCCTGTAGTACTCCGGTGCTGGCAACGCTGCTGGCCTGGGTGGGTCAAAAAGGCGATCCATTTTTGGGTAGTTCTTTGCTTTTGGCCTACACCATCGGCTACGTAGCTCCCCTCGTAATTGCCGGTATCTTCACCGCATCGATCAAGAGAATTTTGGCTATTCGTCAATGGTCCGGCTGGATTACCCCTGCCAGTGGTGTTTTACTGATTGGCTTTGGCGTATTCTCCCTGGTATCGCGGTTTATGCCGATCGCGTAATGTACAGACGTTGCATGCAACGTCTCTCCATCAAATTTATCTATGCTGCTTGCCCTAAAACGCTATTTCAAAAAGGACCTCATTCCTCTTCTCGCGGACCTGCGTTTGGCAATTGTCCTGTTGCTGGTCATTGCCGCGTTTAGCATTCTAGGCACCGTCATTGAGCAGGGTCAGAGCCTCGCCTTCTATCAACAAAATTATCCCGAAGACCCAGCCCTATTTGGTTTTCTCAGCTGGAAAGTTCTCCTTATAGCCGGGTTAGACCATGTGTATCGCACCTGGTGGTATCTCTCTCTACTCATTCTCTTTGGCAGCAGTCTTA
This sequence comes from Cyanobacteria bacterium P01_F01_bin.13, assembly GCA_039191365.1. Classification (GTDB taxonomy): domain Bacteria; phylum Cyanobacteriota; class Cyanobacteriia; order Phormidesmidales; family Phormidesmidaceae; genus Leptothoe. The sequence continues at coordinate 1,990 of JBCCXQ010000067.1, read as the reverse complement.
CCGCCTGTACCTTTACCCGACAGATTACGGCTCTACGCTGGTTTTCTCGCACCTGGAACTTTTACAGCAAACCTCGTCAATTTGAAAAAATGGCCCTGAGCACTGAGTTGGACAAGGGCAACCTTGATCAACTCACAGAATTATTGGAGGCAAAACGCTACAAAACCTTCCACAAAGATGGAACGATGCTCTATGCCCATAAGGGATTAGCCGGACGGATTGGTCCCATTGTGGTCCATGCCAGTATGCTAATCATCCTGTTGGGGGCGATGTATGGAGCCATGACCGGGTTCTTTGCTCAGGAGATGGTACCCAGTGGAAATACATTTACGGTACAGAATGTGTTTGATGCTGGTCCCTGGGCCGGGCCTCAAATTCCTAAAGATTGGTCAGTCAAGGTAAATCGGTTTTGGATTGACTACAGTCCTGAAGGACGGGTGGATCAGTTTTACTCAGACCTGTCGGTTTTGGATGCTCAGGGAGAAGAGGTTAAGCGAAAAACGGTTTGGGTAAATGAGCCGCTACGCTATCGCAATGTCACTATGTAACAGGCGGATTGGTCCATTGCTGGCGTACGAGTGAAGGTTAACAACAGTCCCATTCTGCAGTTACCGATGGCACCCATTGAGACGGAAGATGGCGGTAAGCTTTGGGGTACCTGGGTGCCGACAAAACCCGATATGAGTAGTGGTGTCTCGCTGATTGCTCAAGATCTGCAGGGAACATTATTGGTCTATAGCGAGAAAGGTGAGCTAATTTCCACGGTGCGAGAGGGGATGTCGGTAGATGTTAATGGGGTGACTCTCTCGGTAGCTGAGATTATTGGTAGTACCGGGCTACAGATAAAGGCTGATCCTGGTGTACCCATGGTTTATTTGGGATTTGGGTTACTGATGCTGGGCGTTGTTATGAGCTATATCTCCCATTCTCAAGTATGGGCTTTGCAAGATGGCAATCAGCTCTATGTGGGCGGACGCACCAATCGGGCGCAGGTAGCGTTTGAACGAGAACTGGTGGCAGTGCTGGATGACCTCAGTGATGAGTCAGATGTGGCAGCAACAAAGGAGTTAGCCGTTTCCTAGTCATCTGTGCCATTGACACGCGCGTTGCTACGCGATGGGCAGCAGCGTGCCGGGCGAGTGCGGGCAGTGCGTTAGTTGAGTGCGAGTTATGGTTTCAGTTGATCTGATACTTGTGGACCGACCCCAAAAATGTCTAAAAATAGCTATGTTCAAGATTAACTGAAACCGCTGTGTTAGAGCCAGTCAGGACGATAGAAATTTATCACAAGCCACCGTCTCCCAAAGCCTTTAGTGCTGGAGAGTCTATCTTTGCGGCGGGTGATGCCGGAGACGTCATTTACGGCATTATCCAGGGGGAGGTGGAGCTGTGGATTAATGGAAGCGTGGTTGAAACCATTCAGCAGGGAGATCTCTTTGGTGAAGGATCGCTAGTTCACGAAGATCACAAACGTTTCGAAACTGCGATCGCAAAAACAGATTGTCTCTTAGCTTTCCTCGATCGGCATCACTTTCTTTTTGTTGTCCAGCAGACTCCTATATTTGCGCTAGAGGTGATGCGGAGTTACTCTGATCGCCTGCGGCGCTTAAAATACCGGTAATTCATAAAAAAACCCCCACCCTATCGGCAGAGGCTTGGAGTGTGTGGTGTAAAGCCCCCACCCTATCGGCAGAGGCTTGGAGTGTGTGGTGTATGGAGAATCTGTTAGCGGACTACAGACTTAGTACGGGCGTCAAGTGCATCCAGGCGAGCTTCCTGGATGTTATCAACCGCTTTACTACGAGCGTCCAAACCTTCCAAGCGAGCGGTTTGAATATTCTCAACGGCTTTAGTTTGATTGTTGAGGTGCTCAATACGTAGCTTGTGAACGCTGTTCTTTTGACGAATATCTAGACCGTTTAAGCGCTCAGCCTGGATATTTTCAACAGCTTTCTGACGGATATCTAGACCTTCTAGGCGAGCGGCTTGG
>JBCCXQ010000066.1:0-20355 GCA_039191365.1 Cyanobacteria bacterium P01_F01_bin.13 | reverse complement strand
ATCAGCCAACGGCCTATAATCCAAAAGAGAAGAGCCCCAATTAATTTGAGGCCAACGGAGATAATAATGCTAGTAGCATTACTGGCGATGTTAGTCAGAAAAGCTTCGTTCATTGTGAGATCCTTCCAGCCAAGGAATAGTATTTGAATGCGAGGTTATAATAATGACAATAAAAGCAAGGATCTTCCGCTAAAACACTTAAGCTTTCCCAATGTATTTTTGGTCTTAATACTTCGTTATTCTGTTATATCTGCTGGATCTCATTGGTGTCGGCATTGTCTAAAGGTATCCGATTCTGTGAAATCCTCGTCACCAGACTACTTATTATGTTTACGTTTGTATATCAATCTCATTCCGGTGTTGGGGGTCCCGGCTTCACTATGGCCGCTATATGCGGATCCTAAGCAGCCCATCCGCAGCTTAAGCAGCTGAGGTGCCGACTGCCGGACTAGAGCAGGTATTCATTACTGATTGAGCGGATGGACATCGCTGCCATAGCCTTCAATCAACAGTCTTTGATTACCTTGAAGGGAGCATCAATAGATGGATCCTAAGGCCCACTGCTTGGAAAAGCTCTGACTTTATCCGAGCAAACTTGCCATCGTCTGCTAAAAATTGAGAAGTTTCAATGGCTATTAATGGCTAATAGTCGCTACACTAACGGCTACATCTTGATTCCCCCGCCCATATTTTCGCTCATTCCCCCAGGCTGAGGTTATTCCGTGTCCACTCCACAACGTAAAAAACAACCAGCCCAGCGATCGGCTCGGCCAGTCTCCACTGCAGCAGCTAAGCATGTAAAGAAGCGTGGTTGGTTCAGGGTTCCTAAGTGGGCATGGATAACATTGGCGCTTGCCAGTGTGGCAACTATTTCAGCCGGTACAGGAGCCTTGTTGGCGGTCTCGATGAATAGTAAGCCGCTACTGCAGAGTCAACTTTCACCCGAAGAGGCTGCTGTTTTTAGTGAGGGGGAACCCATCCTTGCGAGCAGTACTTTGCGCCTGCCGAGACTAACGCGACCAGTCAATATTTTGGTGCTCGGTGTGAAGGTTTTGACCTCAGATTTGGATGAGCCTGTTGCGGAGGACCTTGGTTACCATGCTTTGGTCAACTCCTTTGAGGGGCTATCGGACACCATGCTTCTGCTACGGTTTAATCCGCGTACAGGGCAGCTAGTGGTCATGTCAGTTCCTCGCGACACAAGGGCATTAGTCAATGGAGTGTTAACCAAAATTAATGAAGCCAATCTAGACGGTGGGCCTGCATTAACTGCAGAGTCTCTGAGTGATTTACTTGGAGGTGTGGCTATTGATCGCTATGCTCGCATCAATGTGCAAGGCGTGGAAAAGCTGATTGATGCTTTGGGGGGCGTGACGGTGAATGTCCCCCAAGACATGAAATATCAGGATGATAGCCAGCATCTATACATCAATCTAAAAGCTGGGCGACAGACGTTAAATGGCGATCAGGCCCTCCAGTTTTTGCGGTTTCGCTATGATGATAACGGTGATATCGGTCGGGTCCAACGGCAGCAGACGATGATGCGGTCGGTGATTGAGCAAACGCTCAATCCTTCTACTATTGCGCGATTACCCAAGATTTTATCGGTGATTCAGTCACACGTAGATACTAATCTCTCGGTTGAAGAGTTGGTAGCGTTAGTGGGCTACGGGTCCCAGACTAGTCGCTCGGATGTCCAAATGTTGATGCTACCGGGTAATTTCAGTAGTCCTGAAGACTACAGCCTGAGTTATTGGCTGCCGAGCTACGAAAAGATTGATGCCATGGTAGAGCAATATTTTGGTCTGGACTCTGCCCAAATCATGGAAGCGGCTAGCCCCTCTTATCTGCGGGTGGTTATTCAAGACAGTACTGGCGATGATCTGGCGATCCAATCCCTAATAGATACCTTGTACGACAGTGGCTATCGCAATGTCAGTGTGGGCCAAGATTTAAATGAGCCCCTTGTAGAAACTCGCATTGTTGCCCAACGAGGTGATCGCGCAAGTGCCTCAATGCTGCAGCGATTTTTACGTATTGGCGAGGTCCGAGTGGAAAGCACAGGTAACCTTGACTCAGATATTACAATTAAATTGGGTGAAGATTGGTTAGATGAGCATGGAGCGGCTCTTTGATGGCCAATGGTAATGATCGCATCTATCAAATTAAACTGACCCTAACTGATAGTGAACCCCCTATCTGGCGGCGATTGCTGGTTAATGCCACCACGAGTCTAGAGGAGCTGCATCGGATTGTTCAGATCGCCATGGGTTGGCAAAATCTATCAAACTATCACTACCGTATTGGTCAACAGCGCTCTGATACTGAACCCTGTTTGTTGCAGATGCCCTTAAATGAAATTATCAGCGATGACTTAACGCGATTCTGTTACGTGTATGACTTGCGTGATGGCTGGTTTCATACCATTGAGGTGGAAATGATTTTACCTGCCGATCCCCAGGGACAATATCCTCACTGTGTCACGGGTGCCCTACGCTGTCCACCAGAAGGTTGTGGTGGAATTTGGGGGTATAACGAACTGTTAGAAATTTTAGAGGATTCCCAAGATCCACAATATCTAAGTCGATGGGATGAAGTCGGCAGTGAATTTGATCCAGACCATTTTGATTTGGGGCTGATTAATGTACAGCTCCATGCGAGCTAGTTCTGTCGATCGAAATGGGTGTATGAATTTTTCTTCAATTTGTTAGCGGGTCTCTGAAGGAGGCCAAACTCTAGCAAATTCATTGCTGAGAAAGTGGTGTAGGATGTCTTGATGATTGAAAGCTAGTTCCATCTCTAAGGCTTTTTCGAGTGGAAACCAGCCTACATTGGTGACTTCTCCTTTACTCACTTGGGGCTTCAAGGAAGGTAGATCTGTGCCTGCGGTAAGAAACACCATGAGGGGATAGTGCATGGTGACATTCTGTGAGCGGCGAGGCTCGCTAAAGACAAGGCTAGGCTGATCGAGAGAGCCCACTAGGCGATGGTTAGCTTGTAAGTTCTGGAGGTCTAAACCCAGCTCCTCCCAAACTTCACGCATGACTGCACCGCCAATGGTTTCGTCATAGTCTAGATAGCCGCCAGCTAGACACCACTTACCCACTTCAGAGGGCAGCTCAGGACCGCGTTTATTCAAAGGAACATAGGCGTTACCGTTGCAAATTACGACCAAAATCGCGAGAACAGTAACGCTACGGCTAATCCAAAGCTCCTCTCCATCAACAACAATGCATCGATTGGGTGTACTGGAGAACTTTGACATCGGGTGAACCCAAGGGGGGCTTTAATTACGTTGCTCTTTTAGATAAGCTGCGATCGCACTTTCTGCAATCTGAGCCATACTAACACCTTGGGCGGTGGCAGCTTCTTTGAGTTGGGTATAGATGTCGCCGGAGACACCAACACGATGCTTGCGACGGCCTGATGCGGCCTTAGCTGGAACATAGGACGCGCTAAAGTTACGAATAGCATCAAAGCCGATGCGATCGCAAAAATCACCAAAGCTCTCCCCAGCCTGACGGGCCTTCTTAAAGAAGGCAAACATCGGCTCTAACGTCTTTTCAAGATCGTCAATATACATACGCTGCATATAGGGCTGGGCCAACCGTGTTTGATTGGGTGCCCCACCTAGCCACAGCTGATAGGCACCAGGCGCACTACCCACAAACCCCAGCTCTGCCATATAGGGGCGAGCACAGCCGTTGGGACAGCCCGTCATACGAACGACAAAATGCTCTTGCTTCAGACCCAGCTTATTCAACAGCAGCTGAACTCTATCCAAAATGCTCGGAATTGCCCGCTCTGCCTCTGTCATGGCTAGACCGCAGGTGGGTAGGGCGGGGCAAGCCATGGCATAGCGATGCAGCAGATTAATCTGATCCTCAGCATCAATACCGTTGCCGCGCAGAATCCGATCAATTTCATCCTTATGGGCCGGATCAATCTCGGTGAGCAGCATGCTCTGATTGCTGGTTAGCATGATGGGTAGGCGATAGCGCAGCTCAATTTCCTTTAAAGCCGACTTCATTTTGAAGGTGCCATTGTCATAGATGCGGCCATTCTCGATGTGTACGCCCAGGAACAGCTTGCCATCCCCCTGCTCATGCCAGCCTAAATAGTCATAAAATTTCCACTCAGGTAAGGGTCGGTAGGGCTGTAGCTTTTTACCAAAATACTCTTCAACCTTGGTGCGAAATTTTTCTACACCCCAGTCATGGATCAAATATTTCATCCGAGCATTACGTCGCTGTACTCGGTCACCATAATCCCTTTGAGTGGCTACAATCGCCTTCATGACGTCATAGACATCATCCTTATCGACATAGCCGATTTCGTCAGCGATCCGAGCAAATGTTTCCTCTTTGTTATGGGTCCGCCCCATGCCGCCCCCTACTAGCACATTGAACCCAAGGAGTTCCTGATTGTCATCAACGATCACCACTAGAGTGACATCCTGGGTATATGCATCAACTGAATTATCCCCAGGTACTGTGACGGAACACTTAAATTTACGAGGCATATAGTGGGTGCCATAAATCGGCTCCACGCTGTCCTCAAAATTGGTACCGTTAGTATCACTCTGACGAGCGGCAACCACCTCCGGATGCTCTTCACCTGTGATGGCCTTTTCTCCATCTAGCCAAATTTCGTAATAGGCCGGAGTTTGGGGCGTGAGTAAATCCGCAATCCGAGTGGCATAGTCCCTGGCATAGACATATTCGGGCTTATCCTTAATTGGTGCAGGCACGGCCATCACATTCCGGCTCAAGTCGCCACAGGCCCCCAGCGTTGATCCCATGCTGCGAATAATGGCCGCCATTGTCGCCTTCAGGTTCTTTTTAAGAATGCCGTGAAGCTGAAATGCTTGCCGGGTGGTGGCCCGAATATTACCGTAGCCGTATTTATCCGATAGCTCATCTAGGGTTAAGTAAAGTTCAGCGGGAATCAGACCGCCTGGATTACGGGTACGCAACATCATGCGATAGTCCCTATGCCCTTTGACCCGATTATCTCGGCGCTCCTGTTGATAAGAGCCATGGAACTTAAGGATTTGCACTGCATCCGCACTAAAGTGATCAGTGTCTTGATTAATCTCGGTAGCTACAGGTTCCAGCAAAAAATTACTGCGCTCTTTAATACCTTCGAGCTTAGAAACTTTTTTCGCTGGAGGAGAAGACGCCTGAGCAGCTTGCTTACTAGGAGAAATCGGAGTTTGAACCATAACGCAGCGGTCGATAGCAGAACAATGAACAGAAAAATCCGAAAAGCAATGCAAGCATCAGCAGCGAGTGCCCAAGCCTGATGTGGATGTTTCGGGAAGGAGACTAGCAAAGCTAATTGTAGTTAGATAGCTAGACCTTAACGATGTAATCAAGCAAATCGTTAAAATTGATTGCCCGGTAACCCGATCGGGATTGTGTAGTATACATTATCGTATCACCGATCACTATTTTCTGCTGGTTTATCCTCTCGGTAAATGTTATCTAATGCTGAAAATCACCTGCGATCTTGAGGATGTCAAGAGTGCGTTTAGATAGGGTGTGAACTCTGCTTATGGACGGGCTCATCCTGAATGCAGCTTGGGATATGCTGAGCCGTTAGGATAGTGATAAATAGTATTATCTGCGGAGGATGCGCCATGGCAGATGCCACGATGTACAGTGAAGATATATTTGTACTATTAGTGCCTGGTAGCGGTGAAGTCTTTTTGGAACCTGATGAGCTGTTAGATAAACTCAAAGCCATGTTGACAGACTACTCTGAAACCCTTCCCAGGGACTTACTCAAATTCAACTCAGTGGATCAGCGGGCTCAGTACTTGCGCGATACGGCTTGTGAGTTTGAGGTGTCACCAGGGGTGTCCTGGCAGTGGTACGCAGTGCGGTTGGAGAAGTAGGTAGAATGCAAGCAAATTGTACTGTTGCTCGGAGCGATTAGCTGGGCTGTGGATGAACTTAGGACGGGATTAGAGTTAGCGACCCATGATCAACTGGTTGCTCTTGCCGAATTACTATTTCGGCCAAAGTTTAACCCTCTAGATTATTGGTGTACCCCCTCACCCCAGAGGGTGCAAAGCTGCGATCGCACCCAGTGTATTGAGCAGATTGAGGCGCGAGTACGCTACCTTGCCGCAGATGGTTTTGCAGTTTTACGACAAGACACCCATCAGTTAAGCTATCGGCAAATCTTACTGCAAATTAGCCATCATCTCAGGCTACGGGTATCGGAAAAATTATCCACCCTCGATTTAGAGGCTGAAATCTTTTTACAACTGCTCGAAAAAACGTGGTGCCGACTAACGCCGCTTCAGCAGCGTCAGCTGCAACGACGGCTCACCAGCGAACTGGCCCAGGCAGAGCAGTTTCAGCAGCTATCTCCTCAACTGCAGCAGAATCCGATGGCCTTGGTTCTAAAGGGCGGCACGGCGGTGGCAATTAGCTCCATTTTGAGACCCTGGCTGCTCCAGCAAATTGCTAAACAGTTTGCCCTGCAGTTAGCCCGTTATCAGGTTGCCCAACAGACATTGCGAGGAGCAGTTACCTTGGGTGCTCAAGTCCAGGGACGAGCAGCAGCCCAGTTGGCCTCTCGTGGGATGGCGGTTAATGCTGCGCGCTATGGTGCTATGCGCGGTATTTTTGCTTGTCTGAGTCCGGCCTTATGGACGTGGTTTTTAGTTGATTTGGGTTGGCGAGCAATTGCTGTCAATTACACTCGTGTGATTCCCGTCGTATTTACCTTGGCGCAGCTGCGGCTCACCAGCGATATGGGAGGTGAGTTACGATGCCAGAGAGATCTAGAGGCAGTGGCATAATCGGCGAGTAGATATGACAAATAGCAGCGACTCAAACGATAGTCCCAAGAATCACTATGAACTTTTGGGTGTGAAGCCAACCGCTTCTGCCCAAGATATTCGGCGTGCTTATCGAGAGCTAAGCAAGCTTTACCATCCTGATACAACGGAGTTGTCCAGTGCGATCGCAACCCAAAAGTTTCAGGCACTCAATGAAGCCTACGGTATTCTCAGCAATCCTGAACAGCGCCTCACCTATGACCAAAAAATTGGCTACTCCCGCTTTTATGTTAGTCAGTCACCCAAGGATGTAAGAAATAGCTCTCGTAGCGATCAGCCATTTGAGTCTCGCTATACCTATTTGGATGCTACTGATCGTCCCTTGTCAGCTGGAGAAATCTTTGCGCTATTTATACTGGGTGTTACTTTTATGGCTTGCTTGACCCTAGTGTTTATTTTGGGTATTGCCGACAGTGACTTTACCCTGTCTTCCCCAGTATCGTAGCTTGCTGACACTATCCAAAAATTGTCCGAAAATTTGATTATGGCCCTTCCTTCTGCAGATACTCCGCTATATAACCACACCTTACCCGACATTGAGCTATGGCTCACACAACAAGGATGTCAGCAAAATAATTCTGAACTCAACCGTTGGGCCATTACAAAAGATGTCTGGCGTGCAGACTTGCTGCTAGAAATCGATTCACTAGTTGTGCGTTATTCAGATGTAGGTAAGGCTAATGAAGATATTCAACGCAGCTTTAAATATTCCCTCAGTCGTCAAGACTTAGAGGATGCTATTTTCACGGGTCCCTAGAAACCTATCTTTTCTGAGTATTTATTGTCTTGATCAGCCTGACAGGTGCAAGTTAGAGAGTAGGCTATTAGACCTTTTGTTGACTAAGCAAACGTCGTTCCATCAAGGTTTTGTATAAACTGCTAGAAATATTGCTCACATCGGTCGGACTCACAGACGGCATAGGTTGATTCATAGGTAGAGGTGCGTCGTCCAAACAGCCGATAGCGGTTATCGCGGACAAAGGCATATAGGCGATCTCCACCTCGTTTTAACCCTGGAAGACCTCGATAGACAGCCACAAAGAGTGCTCCAGCTGGTAGCAGTGCCCCGATTTCTTCAGCCGCATCACTTCCTTGCCAGCGTCGTGTAGGTTCAGCTTCGTCAATGAGCAGCATGCCCAACTCACAATCAGTAGCCGTAACATTGAACGTTTGCAGCATCTCGGCATCTTGCATAGACCCATAGCGAAACGTTTGGCCTCGATCGAGCCACTCTAGCCATTGGACCAGAGTGGTACATAGATTGCAGTCGCCGTCGTAAATCACGCAGTACATAGTGCTTGAAGAGATTAAGTTAAGGGAAGTATAAAAATCAAGGAACTAATTTCTGGGGAACGACCATCGGAAACTATCGAAATCCAGGAGTTAAAAATTAGACATTCAGTCGATTGCTATAGAACTATTTTCACTCACTGCTTAAAAACTTTGCTAGCAGATTAAACCCTAGGTTTTAGTCTGTCTGCTGGCAAAGTTTTCGATGTATCTCAAAACACATTAAGAACGTAATGAAAAGCACGAAGATGCGGAACGAAACGTGATAGATTAAGCGCATTTTTTAAAATCCTTAACCTTGTCTTTACCTTAGCTCGATAATGTTTTCACCAGGGATATTTGTAGACATTTTCGGTGAGGAGTTAAGTCTAAGCAATCATGGAATTCAAAGCACGAACAATGCGCTACGCATATTCAGCATCTCTGCTGGCTCTATTAACTAGCCTAGCTGCCTGCGGCAGTGGCACCACTACGACTACTGATACTGCCGATGCACCCGCTGACGGTGGTACTGAAGTTGCGTCGAGCAGTATCTCTGGTGACATTCTAATTGATGGTTCTAGTACAGTATTCCCCATTGCAGAAGCAATGAGTGAAGAATTCAGTATTGCTAACCCTGATGTCAACGTAACTGTTGGTGTTTCCGGCTCTGGTGGCGGTTTTAAGAAATTCTGCGCTGGTGAGACCGATATCTCTAACGCGTCTCGTCCTATCAAAGATAAAGAGGTTGCTGCCTGTGACGAGGCAGGGATTGAGTTTATTGAAGTGCCCATTGCTTTTGACGGTCTGACCATTGTGACCAATCAGGCGAATGATTGGGCCCAGTGCTTAACTGTCGAGCAGCTCAATGCAATCTGGTCTCCTGATTCTGAAGGTAAGGTCGCTAACTGGACTCAGGTTGATGCATCTTTCCCTGATCAGGTACTAGGTCTATATGGCCCTGGTACTGACTCCGGTACGTTCGACTACTTCACCGACGAAGTTAACGGTGAAGAAGGTGCAAGCCGTGGTGACTACACCGCTAGTGAAGACGACAACGTTATTGTTAATGGTGTCACGGGTGATGAGGGTGCTTTAGGTTACTTTGGATATGCTTACTTTGAAGAGAACTCCGACGCTCTCAAAGCAGTTGAAATCCAAAATGAAGCTGGCGAGTGTGTAGCCCCCTCTACAGAAACTATTGCTGACGGTTCCTACAACCCCATGTCTCGGCCTTTGTTCTTCTATGTGCAGAAAGAAGCTTATGATACTAAGGAACAGGTGAAGGCGTTTGTTGACTTTATGCTCGATCCTGTCAATGGCATTCTGATTGGTGATGTAGGTTATGTAGCACTGCCTGATGACATCCTTGGTAACTCTAAAGCTCGTGTTGACGACGCTAAGTTAGGGACCGATCCTACTAACCTTTAAGGTTTGACACCGATTGAGATCTCCGTCTGATTAGGTGATTTTGGCTGGAGGGGGTATCAACTCTCTCCTGCTCTCTTTGAGAAAATTTATTTTGTTCTGCATCAATCGATGCAGATTATTTCAAGAATTCTTTGAGAGAATTTTTAGATGGTGTCCAAATTCTTGCTTATAAGTAAGCAAGGGTTCTCGACTGTTTGTATGTATTGGACTATTGACTATATTCAGAGAATTGTTTTATCCCGTGATAATGCTGCCGACCTGGCTCTCCCTAACCTACGCTGAGGATTTTGTGCATGACAGCTGAGTTTCCCTTAAACGATATTGCACCAGGTAGTTGGAAACCCAATCGTGGTCGTTCTGAAATCATTCAGTTGCTCATTAAGGTCATCTGTGGAGCATTTGCAGCGATTTCTATTTTTACCACCATTGGCATTATTGGTACCTTGATTTTTGAAGCGTTTTCATTTTTTGGAGACCTACCAGGTGAGCTTTCAAAAGATGGTGAGCAGGTTTCCTATGTTCAGGGTGTCATTCACTTTTTGACGGCCGGGCGCTGGACCCCTTTATTTGCCAGTAAACAGTTTGGAATTTTTGTGTTAATCAGTGCCACGCTGATGATTACGTTTATTTCCATTCTTGTGGCACTTCCCCTGGGGTTATTGGCAGCCATCTGTTTGAGTGAGTATGCCAGTCCTAAGCTGCGCAAAATCCTTAAGCCTGTGCTGGAGATTCTAGCTGGTGTACCAACGGTGGTTTATGGCTATTTTGCGCTATTAACGGTGACTCCATTTTTGAAGATATTTTTCCCTGTGGAGGGTTTCAACTCCTTGAGTGCGGGTATAGTTTTGGGGATTATGATTACGCCGATGGTAGCGTCTTTGAGTGAAGATGCTATTTATTCGGTGCCTCAGTCTCTAAGAGATGGTTCCTATGCTTTGGGGGGCACTAAGCGGGAAACGGTTTGGTCTGTTGTGTTGCCTGCTGCCCTATCCGGTATTGTGTCGTCATTAATTCTAGCAACGTCACGGGCGATTGGTGAGACCATGATTGTGACGTTAGCTGCTGGTGCTAATCCTACCCTGGGTTTTAACCCGTTTGTTCCTGTCATGACGATGACGGCCTACATTGTCCAGGTGACTAAAGGGGATGCACCCCACGGTACTATCGCTTATGAAACTCTTTATGCGGTAGGGATGACGTTGTTCTTGATTACTCTTGCGCTCAATATCTTTAGTTTCTGGTTTGTGCGTCGTTTTCGTCAGAAATACGACTAAGCCTTGGGCAGATTTTGTATGGTGCAGGTCGTTTAATCGATTTTTGATCATTAATAAAGAAATTGAGTGAGCAGGAATATAAGGGTATGACGGCACAAGGTATCGAAAATAGGCATGGGACGGGTAACAATTTTAAGCAGAATCTTTCGGGACGTTATAACCTAGATAGAATTTTCGCGGCGGCGGCTTGGGCGGCTACTATAGTGGCCGTTTTAGTGTTGGCTTGGCTGCTGTTTACAATTTTGAAAGAGGGTGTCGGTACGTTTATTGCCGATTTTAGTGGTGAGCGTGAAAACAGCTTTTTTGAAGGTTTTCCATCACGCAAGCCTGAGCGGGCAGGTATTAAGCCCGCTTTTTTCGGGACGCTATGGCTGATGATGGTGGTGGCGGCAACGTCTTTTCCTATTGGAGTGGGGGCAGCTATCTATTTAGAGGAGTTTGCTTCTGATAACTGGTTTACTCGCCTGGTGGAAATTAATATCGGTAATCTGGCGGGTGTCCCTTCGATAATTTATGGTCTGCTTGGTCTGGCTGTCTTTAAGCGGATTATGGAGCCAATCACCGGTGGTAATAGTGTGTTGTCAGGAGGACTCACTCTGTCATTATTGATTTTGCCGGTGATTATTGTGGCAACGAGGGAAGCCCTTAGGGCTGTTCCTAACAGTATGCGCTTGGCAGGATTCGCTTTGGGAGCTAATACATGGCAGGTTGTTTGGCACCATGTACTGCCCAGTGCAATGCCTGGTGTTTTGACAGGGGTGATTTTGGCGTTGTCTCGTGCTATTGGTGAGACAGCTCCATTGATTGCTATTGGTGCTGTTGCTTTTATTAGCCGCACACCCAGTAGTCTACAGAGCGAGTTTACAGCGATGCCGATTCAAATCTATAACTGGGTTGGCCGTCCTCAGGCAGAGTTTCATCAGATTGCGGCATCTGGGATCATTGTGCTGATGGTGATGTTGTTGCTGATGAATACAATCGCTATCTATTTTCGCAATCGTTTTCAAAAGACACAGTAATTTCGGGGCTATTTGTTGAGACACGGGCATTAGTAGGAAAACTAGGATTATGCAAAACACACTTACGCAAACAATGACGGATACGGCTCTAAGGGCTGAAAAAATTTCGGTCTACTACGGTTCTACGCTGGCGGTCAAGGATGTTTTCCTAGATATCCCTCGTAATCAGATTGTTGCCTTTATTGGTCCGTCTGGCTGTGGTAAGAGTACGGTTCTACGCTGCTTTAACCGTATGAATGACTTGATTCCTAGCGCTCGTGTAGAGGGTAATATTCTGTTTGATGGAGAAGATATCAAGCGGTTGGACCCAGTAGAGCTGCGCCGTCGGGTGGGTATGGTGTTCCAGAAGCCTAATCCGTTTCCTAAGTCCATCTACGAGAATATTGCGTTTGGTGCGCGCATTAATGGCTACCAGGGCGATATGGACGAGCTGGTTGAGCGTTCTTTGAAAGGAGCAGCTCTTTGGGATGAAGTCAAAGATAAGCTGAAGGAAAGTGGTCTGGGTCTGTCTGGTGGTCAGCAGCAGCGTTTGTGTATTGCCCGTGCGATCGCAATTGAACCCGAAGTAATTCTGATGGATGAGCCTTGCTCTGCATTGGACCCTATTTCAACCCTGAAGGTGGAAGAGCTTATGCATGATCTCAAGACTCGGTACACCATTGTGATTGTGACCCACAATATGCAACAAGCATCCCGTGTATCTGATAAGACTGCATTCTTTAATGCTCAGGCTACTGAAGCTGGTGGCAAGATGGGGTATCTGGTGGAGTACGACGAGACTCAGGTGATCTTTAGCAACCCCCGCGAAGAGTACACTCGCGATTATGTGTCTGGCCGATTTGGTTAAGGTCGGTTAGATTTAGGCGTCATTGATCTTTCAAATATCTTCGTAGGGGTTCCCTCTTGTGGGTGCATATTTTATTGGTAGGGGCGTTCTATGGAATGCCCCTACCAATAAAATATGCAACGCCTCTACTGGAGTAATAAAATTCCAACTTGGATGAGGCCGATGGTGAATCCCAGAATGCCGCCTAGGTTCACGATGGCCTGCAGCTCGTTGCGGACGATGCCCTGGATCGCCATTTCCAAGTTGCGGGGTGAGGTGGCATTGACTCTATCCATAATCACCTGATCGATATCGAGAATCGGGATGGCTTTGGCAACAATATTTTCCAGATCTTCTTCTAGATAGCGTTCTAGGATTAAGGCGAGTTCCTGGCTAGCTGTATCCATAGATTCCATGACGACCGAGGATGTCTGTAGCCGTTTGAGCAATCGCTGAGCTACCTTGTGCCAGGCGATGGAATCACTTAGACCCTTGAGAAGGGGGACTCCATCGGTTTTTAGATAGCTGCGGATGGTTTGGCGTAACGTGCTCCTTAGTTGCTGGACTGTAGAGATGGGCAGTTCCTGTAGCGAGAAGTTTTGTAGCCACTCTTGAAATCGATTTTCCACTCGCAGTTCGGTGATTAACTCCGCAATCCGGTTGTTGCATTTAGTGGGTTCGTCTAGACAGTAGGTGCGTAAACGAGTCAGGGCATTGCGGACGCCAAAAATATTCGCAACTACCCAGTAAGTTCCGCTGGTTTTCTCCCGTAGGGTTTCGTCGATTACCTTGATATTGCGATCGGTGAGAAAATCGATAATCAACCGTCTCAAACGGTCCGGTGGTAGAATCCCCTGACGGACCCATTTTGATATCTGTTTTGCCTGGCCCTCATTCAGCTGAAAATCCAATAGGACCTGGTCAAAAATATGATCAATTTGATCTGCGAGAAAATTCTCATCCCTGGCCCATACCCGCAGCATTTTGGGTAGAGACTGCCCTAACATGTCTTGGAGAATATTGCCGAGAATATGGGCTGTTTTATCCTGGTTAGTGGCTTGAGTTTGGGTTAGTGCCAGGTCCAATAGCCAGCGAATAGCTGCCTGCATCCGCTCGGTTTGCAGCAATCGTTTGGCCAAACGCTGTAGTTCTTCCGGGGTGAGCAGAGATCCCATAATGGTATCGGCGATGCGTTTAGCCAAGCGACTTTGATTGCTAGGAATCAAACCTGGAGTAAACGGTAGCGGCTGACCAAAGAGGTATATGGGACGATAGGGCCGAAATAACATTTTGATGGCTAAATCGTTGGTGAAATAGCCAATCATGCCACCGGCAATCGGTGGTACCAGTAACAATACGGGAGAAATTACACTCATTTTTGAGCTACCAGGACGCCCATTATTCCCCCCATGAGGGGATAATGAATCGCCTTACTAAAGCCTGCGTGGTGGGCGAGGGCAACTTGTGCCTGGCCAATGGGAAAGCGTTCTACACTCGGGCCAATATAGGCATATTCTTCAGTCAATCCGCAGCGCTTTGCGGTAGGTACGACAATCGTGTTGAGATACCACTGTTGAAACTGCTTGCTGAGGCCAGAGTTAGGTTGGTGAAAGTCCAGAATGGCGACTATGGCACTGGGTTTTAGGACTCGATAAAGTTCTCTAAGGCCTTGGGGAATGTCGATCAGGTTACGCAGGCCATAGCCCATCGTGACTGCATCAAATTCGTTAGCTGCAAAGGGCAAACTGAGGGCATCCGCCTCGACCCAACTAGTACGCTGGGTGTAGCCTTTCGCGGCAGCACGCTGAGCAGCGATCGCAAGTTGTTCCACCGCAAAGTCTGCCCCGGTTACCTGGCCGTGAGCGCCTACCTGTCGTGCTAATAGCAGGGCTAGATCACCGCTGCCACAGCATACATCAAGCACATTCATGCCAGGTTGGACACCACTCCAATCCACCGCCATTTGCTTCCAAACCATGTGCAGGCCAAAGCTCAAGGACTGGTTTAAGTCATCATAGACCGGTGCAATCCGATCAAATAAATCGCGAATGTAGTCAGCGTTGGGAGTGGCCTGAGCCATCAGTTTTTTCCTACGGACAGGTCGGTCAGTTACCGCAGTATGTTAGTTGAGGAACTGAAGTCGACTCCTATCATACTGCTGTGGTAGGCTGCCCGTCTGAGATTTTCAGTGGTTAACTGATTGATCGTGCATTGCAATCAGGGCCTGAGCCGTTTGGTTAATGGCAACTGCAAGACTGGCTTGCATATTGTCTAAGCTGTCATAGCTATGGGTCCAAAGGAACGATGCCACCGCTAACAGACGCTCACGAAAGATAATGGGGATAGCTAAATGGGACTGGGTGCCTGTAGCTCTGTAAAAGGTGTCGTTAAGGTCGCCATTAGAGACATTGGGTAATGCCTGAACAGTTTGAGTTGCGATCGCGTTTTGCACCAGAGGGTTATCGATTAAGCTTTGGCCGCAGAGTTTACCAAAGCTAGCAGTTGTGCTGTAGCCGCCTACTTCTAGATATTGAATAGTGCACAGCTTCGTAGATAAGGTTTGGCCCCAGCCGTCAACAATAAACTGAAGTGCATCATCTATATCCATAGCCATGTGCCCGAGTTGAGCCACCCGGTCCATTAGCTCGACCTGACGCTTGGCCATGTCAAGAGCATGGTTGCTTTGCTTAAGGAGCTCATAGGTATGGGCTGCCCGTTGCACTAGCTGCTTGAGAGTATCGGGTGCCCAGGGCTTAGTAATGTAACGGTAGACTTGACCATCATTAATAGCGTGCACTAAGTCATCAACGTCAGTAAATCCGGTCAGAATGATACGAACAGTATCAGGAAACTTAGGGACGGTTTTGCTCAGAAATTCCGTGCCGGTCATTTCAGGCATTCGCTGATCGGAAATGATTACCGCCACTTCACCACCGTCTTCTAGGACCTCTAGCGCCTTTCTACCGCTCTCTGCCCGTAGCACCTGATATTCACGGCGAAAGGTGCGGTAGAGCAAGTCTAGGTTGTCTGGTTCATCATCTACCACTAGAAGGCGAGGCTTTTGCCGAGGCAAGACTTGAGATGCATTTAAGGTGCTGACGGTATTCATAGACTTACACTGGAGTAGACAAAAAGCGGTGTTGTTCAATAACTACAAGGATGTCCAAACTACAACTACAAGGATGCCCAAACTACCGCACCCATCCTTTTCTGCGCGGATGTTACTAGTAAACCCAATTTGATGGGAGAGTCACAATGCATAGCACTTATCAAAGTGCGTTGATGCCGCTTTGGGTTGATGCCGCCGACTTACAATAGGGTAGCTGGGTAAAATATTTAAGAGATGTTACAGTCACTACTGCATGCTGCCATTAATGTTTCAGATCTGGCAGCGGCTGAACATTTTTATGGAACTGTTTTAGGGTTGCCAAAGGTTGATCGCGCCCTGAAGTTTGCTGGGACCTGGTATCAGCTTGGTGGATTTCAACTTCACCTGATTGTAGCCGAACGGGATTATTGGCAGCCAGCTCCCCAGGAAAAGTGGGGACGTCGACCTCATTTGGCCTTTGCGATCTCAGATTTAGATGCTGCTAAACAGAAATTAATTGATGCCAATATCCCCATACAACCGAGTTCATCGGGGCGGGCTGCCATATTTATCCATGATCCAGACGGCCACATTATCGAATTGAGTCAAGTTTGAGCTTATATTTTCTCGGCAGGGGGTATTTGTGAAAATTGTTATTTTAGGATTGCTTATGCCGCTAGCAGGATTTCTGCTGGCAGAAGTGTTCCTTAGAGTACTCTTTGGCTTTGGTAACCCTCCCTTGTACATCGCTGACGATGATATTGGGTATGTGCTTGCACCTAATCAGCGAGTGCGCCGGTTTGGAAATTTGATTGCTATCAATCAATACTCAATGCGAACCCATGAGATTCAAAAATCTCGACCGCCGGAAAATCTAAGGGTTTTTATGATTGGCGACTCCATCATCAATGGAAATTGGTGGACCGATCAATCTGAAATCTTATCAGCCCTGATGGAGCAGGCACTGTCGCAACAGACTAATAAGCAACAGATCGTTGAGGTCCTCAATGCGTCTGCAAACTCTTGGGGACCTCGTAACGAATTGGCGTATCTGCAAAAATTTGGCACCTTTGAGTCGCAAATAGTGATGCTAGTGATCAATACTGACGATCTGTTTGGGACTCAGCCCAGCCCTCTGCAAGTCGGTCAAGACCTAAATTACCCTAATAAAAAGCCAATATTGGCCCTGCTAGAACTAGCAACCCGATTCCAAAAACGACCAGCGATTCCGGGCTTAAAGGAGATTCAAAACGAGAAAGGAGATCGCATTGGCAAGAATCTGACCGCCATTGAAACAATGAACAAGCATGTTGATGTCAGCGGCGGCAAGCTTCTACTGGCGATGACTCCTCTCAAACGTGAAGTAATCAATGGCCCTAGAGATTATGAACTTGTTGCTCGTAAACGGGTGGATGAACTTGTTGCTCAACAACAGATTCCTTATATTGACTTTCTCCAGGCATTTCAGGATGAGCCCGCTCCAACTAGTCTCTATCGAGACCATATTCATCTTAGCTCCAGTGGTAATCAGTTAGTTACTCAAACGTTAATCGACCTGATCTTGCAATCAATACCACTCTAAGGCAACAAGCGGTTCGCTGCGCTGGACACAATGCGCCAGGCTAGTCAGTCCTCTTACGAGGCTCTCTAGGGAGTAGTGAGTTTGCTGGGGCTGTGGAGTAACGTTTCCCTCTGTGGTAACATCAGTCACACAGCTAGGGGTGCCCATGACGGGCTGAGATTATACCCTCGGAACCTGAGTCTGGATAATGCCAGCGTAGGGAAGCAGCCGATTGAATTTACTATCACTGCTGATTGTGTCCGTGGGCAAGCCTTGTGGGCAGCTGTACTATCCACAAGGCTAAACTTCATGCTCCTAGTTGTTGCCCAACAAAATGAGGAACAACTGTGTCCATAGGAGCAATTGCATTACTAGTAACCCTAGTAACAGCAGCAGCATTTACTTTGTTTGGCGTGCTATATGCCGGGCGGCAACGGATCGATTTAGAAGGGTATATGGTCAACCGTAATCAGGTTGGTGGTTGGTCTGCCTTAGCTACAGTGACCGCATCGGCCCTGGGAGCTTGGATTTTGTTTAGTCCCCAGGAGGCAGGTTCACTCTTTGGTGGTGTGTCGGCTATTCTGGGCTATTGTTTGGGCTCAGCGGGAGCAGTAGCGCTATTTTTTCTAGTGGGGCCTCGGTTACGGCATCTGATGCCTCAAGGCCATTCCCTCAATGAATATGTCAAGCATCGCTTTGGTGGGCCTATGTATTGGCTGGTAGAAGTGGTGATTGTTTTCTATATGTTCATCTATTTGGCGGCAGAGCTTACCGCTATTGCTAAGGCGCTACAGCTAGTAGCCAATGTTCCCTTGGGGGTGACTGCCTTAGTTGTAATCACAGCGGTGTTCATTTACACCACTGTTGGTGGCTTAGGAACAACAATTTTGACCGATGTGGTTCAGTTTGCAGTGATTGTGCCTCTGTTGTTGCTCTGTGCTGGAGTGATTTTTATTACTTCGGGAGGCTTGGATGCCTTCGGTGCTATTGCAAGTCAGCAGCCAGAGTTACTTTCTCTCGGTAATGTTGGTGGTGTGAGGTTTGGTGCCACCCTATTTATCGCCATTGTGGCGGCAGAAGTATTTAACCAGGGTAACTGGCAACGTGTGTATGCTTGTCGGGATAATCAAACCGTGAGACGAGCATTTTTGGGATCGGCGGTAATAATTTTGCCCCTCATTTTTATTGCAGGATTGCTGGGACTGTTGGCGGTTCCCTTTGCGGAAAGCCAGCCTGATATTGTTGGTGAGACCGCTCTGTTTGGTTTGCTGAGCCAGTTAGCGATGCCAAATTGGGTGCTAGTGACTGTGATTGTGCTGGCCTTGGCGTTGGTGATGAGTAGTCTTGACACTCTCCTTAATGGCATTGCGAGCGTGTTTACCCTTGATCTAATGCGGCTTTTACCTGATCCATCGGCGAATAATGTGCTGAAGGTTTCGCGGATTTTGACAGTTTTAGTGGGAATACCTGCGATCGCAATTGCCTCCCAAGGGTATAGTGTGCTGTATCTGTTTTTTGTGGCAGATTTGATTTGTGCAGCCGTATTGTTTCCCATGCTCTATGGTCTTTATAGTCGCCATCTGACCGGGGTGAATGCCTTTGTTAGCTCTCTGGTTGGTATGGTGGCAGGCTTGTTGTTTTTCCAGAAGCCAGACTTCTCTCCTTTGTTCGCAGCCGTGCCAGGTAGTGCAGACCTACTCCACAGCTTTGCAGCGGCTTTGATTACGTCTACCGTCGTTACGCTGGTATGGACTACCTGGTCAAAACAGAAAGGGACTGCTCAAATTTTCAACTATGAGCAGCTGCGAACTAAAGCCTATTGAGTTCAGGTTGATGAAAGTTTAGCAACACAATACTTGCATCAGCCAATCGTCACTTGCTTGTTAACCTATCCACTTCATTGGTTTTAACTATGAGAACTAACTGGATTGCTGCCCGTCGGGGACAAAAGAACGTTACTCAGATGCACTATGCGCGTCAGGGCGTTATCACCGAAGAAATGGCCTACGTAGCTAAACGAGAGAATTTATCTGCTGACTTAGTTAAAGAGGAAGTAGCTCGGGGGCGGATGATTATTCCGGCAAATATTAATCATCCCAATCTGGAGCCCATGGCTATTGGTATTGCCAGTCAATGTAAGGTGAACGCTAACATCGGGGCTTCTCCAAACTCGTCTGACATTGGTGAAGAGCTAGAGAAACTAAATCTGGCTGTTAAGTATGGTGCTGATACAGTCATGGACCTATCGACAGGTGGTGGCAACCTGGATAAAATCCGTACCGCCATTATTAATGCGTCACCAGTGCCTATCGGTACAGTGCCCATCTATCAGGCTCTGGAAAGTGTCCATGGTCGCATTGAAAAACTGTCTGAGGATGATTTTCTCCATATTATTGAGAAACATGCTCAGCAAGGGGTGGACTATATGACCATCCATGCTGGGATATTGATTGAACACCTTCCCTTAGTCAAGAATCGGATTACCGGTATTGTTTCCCGTGGCGGCGGTATCATTGCTCAATGGATGTTGCATCACCATAGACAAAATCCTCTCTATACTCGGTTCAATGACATCATTGAGATATTCAAAAAGTATGATGTCTCTTTTAGCTTGGGTGATTCTCTCCGGCCAGGCTGTCTCCACGATGCATCGGATGAAGCACAGTTAGCAGAGTTAAAAACGCTTGGGTTACTTACCCGCCGCGCCTGGGAGCACGATGTTCAAGTGATGGTAGAAGGCCCTGGCCATGTACCCATGGACCAGATTGAGTTCAACGTGCGGAAACAAATGGAAGAGTGTTTAGAAGCGCCCTTCTATGTGCTGGGACCTTTAGTCACTGATATTGCCCCTGGCTATGACCACATCACGTCTGCCATTGGAGCAGCCATGGCGGGTTGGTATGGAACTTCTATGCTCTGCTACGTTACCCCCAAAGAACATCTAGGGTTGCCTAACGCAGAGGATGTTCGCAATGGTCTGATTGCCTATAAGATTGCCGCCCATGCTGCTGACATTGCCCGTCATCGCCCCGGT
>JBCCXQ010000065.1:0-20529 GCA_039191365.1 Cyanobacteria bacterium P01_F01_bin.13 | reverse complement strand
TCTTTTTTGGACTCCAGCTTTTGATGACGGGTCTCAAAATCCCAAAATCCTTGTTGTCCCATCAGATAACGTCCTGCCAACCCTAATCCTTGACTATGATCTCATATTGAGACTCCTTTTTTGAATTAATCGAGGTGCCCAGTAAAAATTGTTCTTCACAATTAAAATAATGTTGTTACATCAAAACTCAGTCGACCTCAAATGGTGGCAAGCTAACGATATACCGATATCCATTATTCTGAGATCCTTGAATGGTGATTTCACCTCCATGGATATCGGTCAGCCGTTGACTCAGCAGCAAGCCCAGCTCCTGCCATATATCGGTGGCGGTGACTGCAGGCTGAGTTGACAATTCGTCTGACTGTAGTGGAGATAAGTCCTCTCTGATTTCAAACCCATAAGGGGTTTCTACAGGGGAGGACATCGAAGGTAACATATTGTTCTGTCGTCCCCAGTTAATGACAGTTTGAGGCAGGTTCTCTCCTAGCCATGGGTTAGAAACCCAGGTCGCTAGATTTAGACGCTCATCTTTGCGAGAAATATGGAGACGAACTGTGCTCCCCTCTGTAGCTGCTTTGGTAATGCTAAGGATAAGGTTATAGAGCAGTTGTTTTATGACGCGCCGATCCAGGACCCAAATGCGCGATCCTGGTTCTACCGTTAATTTGAAACTTAGAGCTTGCTGTTTGGAGTTAGATTCTATAGGGTGAAGACTCTGTTGCGCTAGCATTTCAATATCGACAGGTTTTAGCAACAACTCCCCATATTGATGTTCGAGTGCCCCTAATTCCATAATCTCGTTGGTTAACGATAACAGGTTCTGACTACTGTGCAAAACGACTTTGGCATATTCCTGTTGTTTCTCACTTAATGGTCCATAAATCTCACGACTTAGCATGCCAGCCATACCGGTGATAGCGGTGAGTGGGCTCCGCAAATCTTGAGTAAGCTGAGATATTAAATCCATACGTAGAGCATCAATTTTGCTTTGGAGCTGTTTCTCTACAGATGTTGCCAAATTTTGCTCCGATGCTGTCTGTTGAATTTTACCGTCTTTTAACCAACATTGTTTTTCATACTCACTCATGGCCCATCGAGCATTGAGCTCTAACAGGGCAAGATCCTGCTGCGTATACTCACGTGGCAGGATGTCCATAACTTCCAGGGTACCAATACAGCAATGCTCAGATGTCATTAGGGGTACACCCAAATAGGCCTGGACACCATATTTTTGAACTAAGAGATTTTGGCTAAAAGCTGCATGCTGAGTGACGTCTGATAGCATTAGCACCTGCCCGCTATCAACCACATTAATACCAAAAGACTCGCTCTTGGGAAGTTCACGAGTGGCGGCCAACTGATTCATCAGCCCCAAACTAGACAGCCCCATGGTGGCTTTGAAAACTTGGTTGTGTTTGTCAAATATACTCACCAGGCAAATGGGCGCAGCCAATAGACGAGAAACGCTCTGGACGGCCTCTTCAAAGATAGGAATTGGCCCTGAGTCAGTTAACTTAAGCTGCTCAAGAGCATTGATGCGCATTTGCTCTCGGGCCATAGGCGGCGCCCCATCCAGCGAACATACAGGATGGGGGCCAAGGGATTTAGTTGGCTGACTATGTATTTTGGCTGGAGTAACGCCGTAATGCATTGCAATACTACTTATCAAAAAGGATTTCGTGACTACATCATCGTTCCCGAAACAATGTACTGACTAAACGATGAGGCATTCACGGAGCATTGGGTTAGAGTGGTATAGCTTGTTTAGGGTTATCCAAAACCCAAGGTTAAACTTGTTGATGTCAGCATTGTTTGGACGTTTGCTATGCAGCCTGCCCTCACCGTTGGTGCTCTTCTGCAAAATCGATATCGGATTGTTCGGTTGCTGGGTCAGGGTGGGTTTGGGCGCACCTATCTCACCAAAGACCAGGGGCGATTTGATGAAGACTGTGTGATTAAAGAGTTCATGCCTGTGGAGGGCGGCGATCGCTTTTCTAGTAAGGCAGCACAATTGTTTCAGCGGGAAGCTGAAATTTTATACCAAATCAGTCATCCTCAGATTCCTCAGTTCCGTGCCACCTTTGAGCAAGATCAGCGCTTGTTTCTGGTGCAGGATCATATTGAAGGTTTGACCTATCGCGAAATTTTGCAACAGCGGCCGGGACAGGCATTCTCAGAGACTGAAATACGTGCTTTTCTAGGACAGCTGCTACCAGTTTTAGCCCACATTCATGCTAAGGGCATTATTCATCGAGATATTAGCCCTGACAATATTATTCTGCGACGTAGCGACCAAAAGCCTGTATTGATTGACTTTG
This sequence comes from Cyanobacteria bacterium P01_F01_bin.13, assembly GCA_039191365.1. GTDB lineage: Bacteria > Cyanobacteriota > Cyanobacteriia > Phormidesmidales > Phormidesmidaceae > Leptothoe. Next base: position 18,211 of record JBCCXQ010000065.1, on the reverse strand, counting down.
GTGTTGTTAAGGAGGTTGTGACTCGTCTACAGTCTGGCTCGACGGCGGTGCAGGCAACAACAGTGGGTAAGGCGGGATATGCCCCCAGCGAGCAGCTCCAGTCGGGGCGAGCGTATCCCAGCAGTGACCTTTATGCACTAACAGTGACCGTTTTGGTGTTGTTGACGGGGAAAGAACCCCATGAGCTTTTTGATGACACTACTCTGAGTTGGCAGTGGCGACCATTTGCCCAGGTCAGTGACCAGCTAGCTGCCGTGCTGGATAAAGCCTTGAGCTATCGCCCTAGCGATCGCTACCAGTCAGTCAGTGAGATGACTCAGGCGCTTCAGGGGGGAGTGTCTTCTACAGTTAATTCATCTCCCAAGCCGATGCCGGGTGTGCGGCAAACTCCAGTTTCTGAGATGCGCACAGTAGCAGTCGGTGGTCCGGTAGATTCAACGACAGCTGTGACAAAGCGAGCGGGCACTCGCACCCCTGGAAGAACCCAGGTAGTGACCGCTTCTAGACGCCAGAGTGGATTGGACAATCCCCTGATTTTGATAGCAATGTTTTTGGGGGCAACGATTTTAGCTGGATTTGGTGGCTGGGCTACGGTTAACTATGTTTTACGACCAGAACCTCCTAACCCAGAAGAGGGGATTCAACCGCTGCCGTTGCCGGAAGAGTTAGAGGCAGAGACTGCGGAGAATAATCAAGCTGAAACGCCCGAACCTGCACCGCTGGAGCTCGATGGTCCTACGAACTATACGTCCACATTAGAATTAGCGGCTGGCGATCAAAAAACTGTTGAGGGAGGGATTAAGCAAGGCGATACTGTCAACTATGCGTTTGAGGGTAAAACGGGTCAATCTCTACGGACATCATTGGAAGGTGAGGGTGTGGTTCTGTCAGTATTGGACGCTGATGGCAAAGAACTGCGCGGGGGTCGTCGGGTCTTGGATTGGCAGGGAGAGTTGCCTGAGGATGGCCTCTATACGGTGCAGGTTTTGACTACCCGTGGTACAGCGCAAGGCACCTATGAATTGGGTTTAGCCCTAACGGCAGCAGTCTCTGATGATGAGGTCGTTGGTACCCCTGGTGAAGATATTGATGAGACTCCAGAGGTACCGTCAGTTGAGCTGCCTGGTGAGGAGAATGGGGCTGATGGAGAGGCTGGGGTAGATGCAGGAGATGAAGCACCGTCTGATGCTCCAGTGGATGAGCCGCCAGAACTACAAGAACAAGTTTCCACGCAACGGGTACAGTTCCCTGAGGGGCAATCGGGCACATTGCTGGCTAATTCGGTGGGACCAGGTCGAGTGCAGCGCTATGTGGTGAATGCTCAACAGGGGCAAATTATTACGGTGAAAATAACCCAGGCCAATGGTCCGGTTACCTTTGATGTGTCCTTCCCAGGAGGTGAACCGATTGCAGACGCTGAAGGGGTACTGTACTGGAACAGTTATTTGCCCCTGGGGGGAGATTATGAGGTAGACGTGCGAGCAAGCAGTGCTGCAGAATTTACCATGGATATTCAGATTGTTGGCCAGGGAATTGAGGAATAGACATCGGACCGTGGACCGTGGGCTTGGAGAGACGTTCTATGGAACGTCTTTTTAGAAAGGGCTATTTCAGAAAAAATCGTAGGGTGGGCAAGGCCCAAAATTAGCTGAACAGTGAGTGGATTATTAATTGCAGCAACGGATACGGAGTGTGGGAAGACAGTATTAACCTGCGCTCTGGTGGCGTATTGGCGACAGTATTGTTCTCCACGACGGTTGGGATTATTAAAGCCTGTGCAGTCCGGTGAGGGCGATCGCGAGTTGTTTCAAGGATTATTCGAATTAGAACAGTCGCTTGACGATTTAAACCCAGTGTTTTATCAGGCTCCACTGGCCCCACCAATTGCAGCAGCTCTGGAAAATACAACGGTGGATTTGACCCCTGCCTGGCAGCGGTATGCAACTCTAGAGCAGCAGTGTGACTGGGTGCTGGTGGAGGGGTTGGGAGGATTGGGGTCTCCTGTGACAGAGGAAATGACGGTGGCAGATCTGGCGGCGGACTGGCGCTTGCCGGTTGTATTGGTGGTGCCGGTTAAACTGGGTGCGATCGCAGCTACAGTTGCTAACGTTGCCCTGGCCCGCCAACAGCGGCTGCAGCTCCAGGGCATTGTGCTTAACTGCACAACTCCTGACGCCGGAGCAAATCTGCACCAGCTGACTCCCCCCGACCTGATTAGTAATCTTACCCGCGTACCGGTGCTGGGAGTGCTGCCCTACTTTAGCGCTCCAACAGACTTAGACCAGCTCAGTTCAGCTGCCCGTGAACTTACCCTAGAAGCAATCATGCCTGCAGCCTTCTGGGTTGCTTAAGGATCAGCAACGCCGCCAGATTTATATACTGAGTAATATTCGCGTCTGCTAAGGTCCTATGGTTTCCACGCTGCCTGCTAATACTCAAATCTCCAAAGCATCGCCCCAGGTACGGGCCAAGATTCAAACCCTGCAGACTCAGTTGGTAGAGTGGCGTCGACATTTGCACCAACGTCCGGAGTTGGGATTTGAGGAGAACCTAACCGCCGATTTTATTGCTCAGCAGCTGACACAGTGGGGCATCGACCACCAAACGGGGATTGCCAAGACGGGCATTGCTGCCACTATTCCAGGGACTCGTCCGGGGCCAGTGTTGGCGATCCGAGCTGATATGGATGCCCTACCGATTCAGGAACTGAATCAGGTACCTTACCGATCACTACACGACGGTAAAATGCATGCCTGTGGTCATGATGGCCACGTCACCATTGCCCTGGGAACAGCCTACTACCTGGCACAGCACCGCGATACCTTTGCTGGCATGGTCAAGATTATCTTTCAACCAGCGGAAGAAGGGCCAGGGGGGGCACAGCCCATGATTGAAGCTGGGGTTTTAAGCCAGCCTGAGGTGGAGGCCATCATTGGTTTACACATTTGGAACAACTTACCCCTGGGAACAGTTGGAGTGCGCAGTGGTCCCTTGATGGCAGCCACCGAATATTTTCACTGCACGATTCAGGGACGGGGGGGACACGGTGCATTACCTCACCAGACAGTGGATTCCATTGTGGTGGGAGCGCAGGTTGTGACCGCATTGCAGACCATTGTGGCTCGCAATATTAGCCCCATTGATTCTGCTGTAGTTACTATCGGTGAATTTCAAGCTGGGACAGCCGTCAATGTAATTGCCAATAGCGCTCGCTTGGGTGGGACTGTGCGCTACTTTAATCCAGAGTATCGAGACTTGTTACCAGAACGGATGGAAGCCATTATTGCCGGTGTCTGTCAGGCCCACGGAGCCAGCTATCATTTTGACTATCACCGGTTGTATCCTCCTGTGGTGAATGACCCCACCATGACTGAGCTGGTCAGATCTGTGGCGAGCGCTGTGATTGAAACTCCAGCCGGTATTGTGCCCGAGTGTCAGACCATGGGTGGCGAAGACATGTCATTCTTTCTGCAAGAGAAACCCGGATGTTATTTCTTTTTGGGGTCGGCTAACCCTCAATTAAATCTGGCCTATCCCCACCACCATCCTCGGTTTGACTTTGATGAAACAGTCCTCGGGACTGGGGTGGAGATCTTTGTTCGGTGTGTTGAAAGGTTTTGCCAAGCGCAATAGACACGTAGGGGGGTGCATGGATGCCCCTACGAATGGATGCTCCTACAGAGAGCGAGCACAGCCTACCGTTAAACAACAAGAGTTAATGCAAACAACCAATACGGTTTACCCAGAGCATAAGACGCAAAAGAGCCTCGGTTGGCAAGGTACGCTTAATCTGCACTTTACCAACGTCAACGGCAAAACCATCCCATCAAACATCCACAGCACCTCTCCGTTACGTGTACAGCGACCCTTCTATCCGGCGGCCGCTCCAGACCATTGCCAGAGTGTGATAGTTCACACGGCGGGAGGAATGGTGGGTGGCGATCAGCTGGATATGGTAATTACAGCGGAGCCTGATACCCAGACATTGATAACAACAGCAGCGGCTCACAAGGTGTACCGTAGCCAGGGAGACTGGGCCAAGCAGACTATTCAGCTTAGAGTGGAGGCTGGAGCCTATGTAGAATGGCTGCCTCAGGAGCTGATTTTATTTAATGGGGGGCAGTTCCAGCAAGCTTTGAGGGTGGAGTTAGAACCTGGTGGTGTGTGGATGGGGTGGGATATTACTCGCTTTGGCCGCAGTGCTAGGGGGGAAACACTTCAGAGCGGGCAGTGGCGATCGCAAACAGAAATCTGGCAGCAGAGGGTGCCCTTGTGGATCGACCGACAACAGTTAGTGGGCGGCACTGAGGTCCTCAGCAGCCATAACGGTTTGGCGGGGCATCCAGTTATGGCCACCTTCTTGCTGGTGGGGCAGCCTATTTCCCCAGAGCATCTCACAACCATCAGAACTTTGCTGAGTGCAGACACCCTCTCCCCTGGTGATATCGGCGTCAGCCATTTAGAACAGGGACTTGTCGGTCGTTATCGTGGGCCATCTAGCCAACGTGCTCGACAGTACTTTATAAATATTTGGCAATATCTTCGAACCGAGGTATTAGGCCAAAAAGCCTATGTGCCAAGGGTTTGGGGAGTCTAGCAATCAAACCTATGGTAGTTTAATATCGCTGTTGTGATCAGTCCCCTAAGCACCCTATGCAACTCACTCCCCAAGAAAAAGATAAGCTTCTGATTTTTACCGCTGCTCTGGTTGCCGAACGCCGCAAGGATCGGGGGTTAAAACTCAATCATCCAGAGGCTGTGGCCTATATTTCCGCCGCAATTTTGGAAGGTGCGCGGGACGGACGGACAGTGGCGGATTTGATGAGCTATGGCACAACCCTGCTGGGGCGTGATGAAGTTATGGATGGCATTGCCGACATGATTCATGAAGTGCAGGTAGAAGCGACGTTCCCGGATGGAACTAAGCTCGTTACCGTACATAACCCAATTCAATAGGTCGAATAAACGTAGGGGCGTTGCATGTAACGCCCCTACGACGTTCAAAAATTCATTGCGTTAGATGTTTTTATGGTTGAGTCCGATGGTTCTATGAATGGTGACAGTCTTCAGGATATAGACCTGGATCAAGAGAGTCGTACCCATGTGCTGGAAGCGATTACCGAGGCATTAGACTACTATGCCTTTCCAGAAGTGGCGGCCAGGGCCCAGGCGGATATTCGGCAACGGCTGAGTGAAGGTGGCTATGGCGACATTGTCAGTGGGCACCAATTTGCAGAAACCGTAACGACTCAGCTGCAAACCCTGACTGAAGATCGCAGTGTGCGGGTGAATTTTAGCCCCCAACCGCTGCCAAATTTGAGTGCTGATACTCCCCCTACGGCTGAAGAGTTAGCATATCAACGTCAGCAGAGTCAGCGTCGTAACTTTGACATTAATCGGGTAGAGCGGCTGGCAGGAAATTTGGGACTGCTGCAGCTCTATGGCTTTGAGCCGCCAGAATTTGCAGGGGACACACTAGCAGCGGCGATGACCTGTGTGGCCCATACTGAGGGGCTGATTATTGATCTGCGCTACAACCGTGGGGGCTCCCCAGGAATGGTGGCACTGCTGTGCAGCTATTTGTTGCCACCCTATCCAGCGGTACACCTGAGCGATGTGCACTGGCCTGCAGAACAGCGCGTCCAACAAAGTTGGACAATGCCCTATGTAGGAGGCCCTCGTTATTTGGACCGCCCCGTATACATTTTGACTGGCCCTGAGACAGCGACTGCTGCCGAAGAGTTTGCCTACACCCTTAAGCAACTGAAGCGGGCGACATTAATTGGCGAAACGACTGCAGGTAAAGCAAACCCAGGGTCCGGACAGCGACTGCACGACCATTTTTGGATGTTTTTACCCACAGGTCAGGTCGTGAATGCAGTGACTGGCAAGAACTGGGAAGGCTCTGGCGTATTGCCAGACTTTAAGGTACCAGAGGAATTGGCCTTGAAAGTATCCCACTACATGGGGTTGACCGACTTAAGTAAACGGGCTCAGCCACTGAGTCAGGAGCTAGAGGTCGCCTTAGAAACGGTGAAAAAACAACTGGATCAAATGCAGCAAGATTTAATTAGTCAGATTGGAGGATTACGATAATGTCTAGCTCAACGATTATTCCTGGGGAACTGTTGCCTGTAGAAGGCGACATTGAACTTAATGCCGGTCGAGCAACGGTCACATTGACGGTTGCGAACGGTGGTGATCGCCCCATTCAAGTGGGGTCTCATTTTCATTTCTATGAGGTGAATGAGGCTCTACAGTTTGAGCGAGACCAAGCCAAGGGAATGCGGCTAGATATTCCAGCAGGGACAGCAGTAAGATTTGAGCCGGGAGATGAGCGCTCTGTGACTCTAGTTGCGCTAGCGGGAGAGCGTCAGGTCTACGGCTTTAACCAACGCATCGAGGGTGCTGTGTAGACCTCCTTGAAAATCAGCACTTTGTTAGGTGACAAGACAACAAAAAATTAGTTATTTCTGATAAGAAGAGGCAATACTTGAATCAGGGAGTATAGCTCGGCGCACATGGTTCATAACATCGATGACCGCTGAAAGCTAGAGATAGCAATAGCTATGTGCATAGCAATCTCCTGGCTAGTAGAGTGTGGCTGATATATTGACCGTTTCTGACGACAGTTCACATTGTCCAGATTTTTTCACTGGGGTGACTAACTCTGCATACATCTGCATACAAGTTTTCTGAGATTAACTGATATTGACTATGTTACGACTACGCCATTTTGCTGCAATCGCTTGTCTAAACGGGGTTTTACTACTAGGTACTGGACCAGCATTGGGCCAGACCTCCGACGGTGGGAATAATTTGCCAACGGCAGTGAATCCTACCCTAGACGGTATTGTAGATCTGGCTGATACGGATATGCCTCTAGGGGTGGGGTATCTATCTCCACAGCGTCGCTCAGGACTACAGCGTCGCCCAGGTACACAGATAAGGCATCGTTCGGGCATGGAGGCGAGTTGGTTATCTGCGGTGGAGTTGCCCCTTTATAGTGAGCCTGGTGGCGAACACTGGGGTTGGATTTGGCAGGGCTGGTTGATTCCCAATGGTCAGCAGGCCTATGCCATCGGTCGTGATGCCAGGTTTACGATGGTGAGTGTGGATCCAATGCTGCTGGCGTTTCCGATTTTGGAAGCTCGTGAGGATGGCTGGTTGCAGATGCAATATACCGATGGCGGTAGCGCCTGGATTCATACTGAGCAGCTGGATGATCGGGGTCTGGAGTTGTCATTCTATGCTTGGGGAGATCGGTTGGCCGATGCTGAGACTCTTTACTTACGTAATGACAGTGAGACCCAGGTGTTGCGATCGCAACCCGAACGGGGTCGTAACGTCCTCAGCCTGGTGAGTCCCAATAGCCTGATCGAACCGCTAGAAGTCAAAGACGATTGGATCCGTGTCCGCGTTACCCGGCCAGCTGATGGCTGTGAGCCCCTGATTGGCGCTAGTGAAGAAGAAGGCTGGCTACAGTGGAAAGACAGTGACGGTGAGGTGTTGATGCTACCCAGCCGGGACGAGTGCGCAGGTTAGATGCAGGTTAGATCAATGGGGCAGTGGATAATAGGAAGCTAGCCCCGCAGGCAAACTGCCCATTGCCCAGCCCTAATTCTTTAAAAATGTTCGCCATATACTCGTCGGAGTTCCAAAGCTAGCGTAAGCTATCCGTGGCTTCAATTAACCCCCTCTACGCTAGGAGACTTCGATGAGCTACCGCATGGATCGCCGCGCCTATGCTGAAACCTATGGTCCCACGGTGGGAGACCGGGTGCGGTTAGCAGATACCGCTTTGATCATTGAAGTAGAACAGGACTTTACCACCTACGGAGACGAGGTCAAGTTCGGGGGTGGCAAGGTCATTCGTGATGGCATGGGCCAGTCGCCGATTACGCGAGCGGACGGTGCGGTGGACATGGTGATTACCAACGCGCTGATTTTAGACTGGTGGGGCATTGTTAAAGCAGATATCGGCATTAAAGATGGCCGCATTGCCAAGGTCGGTAAGGCGGGTAATCCTTATATTCAAGACAACGTAGACATCATTATTGGCCCTGCAACTGAGGCAGTGGCGGGTGAGGGGATGATTGTTACCGCTGGAGGTATCGACTCCCATATTCACTTTATTTGTCCGCAGCAGATTGAAACGGCCATTGCTAGCGGCGTGACCACCATGATTGGGGGCGGTACTGGACCCGCTACAGGTACCAACGCCACCACCTGTACTCCCGGAGCATGGAACATTTATCGCATGTTGCAGGCAGCGGATGCATTCCCCATGAACCTGGGTTTTCTCGGCAAAGGTAACAGCGCTCAGCCCCAAGGACTGGTAGAGCAAGTGCAGGCCGGAGCCATGGGTCTAAAGCTGCACGAAGACTGGGGAACTACGCCAGGTGCTATCGATACCTGCCTGGGGGTGGCCGATGACTTTGATGTGCAGGTGGCTATCCACACCGACACCCTCAACGAAGCCGGGTTTGTTGAGAATACTATTGCCGCCTTTAAGAATCGAGTCATTCACACTTACCACACCGAAGGTGCCGGAGGCGGCCATGCGCCAGACATTATCAAAGTCTGTGGTGAAGCCAATGTGCTACCGTCATCGACAAACCCGACGCGGCCCTATACTCGCAATACGCTGGACGAGCATCTGGACATGCTAATGGTATGTCACCACCTCAGTCCTAGCATTCCTGAAGATGTGGCCTTTGCCGAGTCTCGCATTCGCCGGGAGACGATTGCGGCTGAGGATATCCTCCATGATCTCGGAGCCTTTAGTATGATTGCCTCCGATTCCCAGGCCATGGGTCGGGTGGGCGAAGTTGTTATCCGCACCTGGCAGACAGCCCACAAAATGAAAGTGCAGCGAGGAGCCCTGGCAGAAGATCCGGAGCGCAATGACAACCACCGGGCCAAGCGCTACGTGGCTAAATACACGATTAATCCAGCTATTACTCATGGTATTGCCCATGAGGTAGGGTCGCTGGAAGCAGGCAAGCTAGCGGATATTTGCCTATGGAAACCCGCATTCTTCGGGGTAAAGCCAGAGATTGTGATCAAGGGCGGAGCCATTGCCTGGGCACAGATGGGGGATCCCAACGCTAGCATTCCGACACCGCAGCCGATTCACATGCGGCCTATGTTTGGTTCATTTGGTGGAGCCATTGGCAGCACGTCGCTCACCTTTATCTCTCAGGCAGCGGCTGAGGCAAATATTGCCAGCCAGATTGGTCTACAAACACAAACTGTTGCCGTTAGCGGCTGCCGCAACCTGAGTAAGGCGGATATGAAGCTGAATGACTATCAGCCCACTATGGAGGTGGATCCTGAAACCTATGAAGTGCGAGCTGACGGTCAGTTGCTCACCTGTGAACCAGCGGAAGAACTGCCTATGGCGCAACGTTACTTTTTATTTTAGAAGAGAGTTGGGTTTCAAATAAGTTCACGAGAATCTCTTTGACTACTTTTTGGTTGTTGTATAGAAAATGCCCTGATGCCTTAGGACATTTTCTATATCGTTTCAAAAGTCTCCATTACACTCGAAACATTGCTCTTACCTCTGCTAGTGGTAAATGTCATAGGTGTTCTGGATGTCAATGTTTAGGATCTAGCTGGGACTTGTAGCCTCGTTGGTAAGAAATGCTTGAACCTGAGCTTCGCCGAGGGGGATAGGTGGCTCGCTAAGCCCCAAGCGATTAGATATCCAGGTGACGCACTGGGTAAGTTTTTGAACTCGACGGGCCGCAAAGGCATCTAGGGTAATGTCTAGGGAATCGTACATGGTGGCAACCTGCTTGTGGGATGGTGCCATCGTAATCAGCGAAAGCCTTAAAAAGCTTGAAGCAAAGATCATGATCAAGCTATGACAAAGTTCATAACGCTAAAGTCCAGGAATCTAAAGTACTTAAACAATAGATAATTCCTTCATTGATAAATGCTTTTGGGCATCCAAATGGAAGCCCCTATACGATGAAAACTTTTCAACACACCAGCCTGATCGCCGCCCCACCGGAAACCGTCTGGCGCTTCCACGAACGTCCGGATATCCTCAATCTACTCACACCACCCTGGCAACCGGTTGAAGCTGTCCGCCGTGAAGGAGGTCTTGGCCCTGGGGCTGTGAGCGAGTTTCGGCTGTGGCTTGGACCTATTCCTATCACCTGGATTGCCCGCCACACCGACGAGTACAAGCCCAATCGATTATTTACCGATATCCAAGAAAGCGGGCCTCTAGATGCCTGGATCCATCGCCATCGGTTTGAGTCGGAGGGTAATCAAACACGATTGACAGATGATATTACCTTTACATTACCGCTGGAGTGGGCCAGCGAACCCATGATTGGTTGGTTTGTACTGGAGCGACTAAGGGACATGTTTGAGTATCGGCATAAGGTGACGAGGGAAGCCTGCGCGAGTAGTGAATCGTGAGTCGTTTGCGATGGGGGCATGACAAACATCAACTGCGTAGCATAGCGAACTCAAGACTTACCGTCTTACCCAAAGTTTTGAACTCGACGAAATATTATGCGATATCTGTCGGTGATCCGCCTTTTTCCTTAAGTTGCTGTAGCTGTGCCCGCATTACCTGCTCCAGCATTGTCCGCGGCACTTCGACACCCTGGCCCTTGCCTTTTTCTTGCATAAAAATAATGCTGTCCACCTGCTTAAGCGATAGCAGCTGAAACAGCAGATGCGTGCTGGGATGGGGCAAGGCCATCATCTGGGGATTGTCCGCTGCAGCTACTGCTGCTGCATCTAGGGATGGGTAGGCATAGACAACTGTCTTAGTTGCTTTCGGATCTTGCCGACCACGTAGGGTGTTCATCACCCATCCCTGCCCAAGGGATTGGATCACATAATATAGTTGCTGCGGAAGCTGCCCTGCCACTTCTCTGAGAAGAGGAGCAACCAATTCAATGGCCTGACCAGTCGTCTGATCCGGAGCTTCCTCAATCAAAATTTGAATTTGTTTTTCGATATCCATCCGACTTTTTTGATAGTTTCGTGAAAATTACTGACTTTTGTTAGAACGTGCGGAAAACTGTCTATGCTCAGGTGAGATACTGCCTGGGACGCGTAAGCTCTAATGACCACGCTGCTAATGCTCGAGGAAACATCTACAACGCTTGTAGAAGCACTGAATACTGACGTTTTGCAGTTGCTGAAGCAGGTGACCAGGACCTCCGAACGAAGCTGCCAGGCTGTCGCCGATCGCATCTGTAGCGAATCGCTTCGTATTTGTACGGAAAGCCAACGCATTCAAGATTCTGGGGATATAAAAAGTTGGGCATTTAACCTTGCTCATCATCGCGTAGATCAGTGCATTCGCTACTACAAACTTAGCTCCGAACGGGGTCGCATTGAGTTGCATAGTACGCTTAGTGCAATTATCTATCGCTATATTTCGGTGCCTCACGCCCAGACCAGTTATCAGGCCCGTCTTTCACTAATTGAAGATTTTCTACAAAACTTCTATAGCGAGGCCATCAACGCGTTTCGTCGCGAGAACCAGATGGCGGCGGATTACCAGCCTCGTACGGCATTAGAACTGGCTGAGTATATGGCCTTTACTGAGCGCTACGGCAAGCGCCGTATTCCTCTCAGACGGGGCCGCAGTCAGCAGTTGATTATTTTGCGTGCCCAGACCTTTTCCAAACAGCAACCCCCTGAAACCGCTGTGGATATTGAGCAGGCCACTGAGGCTGCCAATGAAAACGATCAAGGTTGGAAAAATGCTCCCATTCAGCGACTGCGGGAGGAAATCTTACTCCAGTCTGATTCGCCGCCAGAGGATAATCTGCGGGAGCGGGTCGTGGATGAGCTAATGCTCTACCTGAAGGAAAAAAAGCAAGAAGACTGTGCCGACTACTTTAGTTTGCGGTTAATGGACCTGCCAGCCAGTGAGATCGAGGGTTTGCTGGGGCTAACGTCACGTCAACGGGACTATCTACAACAACGCTTTAAGTATCATTTGCTACGCTTTGCCCTAACCCATCACTGGGAGTTGGTCCATGAGTGGTTAGGTATCGAGTTAGAAAAAAATCTGGGATTAACACCTCAGCAGTGGGATCACCTACAAGAAAAAATGGACCAAAGCCAGACCAAACTGCTGCAACTTAAGCAACAGGGGCTTTCTGATACAGACATCTCCCAAGCCCTTGGTTTAAGCCTGACGCAGATTAGAAAACATTGGTCTAAATTACTTGAACAAGCGTGGGAAATGCGTAATCTATCAGTAGGTTAACGAGCTGCCAGTGGGTGGTGTATTTGTGCAGCCAGCCAGGCTAAATTTTTTACATCTCGGTTTTATCATCCGGATCAGGGGCATTTAATCATGAATAGTGAGTCAGAAAATTTGAAACGCTTATTATTAGAGTTCTTAGCTTTCGACCGCTCGGCATCCTCTATATCAGGGAATGAGCCTACCCCACCGACAGGATCCAACCCATCAGCAGTTTGTGCATCTGAAGTCGGATCTGACGCTGTATCATTTGACTTTTTATTTGAAACGGGTCAGTCGTTTAACTTCGGAGATAAAACCACTGTGCAAGATCGTTTTCACACACTTTTAAAACACCGATTCCAAACAGAATTTGCAAACCGGCCTCCGCTGTTTCCTTGGGAAGCTGAGGTGCGTGAGTATCCAGCTGAGATACCCATGCCTGCCTACGCCCAACCAATCAGCCGACTGTGGCTCGAAAATCCACTCCGGTTCAGCATTTCAAGTAAGCTGCCTGAAACTGTTCTGCATCGATTGTTAGACCGTTGCCAGAGCCTGGCACAGTCTACACAAAAGCAGGGCGTTAAGTTAGTACAGATTGTTGAGTCCCTTTTCCCAGATTCGTTAGAAGCTCTTGAGCCTATTGCCAATATTGTCCTTACGCCGGCTTACCGTTCTGGCTCGGCCCTGGCGGAGGCCACACTGCAAGAAGTAGAAAACCTGGCAGGTGGCTATGATCAGGCCACACCGGAACAGCAAATCGCTCTGACTATGCTGGCATCAATGGAAATTATGTCGGCACTGGCCTTAACGGTTTCGCTTAAGGAGCCTACCATCAGCCGAGATTGGGTGACTCCCCAAGGGGTCGTGCACCTGGATGTGAACTATACAGGTGCAGTGATGATTATCAATGCAACCATGCCTACGGGTGGCAATATCAAGCTCTTGGGTAATGATTCAGATAGTCAGGCGTCTCGCTCGGAAGCGGGTATGTTGACGCTGGCGCAAACTGCACCTGTGATTGGCAGTGCCTACTCTTTGGAAGTTTTTCTAGAAGATGACTGTCAGCGACCTCTGCGGTTTTCGGTTATGGTGCTGGAGCCATCTGCGGATTAATTTAGGCCAACGGCTCCTGCTAAACTAGCCACAGCATTAAGCCAGCTAGGATATAAACACGCCAACTTATCTATCCGTTTGCGCGTTTACCTGGTATGGTCTTTTCTCGTTCTAAATCCAATCCACCGTCCCGAGGGTTGCTCGGACAATGGCGGCAGCGGCTACAAGCCCTGCCGCCATCGGTGCCTGAAAACTCTATTTTGCTGCGGGTGCTCGTCCAATGTCTGGTAACCGTGGGGATTGGCAGTCTTAGTGTAGCTGCGGCAGGGGTGACTGAGACCTCTAGCTGGAATTTGTTAGCGATTCCCCTCAGCGCAGCAGGAGCTTACTGGAGCTGGCGTAGCCGTCGTCGTCGCAACATAGCGGCCAAGTTTCTAATCGCCCTGGGCATGTTGGTGGCTTTGGTGTTTTTTTTGGGACGCATGCTGCGGTTGCCTGGTGATACAAGGATTGTGTTGGCAGAGCTGCTGATTCACCTACAGGTGCTCCACAGCTTTGATTTACCGCGTCGAAAAGACCTGGGATACTCCATGATGATTGGTCTGATTTTGGTGGGGGTGGCCGCCACTATCAGCCAAACTTTAATATTTGGACCGTTTTTGCTGGTGTTTTTACTGCTAGCGCTACCGGTACTAGTGTTGGATTATCGCTCGCGGTTGGGACTGCTGCACTGGCGGCAACTCTCGGCAGGTCTACCGTTGAAACAACTGGTCAGTATTGTGGCGATTGTATTGACCCTGGGACTGGCAATTTTTATTGCGATGCCCAGATTACCGGGGTATCAGCTGCAGTCGTTTCCGGTAAGCGGTAGCGTTGAGTTGGACGGTGAGTCATCCAGTCGAGAAATCTTTAATCCAGGCTATGTGAGCCGTGGAACTAACGATGCAGAGGTGGGAGACGACGCCAATTCGGGTACCAGTGGTAGCCCGGAGACTGGACCGGGTCGAGTCAGTACCGACTTTTACTATGGGTTTAATCGACGAATTAACCAAAACCTAAGGGGAGAGCTGGAACCCCAGGTGGTGATGCGGGTGAGATCGCAACTGGCTGGTTTTTGGCGGGTGATGGCCTTTGACCAATACACGGGCCAGGGCTGGGAGGTATCGCGCGGCGATAACCTGGTGGACCTGGGCCGGGCACCAGTGTCCTATCGATTTTTACCCGTGAGGCTCCAATCCCTGGGGCCGACTCAAGAAGTGGTGCAAACCTTCACTATGGTGCAGGACTTTCAGAACCTCTTGCCCATCCTCTATTCACCAGAGTCGGTCTACTTTCCCTCGGACGAGCTGGCGATGGATCCTGAAGGGGCCTTCAGAGCATCGGGACCGCTACCGGAGGGTCTAACATACACTGTGGTTTCCCAGGTGCCTCTGCGAGAGCCTGAACGGCTTAACCAAAGCAGCACGGATTATAGCGATTCTATTCGCCAGCATTATCTACAGGTGCCTGATGAGATTCGCGATCTTATCCGCACCGAGACCGAACGCTGGCTGGCCACCGCCGATGTTCCCGTCGATACATCCTACGAAAAAGCCACTTTTTTGGCCCAGGTATTACAAGATAACTACACCATTCAAACGGACCTGCCCTATTTTGAGGAGGGCGAAGATCTGGTCAGTGCATTTTTATTCAAGTACCAGGGTGGTCCGCGCGATCAGTTCTCCACCGTACTGACCATAATGCTGCGTTCTATAGGGATTCCGGCACGACTGGCAACCGGGTTTGGGCCAGGTCAATTCAATGCATTTACCGGGTTTCACATTGTCCGTAATACCGACGCCTATGCCCTGACTGAGGTTTATTTTCCGGATCAGGGATGGTTTTACTTCAATCCGATTCCCAACGGGTTACTCTTTTCCCCAGACAATGGCGGTGCCAATCCCTTTAGTGTGCTACGTCAGCTATGGCGCATGTTAGAAGGTGCTTTGCCCGCTCCGGTTGCTCAGTTTCTCCAGCGTGGGTTTCAGCTACTCGTGATGCTGATTGGAGTATTATTGCGGTTTTTGTCTCGTTTTAATGGTCAGGGCTGGGTCACCCTTTTATGGTGGGCGGTGGGGTTAACGGTTGTAGGTTTTTTGGGCTGGTTAGGCATGCAAGGCTGGCGATGGTGGCAGCGTCAGCTCAGACTGAGTCGCCTAGCCCCCATCGAGAAAATCTACCAACAGATGCTATGGGTTTTAGACCAGCAAGGCTATGGCAAACGAGCCAGTCAAACGCCCTTGGAATATGCCGCAGGATTACAGCAGCGCCCGGACTTTCACCAGGGCAACTTAGTCCGTCAGATGGTAGAGCGCTACGTGGGTTGGCGCTACGGCAGTCAAGCTGTGGATGTGGATGGGTTGAAGGCCGAGTTGCGTGAGCTACGACGTTCTGGACGGTAGTTTCGACTGCGCTCAGCCACCAAAAAGCTGACATATTGCTTGGTTTGATGATATCTATCGAATGATTTAGCGGTAAAAGCTTCTAGGATTTCCTACAATCACCTAGGGAATAAAATCAGAGGTTAGCTCGTGGTCAGTCTAAAACAGCTTGTTCAAAACCCCCTCAAGGCATTTAGCTCAAAATCTTCTAAAGAGTTTCAGCCCGAGGTATTTGATCGTCATGTAATGACTACCTACGGACGATTTCCGTTGGCCTTAACCCGTGGGGCAGGCTGTCGTGTGTGGGATGATCAGGGGAATGAATATCTCGATTTTGTAGCGGGAATTGCCACTTGTACCCTGGGTCATGCCCATCCGGTGATGGTGGAGGCGGTCACCCAGCAGATTCAGACGCTGCACCATGTGTCGAACCTGTATTACATTCCAGAGCAAGGGGCACTGGCCCAATGGCTGACGGAGCATTCCTGCACTGACCGGGTCTTTTTCTGTAACTCGGGAGCTGAGGCCAACGAGGCGGCAATTAAATTGGCCCGCAAATATGGCCACACGAAGCTAGGGATTGAAGCGCCGGTAATTATTACGGCGAATGCCAGCTTCCACGGACGCACCCTGGCTACCATTACTGCCACCGGGCAGCCCAAGTATCAAAAGAACTTTGCGCCACTGGTACCTGGGTTCCACTATGTGCCGTTTAATGATGGCGATGCGTTGGAGAGTGCGATCGCATCTCTCAATACCAATGGTCCCCGTGTTGCTGCTATTCTCCTGGAAGCACTACAAGGAGAGGGCGGCGTCAATCCTGGCAATATCAAATATTTCCAGCGGGTACGTCAAATTTGTGACCAACATAAGATTCTCCTAATCTTGGACGAAGTTCAGGTTGGTGTAGGGCGTACAGGTAAGCTTTGGGGCTATGAAAACCTGGGGATTGAACCCGATGTGATTACCGCAGCTAAGGGACTGGGCGGTGGTGTCCCCATTGGTGCAATGCTGTGTAAATCTAGCTGCGATGTATTTCAGCCGGGGGACCATGCCAGCACCTATGGGGGTAACCCCTTTGTGTGTGGTGTAGCCCTTACCGTATGTCGCACATTGGAGTCAGAAGATCTCATAGCTAATGCCAGTGCCCGGGGACAGCAGCTACGCCAGGGATTATTAAAACTGGTGGATGCCTATCCTAATTTGTTTGAGCAGGTACGGGGATGGGGATTGATCAACGGTCTTGTGCTCAAAGCTGATGCACCCCTGAAATCCATCGATATTGTCAAAGCAGCTATGGCAGAAGGTTTGTTGCTAGTACCCGCTGGTCCAGGCGTGGTCAGATTTGTGCCGCCTCTGATTGTCAGCAGCGCTGAGATTAACGAAGCCCTTGAGAAACTATCCAAGGCGTTAGACAACAACGCAAATAAGTAGGAATGCTCAATTATTTGTAAGACCGAGCAAATGATTAGAATGTAGGAATTAGGAGATAGACGTCTTCTATATTCTGGCTCCTACATTCTCAGGATAAACGTTAAGCCTCTCAAATTTGATAAAGTCTTGTCTCTATGTCGGGCCTCTTCATTGAGGGTGTGACTTGTTGAAGTGCTTTAACCAGCTCTTCAACACGGATGGGCTTGCTAATGTAATTATCCATGCCTGCCGCCAGACAGCGTTCGCGATCCCCCTTCATTGCATTGGCTGTCAGGGCAATGATGTGAGGTCGCTGCTCCCTTGACCATTCCTCACAAATTTTAGCGGCTGCACTCAGGCCATCCATTTCTGGCATGTGTACATCCATCAAAATCACATCATAGTGCTGTCGCTTGAGCGCATCGATAGCTTCGTAGCCATTGCCAACCACATCGGAGCGATAACCCATTTTTTGCAACCATTGTCGGGCCAGTTGTTGATTAACCAAATTATCTTCTGCTATCAAAATTTGGAGAGGGTGAGCCTCAGCCATTCTGGGGTTAAGCTGTGTCGTTTTAGCCGCTTGCTGCATTTTGACAGGTTGACCTACAAAAATTTGTGCCAGTACATCATATAAATGAGACTGCTTGATGGGCTTGTTGAGAAAGGCATTGAACTGAACTCGGTTGACTGCATCAGCATCGAGTTCAGGTTTTCCAACGGAGGTCAGCATAACTAAAGGTATCTGCTTGCCATAGTCTGTTGCGCGAATTTTACTCGCCAGGGTCAGACCATCCACCTGGGGCATTTGCATGTCTAAAATCACCACATCAAAAGGCTCTTTTTGACAACTTAAAATCCCCAGGGCCTCATAGGCTGATCGGGCGGTGGTGGGTTCCATCTGCCAAGATTGGGTTTGCAGGGTTAAAACTTCACGATTGGTAGCATTGTCATCCACAATCAGCACCTGTTTACCCCTTAATTTGTAGGTAATATCAGACAGTAGGTCTGTCTCTAAGTCAGGCAATACTTCTGCCACCATCGAAAACGAAAAACAAGATCCTTTGCCTACCTGACTGGTAACGGTCATTGT
>JBCCXQ010000064.1:0-20796 GCA_039191365.1 Cyanobacteria bacterium P01_F01_bin.13 | reverse complement strand
TTGAAGTACGCATTACCATACTCGAGGGCAGTTTGGCATAAAACTATAAGGTGGTGTATCCCATTCAATTTGCTTGAGTTGTCCTTTAGACGTTTCTTAAACTCATGACAGCCCTCAATCCTATTCTGAATTTTCTAACCCAGCCAGCAATTTTGCCCCTAGAATTCACTAGTGCAGCTGATGGGCAAGATGCGACGTCGTTATTGCAAACTCTTAATGCCGCCTTTTTGATCGTTTTAGCGGGTGAGGCTCATCCTAATTTTTTCGCAGCTCAAACCTATTTAGACAAATTATCCACGTCACCTGATTGGGGAAAAGCAGCAAAGTTTTATACCCAAAGTGCTCAGCTGATTGCTCAAGAGCTAGAGCAAGCTTGTGAGAAAAATGCCGAGTTAAAAACCAAGCTAGATCAGCTAACCGCCACTCTAGACGATGCTTCTGGAGACACGGTTACTGCAGCTAATGCAGTTTGGTCTGTCCTTTTTCCTGAAGGTACTGGAATTTGGGGTCAGGAAGCTGATCGAGTTGCTGTCCTCCGGGAAAAGCGTACGGTGGCTATTGACCAGCTTAACCCCACCCCCATCGACAATCCTGCTACGCAGGTACTGTTTACCTCCAACGCCCTGCTGACAATGCCCTTGGGTTCAGCGGATTTATCTAGTTTTGATGCTGATTTTCAAGCTGAGCTAGCAGATGCAGCCGACGATCCTCAGCTCTACTGGTACGATCATCCCATTCCCATTGGTATTGCAGAGGAGAGCAACGAGATCCTCTACGGTCTTAAGCATCTCAACCACGCGGTAGAGTTTGAGAATAAGCAGTCAGACGGCACCGATAAGGTGAACTGTGTGCTGTCAGTGTCTGTTACCCATGAGCGTCTACAGACATTGGGCAAAAGCTATCTCAAACAAGTGCTGGCAGCCAGTAAGCCCTTGGAGCATCTAAATATTTTTGCCTTTACTGAGACAGATGCCAACACGCTGATCGACAAGGTTTTAGTCCCTGTTCTGGAGCGTTCTTCTGCTAGTAAAGATGCTAAGGAAATGCTCTCTGTCTTTGGTGTCGATGGCCGCTATGGTCGTCACTATAGCTTCCTTAAGGCGATTGTTGCTCTATGGAATGTGCTCGTGGATCCTGAGATTAAGGCCACATTTAAGATTGACCTGGACCAGGTCTTTCCTCAGGCGGAGCTGCTAGAGCAAACTGGTGCCACTGCCTTTGGTCATCTAAAGACTCCTCTATGGGGTGCCACTGGTAAAGATTCTGCGGGACAGCCCATTGAGCTAGGAATGATTGCCGGTGCCCTGGTTAACCAGCGGGATATTCATAAAGGAGTGTTTACCCCTGATGTGACAATTCCTGGTAGCAAGCTCAACCCTGATGAGTATGTCTTCTTTAGTAAGCTGCCCCAGGCACTATCCACAGAAGCAGAAATGATGACTCGCTATGCAGCGGGGACTGACTTTGATGGGGAGACCAAGGCTATCCAACGTATCCACGTTACCGGTGGTACTAACGGTGTCCTTGTAGACACTCTCCGTCGTTATCAAACATTCACCCCTAGCTTTATCGGTCGGGCGGAAGACCAGGCCTATATTCTCTCGGCCCGTGGTCAGCAGCCAAACTTAGGCTATGCCCATGCCTCTGGTCTTATCATGCGCCATGATAAAGAAGGCTTTGCCCAGGAAGCCATTGCTATGGCTAAGGTGGGTAAGCAGGTGGGAGACTATCTGCGGATTCTGTTGTTCTCTAAGTATGTTGATGTGTTACCTGAAGCGACAGACAGCATCAAGGCTGACATTGATCCATTTACCGGTTGTTTTACCTCTAAACTGCCCATTACTGTGGCGCTGTTGAGACTTTCTCTCAAGGTGGCGAATCTGTTTAATACAGGTAAGTCAGACGAAGCTATCGAGTTTATCCATACAGCTGCGTTTCAATTGCAGGAAGGTTTGGACTTTATCCAGGGAGAACCCAGTGACTTGCAAAAGACCTATGAGCGTGAGAAAGCTGGCTGGCAGTTGTTTTATCAGGCTCTAGAGAGTGTTGAGAAGGCTGTTCAGAATGATGAAGAATGGGCACTTGAGGTGAAGCAAGTCACTCAGGCAATTGTTCAGAACTGTCGCGTTAACTAGAGAAGAGAAAATATCAGCTATCGATCTCATGTTTCGATAGTTAAATCTCTGTTCAAAGCCCGAGAGACAGCTATGTCTTTCGGGCTTTATGGTAAGAGGGAATTATATCTCTTGGTGTTTAATTGAGATGTGATTTACGAACTAGCAGAGTACTAATGAGATGTATACCTAAAACTGTACCTGCATGACTCAGGCTAAAGATTCCCCAGAGTTTCTACAGCTAGTGCCATCATTGTCACTGTCGGAGCGTTTGCCGACGATGTACGATCTGCCGAGTGAATTTCCTGACGAGCCTGGATTGCCTGATGAGTTTTATGATTTGCAGCCTTAATTCTTGAGTCGCAGCCTACGATTGACGCAGTATTCGACTAATAACTATTTCACGGGTACAGGTATTGGGCCCCTACTACGATGCGCGGCACCATCTTTGGTATAAGCGACCTGATTGGTTCTTGGCAATAGATGTGCCGAGACTCTGTGGTGGCAAAGATTTGCGCAATAGCTATGTGGTCTAGTAGGAAGGGGGAGTTCACTATAAGTGTTGGTGGGCTCTGCCCACCCAACTTTGAAGCCTTGAATACAGGGTCTAGCAGCTCTTCTTGACTCGGAGCATGTTGCTGTTAATTCAGGCAAAACTTAGGTATGTAGTATGAATTCGTTATTATTAGCGTAATCTAGTGATGATTGCAATCCGGAATATAGACTGTATCTATTGTTTTTGATACTGAATACAGCTTTATGATCCTGAAAGTACTGCTTTCATTGTTTGTGAAACTGAATACAGCTTTTGATCCTGAAAGTATAGTTAGCTCGTCTACCTTTGGCTGCAGCAGTTTAAGTCAAGTTTGTTTATTGATAATCCATCAATGTCTGAATCATCTAATAAAGTACAGATTTTGGTAGCAATTATTGGAGCATTGGCCGTGCTAGGAGGTGCTTTTATTTCAAGCTGGGACAAAATTTTCCAGTCGGCAGACGTTAGTGTTCCCTTAAAGCAGCAACAGACGTCAACGTCTCCAGAAACAGAGCCAGTCTTGCCAGATATTAGTGAGCCCTCCGAGCAGCAGCAGACGTCAACGTCCCTTTCGCAAACAGATTTCATTCTGCCGGACGGATTCTGGGAGTCTCAGAGTTCAGGTAAAGTACGAGAGATTAGACTCATGGAGAGAGGACTTCGTCTTGAGAGTGGTGGTAATACCTATTACTATGACCAAATTACGACGAATATTTATCGTAGGGAAAAATCGGATGGAGCATCACTCACACTCGAAGTAGTCGATGCAGATACCATCCGTCAGATTGCATCTGAAGGGGGAGTGCACATCTGGACAAGAGTAACTGCAGAGTAATCAATAAAATGTGTGTATCGATAGCGACTCAAACGTTCTCTTATCCAGTTTTGCGAATTCAATAGTCGTAAAATCTAAACTCCTCTACAAAAACGAATAGGTAGACCTCCCAATTCGCTGGCGCGTTTATATTCTTCTAATAGCGTGGAGATTCTAAAACATCACTGCTGTCAGTAAGATGAGCCGAATGATTAGCCGGTAAAGCATGTAACACCAATTAATTTAGGCGGTTGCCTAAAATCTGACGCTATCAGTCGCATCGAGTATCGGATTTCAAGTGCCATGGGTTGAGGGTTGGGGGGCGGGTCTCAGGTATATTGAGAAAGCAAACTTCATAATCGAACCCTTCCCCATGCTTTATTCTATCGGTGTCATCGAAACCCACGGATTTCCAGCTTCGCTGGCAGCGGCGGATGCCATGGTTAAAGCAGGTAATGTCTCCCTGTTAGGCATTAACCAGGCTGATAGTGGACGTCAGTTTGTCACTATTCGAGGACGTGTGGCTGAGGTCGATAGGGCTATGGAGGCAGGCATCAAAGCGGCTAACGCCTGCCCCAATAATGGGAAAGTCACGTCTCACTACACCGTTCCCCACCCCACTGAAAATATCGAAAGTGTCTTGCCTTTACACTTTGATGAAAAATCAGAACCCTTCAGAGTTTGATCGGCTGTTTTCCTCTGTTTTTCCGACCCCTAGACTGTAACTGCCCCATCAATGTCGTTGGCTTTTACTTCGCTCAGTCAAAACCCTCAGCCAGCGTCCCCTGAGCGGAGTCGTTGGCATAGCCGCCCCAGAGGTGCTAGAGAACGCTGACTAGTAGGCTAAATTAAATACGTTTCGTTTGACCGTTTAGCTGAGTTCTTACCCAGCTGCGCAGGTTTATTTCTGCGCCCACTTCATCCTGCTGAGCATCTTCTAAAAAACGATAGAGATCTGCTTTTTGTACAAATTTAAATGTCGGGCTAGTCTCAGCCTCTTCATATACATCATCGACAAGGCAATAAATGTGCCAGTCTTCACCATTAAACCGCCAAAATTCTGGTACCCCCAGACTCGCATAAAGTCGATTTTTATCAATATCCGTATGGGTAATATCTACCTCCACTACAATATCTGGCGGTGGATCAGTCTTTAGATTAACTGTTTTACCAGCTACCTGAGGCTGATTCTGAATATAGTAAGCATTATCAGGCTCTGCTCCTTTATCCAGATCAGCTCGATCTAACGTAGTAGACCGCATCGACTTTAACCGTAACCCCAACTCTACTACCAAAATCCGAATAAAAAGACCGATCAACTCACTGGCCCGTTCATGTTCTTCTAAAGGCATGGAGATTTCTAAAACACCACAGTCATAGGTAAGACGAGCCGCACGAGTAGCTGGTAAAGCCTGCAGTACCTGTTGATAGCCTTGCCAGGTTAGATTCGGCAAAACGACGCGTTTCTCTCCAATGGGCAGGGCAAGTGTTATAGCCATTTGACTCATGCAGGTTGAAGCTACTACATCCTAGCTCAGCTATAGAAAATAAAATCCTACTCACCTGCCACGGCATAATCAATCAGCTTTACCAAATGTTGCCGCAGTGTCTCTAATCCCAGCTTCTGCGCCGCCGAAATAAACAATGCCTGGGGATATTCATCTTTCGCGACAGCGAGAGTGTCACTATCCACTGCATCTAACTTGTTAAACACCAACAAGATTGGCCCCGGCGTTGTTGGCATCTGTCCCAAAATCCCCATCACCGAGCGAATATGGTCCTGCCATGCTGGATGAGACAAATCCACCACATGCATTAATGCATCTGCTTCAGTTACTTCCTCTAACGTTGCTCGAAACGCATCCATCAGAGACGGCGGCAAATCCTGAATAAACCCTACTGTGTCAGTGAGCACCATCGTTCTCTTCTCATGGGTGTCACTATCCAACACCGATAATCTTTTTGTTGTTGGATCTAACGTTGCAAACAACTGATCTGCCGCATAAATCTCTGCATTGGTGAGAGTATTCAACAACGTTGACTTCCCCGCATTCGTGTACCCCACGACTGCAACCGATGGCACCCGATGGTGCTGCCGATTCTGTCTAATCCGTGACCGGTGAGCCTGCAGCTGATTCACCTCCCGCTGTAGCCGCGTAATCCGTTTCTGAATTGCCCTCCGCTCAGTTTCCAACTTCGTTTCACCAGGACCACGGGTACCAATGCCACCGCCTAGTCGAGACATCGCCTGACCACGACCCGTCAACTTCGGCAGCTGATACTCCAGCTGAGCTAGCTCCACCTGTAACTTACCCTCTCCTGTTCGCGCCCGCTGTGCAAAAATATCCAAAATCAGCTCAGTGCGATCCACCACCCGCACCCCGATGCGCTGCTCCAGGCTGCGGACCTGGGCCGGAGATAAATCTCGATCAAACACGACTAAACTAGCGCCAAGAGTTTGTGCTTCTAACGCCACCTCATCCACCTTGCCAGCCCCCAGTACAGTCTGGGGGTGAGGCTTCGACCGCTTTTGCTTTAGCGTTTCTAATACTTCACCCCCGGCAGTTTCCACCAATCGCACGATTTCTTCTAGACCGCTTTTGAATCGTCGTATAGAGATTTTGTCAGTTTGTAAACCCACCAGCAGTACTCGATCGTGGCTAGCATCAACCTGCTGGGCTATAAATAACCGCCGAAATTCTTCCTCTAGACCTTCGGTCAGGTCACTAAAGTCTTCCTGACTGATACTTTCCAAGTCCATCGGATCAGAAACTGACCAGCGCTGGGCCTCCTCTGGTATCAGATGGGCCAAGTACGCTTCTCGGATATAGCCTGTTGCACCACCGCCCTTCCGCTGGAAACCGCTACCGGTTAGCGTCAGCAACACTAAGGCATCCAGCCGCTGTAGAGCCATGGCTGTCAGGGCAGCATTACCCGGTGGTTCTTGCTTGAGTTGTGTAGCGATGCAGCGAATACCACACAGACGCTCGGCACCATAGCGGGGTAGCTCCAGGGCAGGAATCTGAGTTTGTCGAGGCGAACCGACACCGACACGAATGACATGACCGCGTCGGTCTACATAGGCACACACAGGCTGATTAACATCAGTACTGATGGCTGCCAAACGTTGGGCAAACTCACGGCTAGTAATCTGGCTACCCGGAATTCGCTGATGGTAAAGACGACGTAGTTGCTTGAGCTGACTAGGCTTTAGGCCCTTTAGCTCACCGTAGATGGTTTCGATAAGCCCTTAGATAATGCAATAAAGCCGTTGCTGACTGAGTGAAACGAGCCGTCTTGCCCCTGGGCATATCGACGGATGTATTCATTCCGAGGTGCAGCGGCACTGACAGACATCATTGTAGTTCTGACTGTAAGCTCAACGACAAGGCAGTCTCAAATTGAAACGTTTGAGTTAATTCGATAAGAATAATGATTGAAATTGACTATATGTTGATGCAAGTTATTATTTTTCTATGAAGTCAGAATAAACTAATTAAAGCGCGCTGGCTAAAGATGACCCTTAGTTCGGTGATGCCTGTTTGCATGACCAATGCGTGCGTGACTGGTTGATTGCTTTTTTGCTCACTCTGGCTTAGTTTCAGAGGTTAAGTAGTTGAGCACCAGCCATCTCTTGAAAAAGTAGGCGAGCGTAGGAAAGTCCTTCCTAGGTTGTTATTTTCCATACAAATATGAGCACCGATACTAATTCCCCAGAAGAGAACGTGACGACTGAGAGCACTGCTGATGCTGCTGAACAAGCCAAAGAGGTTCTGGCTAAAGTTGCCAGTGTCCTAGGGGATGCCCCGGAATACGTGGTTAATACGTTTAGCGAGTACAAGCGACCAATTACGGTTATTGGTCTGGTGTTTGGTGTCCTGATTGCTATCAAGATGGTTTTTGCTATCTTGGGGGCCATCAATGATATCCCGGTGATTGCTCCTACGATGGAACTGGTCGGGTTGCTGTACACGGGTTGGTTTATTTACCGCTATTTGATCAAGGCTGAAAATCGTAGAGAATTGCTAAGCACTTTGGGTGATGTGAAAGACCAGATTACTGGCAATAAGCAGCCATCTTAGGGAATGGCTTGGTAGATTAGTTTGACTTACCTCGAAAAAGGTGAAGCCCTGTCAAAGGGCTTCACCTTTTTTGTTTTACTGCAAAACCCGTTTGAATAGCTGGTATGACTGCCGTTAGCTAATTTTTAAACTGATGAGACCGATTTAAGCTGATGGAAACCCACACTTGTACCGCCATGGCAGATGCGTGATAGGGATTTCTATACTAGGTAAGCAGCGCTGAACATCCCTTTAAGGAACCCATGGAGCTAAATCAGGACATCATGAAGGCGGTCGAAACCCTTGAGTATCGGGTGACTGCAGGTGATGTAGCCGCTAAAACTGGATTAAATATTAGTCAGGCAGAAGCAGGGGTTTTGGCCCTGGCGTCTGCGACCCAAGCCCATATGCAAGTGGCTGAGACGGGGGATATTGCCTATGAGTTTCCCCGCCAATTTCGATCTGTTCTGCGCAATCAATATTGGCAACTGCGCTGGCAAGAGACCTGGGCAAAGATTTGGGCTGTCCTTTTTTATCTGATTCGGATTTCCTTTGGCATTCTGCTGATTGTGGCGGTGGTGCTTGTGTTGCTGGCAATCATTGCCCTGCAAATTGCTATGCAGTCCCAGCGGGATAATGACAGCGGTGGCAGTTATGGCGGCAGCTATGGCGGTGGCGGTTTTAGTCCCTGGCTGTGGATTGGTAATGATTGGTTTTATTGGTTTGGCTACGGTCCACGTCGCCGGTACGATCGCTATGGCTATACGGGTGGAGGCCGCGATCGCAACCGCCATGATTTGAATTTTTTAGAGGCGATCTTTTCCTTTTTGTTTGGGGATGGTGACCCCAATAAGGATTTAGATGATCGACGGTGGGGTGCGATCGCAACGGTCATCCGCAATAATCGAGGTGCCGTTTCTGCGGAACAGCTTGCTCCCTATTTAGATAACGCTAACCTGGACGACGATCTTGAAGACTACGTGATTCCAGCCCTTAGCCGCTTTAACGGTCGACCGAAGGTAAGCCCCCAGGGTGACCTTGTCTATTACTTTCCTGAGCTACAAGTTACCACCAGAAATCAAAAACCCCAATCGGTACCCGCATTTCTCAAAGAAACCAAGCGTCGCTTTACCAGTGCTAGTTCCGATCAAGTTACCATTGCCATTGGTCTTGGCACCTTGCTAGTGGTTGGGTCTATATATCTTGCCTATGCTGCAGCGGGTTGGACAACAGGGTTTATTGGTTTGATCTACGCCCTTTGTGACGTTTTCCTTGGTTATGGAATTGCCTTTCTGGGTATTCCGTTGGTGCGCTATTTCAGAATGCAGCAAGTAAACAAAAAAATTGAAACCCGTAACAGTCAACGTCAGAGCTTAGTGGGTAAGACTATCCAGCGTAAGCTGGACTATGCCAAACAGTTTGCGATTGAAACCATTGTTGGCAAAGACAATCTGGCCTACACCACCGAAACGGACCTGATTGACCAAGAAATTGCTAACCGAGACAAAATTGACGAAGAATGGCGCAAACGCCTGGAATCATCCTAGGGGGCTGCCAATAATGCCGTGGGGGCGTTGCATACAACGCCCCCACGAGAAGATTCGACACTTGTTCATTAATTGCCCAGAATGTTGATCAACGCGCCTGCGGCTCCGCCTTGAATCGCATTCTCAATAAACGAATCATCGTTCGTAATGGTGCCAACTACGGCCCCTGCTGCTGCACCAATTGCGGCATCTTCAGCAACGCTGGAGTTTTCTCCACCAATGACCTCAACAGCCGCACCAGCTGCGCCGCCATTAATCACATCATCCAACCCAGCACCATCGCCGACAACAGTGCCGGTGATAATGCCAGCGCCAGCGCCGATGCCAATGTTTTCCAGTAGTTGGGCAGAGCTAGGTGTGGCTAAGACTGAACTGAGGGTACCTGTCGTTAATCCTGCAATGAAAAGTGCGGTGAGTGCTTTTTTCATAGTGATAGCTTCCAATCGAAGCGAATGAACGATTGGTTTAACTATCCAACAGTCGCCTAACAGCCATCTGATGAAAGCCTGAGCCGTGTATAAAAGCTCGTTAAACCAGGCTGAGCGTTTCGTGTGATAAGCGTCACACCCTAACTCTAGTAGGGGCGTTGCATGCAACGCCCCTACTAGACAAAACCTTAGTTTTCTTTACGTACCAAAGGATTCACCAGATCGTTTACCCCTTCGCCGATCAGTGATAAGCCGGTTACCATGCCAGTAATAGCTAGCCCTGGAAATAATGCGGTCCACCAAATTCCAGTGGGCAGGGCATCCAACGCCTGTCGCAATGAACTACCCCATTCCGGCACCTCATCCGGTAGTCCTAAGCCCAGAAACCCCAGGCCTCCCAAAATCAATACCGCATCTGCAGTATTGAGCGTAAACAGCACCGGCACACTTTGCACCACATTCAAAAATAGATAGCGCGACAGCACCGCCCAGGTGGATGCCCCCATGGCCTGAGCTGCTTCTACAAATAGCTCGGTTTTGAGGCTCACCGTATGGTTTCGCACCACCCGATAATATTGGGGCACATAGGCAATACTCAGAGCTGCTGCCGCATTGACCACACCCTTGCCCAAAATAAATGCCAGGGTGACGGCCAGCAGCAACACAGGCAGGGTGTAGATCGTATCCATAAAAAACAATAGTCCACGGTCTAGCTTGCCACCGAGGTATCCACTGACCATGCCCAGGGGGACGCCCACCACCACACTCATGGCCGTTGCCAGCAGCACTACCTGCCAGGCGGCCCGGGCACCAAACAGTGTGCGGGAAAAGACATCATAGCCCTGACGGCTGGTGCCAAACCAATACTGACCAGAGGGCGGCATATGGACAGGATTTTCTAATGTGACTAGCGGGTCTTGAATCCATCCCCAGCTCTGCATTAACGGGGCAAACAGGGCAACCAGCACAAATAAGAGGGTGATGGCAATGCCTACCCACATCAGGGCTTGAGAAATAGTCCAGCGTCGCGATCGCAGCGTGTTTGCCATAGCTATGAGAATAAAGCCGGATATTATTGTCTAATAGCGAGGGCCGATGGCAAAGAAAAATGTTGCATCCCCTGTGTAGGGGCGTTCCATGGAACGCCCCTACACAGGGGATTTATTGATTGGCCAATAGCGCATTCATCAATTCACCAAACCCTTCACCTTCTTCAGCTTGGGTAATAAAGGTGGGGTGATGGGCCAGAGTGTCTAGATAATGACGAACATTGGCGACGCCGACTGAATGAGGAAACTGGGTAGGGTCAAACATACTTTCGTCGTTAGGGCTGTCGCCAACGGTGAGCACCTGATGGTGAGCCAGCTCCGGAAATTGCTGGGCTACTACCTGGGTGAGGCCATTGGCCTTATCTTGAGGCAGGGGTTTGATGTGGCATTGCACGGTGCTGTAGGTAAACCCCCAGCCATGTTCATGGCAGTGATCCGTCATCCACTTGAGGTCCTCCAGACTTAACCCGGTGACGTCAAAGGTCCAGTCAGTAAGGCGAAAGGGATTATCACTGGACTCTACTAGCTGGGGATAGCGCTGACGTAATCGATCAAATTGCTGTGCTAGTTGCTGTCTATGGTTATTGGCGATGGGCTGTAGGAAGGTGGGACGTCGATTCCGTTTTGTAAAATAGAGGCCGCCATTTTCTGCGATCGCAAGCTCCACAGGCAGATAATGCAACAGGCCGTTGACCCAGCCTGCCGAGCGACCGGTGGTAATCAGGACCGGCATCCCTGAGGTCCTCAATTTTTCCAAGGTCACCAACAGGGAGTCCTTAAACTCTCCATCATGGGTCAGGGTACCGTCCATATCCGTTGCCACCAAACGGATTTGAGCCAGTGCTTCGCGACCTGGCTGAGTGGTTAGTGCCTTTAATCGGTTTGCTGCCATTATGTGTATACTTGCGCCTATTTCCAAAGGTTATGGTGCCAGACAAGCACTAGATTTTGATTAAGGAATTCCCTTGATATCAAGAAACTGATATACGTTAGGAGCCATCTTCTGTCACCGATTCCCAGAGATGGCAGATTCTATGGGCAAATTCGTTTTATAGCCAATGTCCTGATGCATTAGGATATTGGCGCGTCAGGTTAGCGTTGTAACGTAAGGCGTTCAGGGGTATCAGTTGTCCTGACTAACCTGACAGATGTATATACGACCTTTGTCCTCGTCAAGGTAAAACGTTTAGCCCAGCTAACCATGGCAGAACTCGTACCCGATCAGCGCAACTACTATTATCTTCTAGAGGCTGAACGAGCCGGGATCCACAAACCGATTCTGGCAGGTCTCTACGCAGTTCATCAATCTCCACGCCTGATAGATAGTGAAACCGGTCTTGGCATTGTTCCGGCCAATAGAATTTCGGTGGAACAGGTCGATCGTTTTCCAGAACAGGTACAGTATGCGGCGAATACCCTACGGGGGTTGACCAGTACCCTAACCGCCGATGGCTGGAGTGGTAACGATCTATGGGATGCGGCCAAGGGGCGCTATAGCGATCGCTTTATTGAACGCATTGCCGAAGGATATGTGCCAACGATTTCCGAAGAAAATTCTGCCCGTTTAGAAAGCTGTAACGCCGAAAGGTTACTAGCGGCCTATGTCGAAGACATTGACTACGATTACGGGGCTCAACAACTACCCCATAATCTAGTGGAGTTAGACGATGAGCTACTGGCGCTGTCAGAGCGAATTGCGCCTAACTATGGTCGCTTAGATTTTCAGCGAGAGGCGCTACTGGAAGCTGCGCGTATCTGGCGTAAGTTGGACTCTCACCAGAGCACCATCAAAGCAATGGGGGTGCCCATTACCGATGATGTGGCTGATGAAGTCGCTTTGGATAAGGGGCTGACCGACTTTATTAGTCAAGTGTCTCGGTTCTATTCTGGCTATCCCCATCAGCGGGAAGCCCTGCTCAGACTGACTCAGCTTTGGAAGCAGCTCGACTCGCGAGAAGAGGCGATTGAGTGGTTGCAAACTAATGACCCACGGGCTGAAGAAACGAATCTAGAAATTGTAGATCCTGCTTTAATTGCATTTGTGCAGCGCGTTCCAGAGAACTACAAAGGTGACGGCTATCATCGCTTTGCCCTCACGGAAGCGTATCGGATGTGGAAAGGACTGGACTCACGTTCTACGGCGCTTAGTGACTTGGGAGCCACACCACAGTTTCTCAGTGCCAATAAGGAAAACCCAGCAGCCCTGGCCCAGGCGGCCAAACAAGTGGATCAAGCATTACTGTCCTTTGTAAAATCTGTGCCTCAGGCCTACAAGGAAATCGAAGAACAGCGAGAATCGCTAATTCGCTTGGTACAAATTTGGCGTAAGCTGGAACGTCGTGTCGATTCAATTCAGTCGCTTTTTGAAGATGTGCGGCGGATGACCCGTGCTAATCGAGATTCTATTGAGGCACCCCCCACCCCTGCCACAATAGTGCTCCCGCCACGTCCTGATCGTTGGACTCCCTATAACATTCAACTGGGTGCCTCCATTATTATCAATGGCAACTTTACGTGGTCCGAAGCCACCCGTGGGGGGACACGCATGCCTCCTAATCAAGCTACCGTAGATGGTATGGTACGTATTGCAAAACTTGCCCAGCAAGCTCGCGATCGCATCGGTCGTCCCTTTCGCATTACCAGTTGGTATCGTCCAGCCGATATCAATCGTCAGGTCGGAGGAGCGTCCAATAGTCGCCATATTGTAGGTGACGCCATTGACTTTTACGTGGATGGTCTGTCTGGTAATCAGATTTACTGGGCACTCGATCCCTGGTGGCCAGGAGGGTTGGGTCGCTATACTCGCTTTCCCAGTCTGAGTCATTTGGATGCTCGGGGATACCGCGCACGTTGGCGTCACTAGTTATACCGACTACTATCGAATTTTTACATAGGTTTTACACTGCTTTAGATATATCCTCTTAGTCCGGAAAATACCGCCTAGGGCATGCTAAATGTAATCGGATAGCACTATTCCTTAGTTATGTCTCATCCCATTATTGGGCTCAATCCATTAGTAGCTCAGGCTCCCACCGCTGTTCGGCCTAAAAGTCCGTGGCTATACACTTCAATTGGTTTAGCGGTATTGTTGCTCATTTTGGGGATTGTCTCTCAGGTGCAGTTTGCTCGAGTGCGCAAAAAACTTAAGTTTGAAGTCTATAAAAATAAGGAATTGCATAAACGGGTTAAGCTAGCGCTGACCACCATCAGCAAGATGGAGAAAAACCCTGACCTGGTACATTCTAGGGATTTCAACCTGGATTACCTCAGGATGCGGATGGAAGAAAAGCAGTTCCATTTTTCTGTGGTAAATCAGCTTAAAGTAAAGGTCAAACAGCGTATTACTGTGGCATTGCGCCCTCAGCAGGCACAGCAGGGTGTGGTAGGAATTGCTTCGTCTAAGCCCCGGGCGGTTGATCAAACCTTTGACGTTGAGTACCAGACGATCCAAAATCTGCAAAGTAAAAAGCGAGTACTGTTTCGAGTGCAGATCAAGTTGGTGAAGTTGCCCACACAGGCCACTTCTATCACTGTGCAAGAAATTATTGACTGTATTGAAAACTTTCTCAGTCCAGAGCGAGACGAAAAGTTTTGGCAGCCAACACTATTAGGTCGTCTGGCGACAATGCATTGGGACCAAAAGGCAAAACCTACACCCCTTCTGGTGCTAGAGCAAACTAGCGAAGGTGTGAACGTGACCTTCCGTAGTGCTACTAATCGAGTAGCGCTTTAACGTCAAATTCGATTTCACTAAGTTCGGTTTGAAACAGATAATTCTTTAGGGGCAGGTATTGTGCCTGCCCTAATATTCAGATGCCATTCACTAGAATTGTAGAGTATTGTTAGGTTAGAACCAGATCCTCGCTACTGGATAGGGGTTCATGGCCATTGCTCAGTCCCGTGAAAGGGGCTGCTACCGGTTGGTCTTCAAGCACCTCCTGCATGTCCTGAGAGACTGCCTGTCCCAGACGCTGACGCAGATCGGGCATCACTGCTAGGGCACGGGTCCAGTCAGGAATTTCAGTACCGGTTGGATCCTCTAGGTACTGCTCCCCAGCTTTGACAATCACCTCTTCAAAGCGTTCGAGGGTATTTTCTTCTTTATGACGGTCATACTGCAGACCATTAAATCGAGCATCCACAAAGTATTGTCGTGCCAGATCCTGGGCCTCACGACGGAATTTAATACGTAGAGAGCGGAGCTGATCCTTGCCAATGACGACCTGCTCAGTTTCGCTCAGAGTCCGCAATAGGGATTGTAAAATATCCCGACACATTTTTTGTAATCCCTGACTGGTGGAATCTCCCACGGATTGATGTTTATGGTCAAAGGTGCCGAGATCAACCTGGGCAATACGCTTGAGGGCCACATTGCGATATACCTCCGCTAGCAGACCGACTTCCAGGCCCCAGTTGGCTGGAATGCGGGTGGTCAGAGCCAAATCCTTAGTGAGGGCAAACTCTCCTGATAGGGGATAGCGATAGGCTGCCAGATAGCACAGGTAATCTGTATGGCCCCAAACATCCATTAACGAGTTGAGCAGGGGGGCTACGAACAAGCGAGTAACCCGACCATTTATTTTCCGGGGTTCACGGCTGATACGGGCATAGTAGGCTTTAGTAAAGGCAATGCCAAACTCAGGCTCTAGCAGGGGAAAGAGCAATTTGAGGGGATAGGAGCGATCGTAGGTAATAATGTCAGCGTCGTGGAGTGCGATCGCACCTGCATGTAATGTAGCCAGACCCAGACCTAGCCATACCGCTCGGCCCTTACCACGATGGGCCAATATATCAAGGCCTTGTGCTTGTAAGTCCTTTAGTAATTCAATAACGCGGGGACCATTTTCCCAAATGATGTGGGTTTTCTGAGGCAATGGTTTGAAAAACTCAACCGCCTTAGCGTACTGTTCAGCTGTATCTGCATAGAGACTGACAATGACCGTATTGACGAAGGCACAGTCCTTGAGGTGATCGCGAATGTTTGTGAGGGCAGGCCTTTCTAGCTCCTCATACAGGGATGGAATTAAAACAGCGGTTGGAGTATCGCGAGTCAGCTCGCATGAGCGCTCCTCTAGCCGCGATAGATCACAACCAAAGTCGTGAATTGTGGTGATTCGTTCCTGCTTATAATCCATTAGATCCTATACACCCATTAGCATTCAGACACATCATAGGGAAAATACTAGGGAAATAGTGTCCGCAACGCTACAGCAGCGTTTGGTAAAACTATATACATATTCTCCGAATCTTTTAATATCTGGAAAATACCCTCTCAATAGTCTGACTATCGAGAGGGTATTTGGAATTAGAAGCATTGCTGAACTGACTACCTAACGGAGCCAATTTTTCAAGCGGGATGCTACTTGAGGTCGGCGTAATTTACGCATAGCCTTCGTCTGAATCTGGCGGACCCGCTCGCGGGATAGATTGAAAATACCACCAACTTCTTCCAGGGTGTGGGGTTCACCTGTCGTGAGGCCGTAGCGCAAGGAAATAATATCCTTTTCCCGCTCCGTCAATACCTCTGTCAGGACATCTGATATTTCCTGGCGCATCATCGACTCGTTCATACGAGACTCAGGGGAAAGGGTACTGCCATCCTCCAGCAGTTCCATCAGCTCCGTATCCTCGCCTTTGCCGACGCGATGATTTAAGGAAAGAGACTTACGACGCACCTGTTGCAAACTTCGCAGCTGCTCAGGGGTGAGATCCAATTCTGCGGCTAGCTCGGCTTCAGTTGGGGTACGGTTCAGCTGCTTACGCAGCTCTCGCTGGGTTTTCTTGAGCTTGTTGAGCTTTTCTACAATGTGGATAGGTAAACGAATGGTACGAGCATCGTTGGCAATCGTGCGCGTAATCCCCTGACGAATCCACCAGTAGGCATAGGTAGAAAACTTATAACCTTTATCGGGGTCAAACTTTTCGGCAGCTCTGTTTAGACCCAGGGCACCTTCTTGAATCAGATCTAGAAACGGTACGCCACGATTTAAATAGCGCTTGGCAATGGAGACAACCAGCCTCAGGTTGGAGCGAATCATTTTGCGCTTAGCACTACGGGCATACTGCAACCGATGTTGAAAATCGGCTTCACTACAGCTCAGTGCATTGGCCATCTCCAAACGACTGGGAGTGCGCTTTAGCTGTTCGCTCAGTTCCTTTGATAGAGCTTCCACATCGGCTAAAAACTTAACCTGACGGGCCAACTCAATTTCCTCGTCAGCCTTTAACAAAGGATAACGAGCCATTTCTTTAAAGAATGCCCCGACAGCGTCATCAGCGAGAGTTTTCTTATAAGCAGAAGCAACTTCTGCAGTCAGCTCAGCAGCTGGATCTACATTTAGATCCTCGTCCTGTTCGCCACCCTCAGAACGTTCCCAATTGGGAACATTCGATTCTTCGTTAAACTGACTGTCTTGTCGACTATTTTTCTGAGGATTGGACACTTGGTCTACATCAGTCCAAGGTTCAACCACTACTGTCTCTGGGGATTTAACAGAAGGAGCCATAGTTCCGCAAGAAAATTCTTTGCCTGAAGGATTCTTAAAACGTAGTCGTGGGATGCCGCTATCGATTGATTTAAAAGAGACTGTAGGCAGCTCCAATTACACTATACCAACCTCATTCTGGAGCACTGTCCACCGTGATATTTTTTGAACGATGAAAACTCTTGTTTCTCAAGGTTTTTGTAGATTTTGTAACGTTTGATTCCATTCGTTGCGTCATGTAAAGCTTTCCTGACATTCGAGTTTGAAAGCGTGCTTAAAATTGCTCTCTTTGGTTTTTCAGTTAATAGTTTGATGTCTTGATTTCTCGTTTCACAGATGTCTATAGGCGTCTATAATTTATCGTTCGTTTGAATTACATGTCTTCGCCTGAGTCTCTTATTTCATCAGCCTTTGATGCGGTTGAAGTGCTGGTGGACTGTCCCGGTGTCCAGGGACTTTATACCTATAAAATTCCGGAGAATTTAAATATCGAATCTGGCGATATTGTGAGCGTATCTTTTGGCCAACGTCAGCTGGGAGCGATCGCAATTCGATTGATAGTGATGTCATCACTATCAACACTTGATTACAAACTTCTAGATGTCCATAGCGTCGTTAGTCAGGGCTTTTTTTCTAAAGATTATTGGAAATTATTAGAGCGTGTTGCTGATTATTACCAAACACCCCTAATTCAAGTAATTCGAACCGCATTACCACCAGGTTTATTAGGCCGTTCTCAACGTAGAATTCGCCTCAAGGCCTGCTCTCAGGACCATAATGACTTACCCACACTGACCCTATCAGCCCAGGCCCTACTCAGTGCCCTACGCCAATCACCTCAGGGCGATTACACCTGGCGCTATTTGCAACGACAGCAAAAGCAGGCCAGGTCCGGGCTGGCTCAATTGCTCAATTATGGTTTGGTGGAAAGCTATCTGGCTATGGCCACATCGCCTCGTCCGCAACAACGTCAGGCAGTCAGTCTAGTTAATCCTGGTGACTCAGCCGTGGATGCGCTGACCGGCCGCCAGCAGGAGATATTAGTAATGTTGCAACGCTCCGGCGGAGACCTATGGCTGAGCGATGCTTTGCAGCGTTTACGGACTAGCAGTGCTACTTTGCAGCGGCTGGCAGCTAAAGGCTATCTCACTATCGAACCCCGAGAGCGTCTGCGGGTGGGTAGTTACTCCCAAGCTTCGGCGGATCGACCGAAGCCGCTGACGCCTGATCAAGATCGTGTATTGACCGTTTTGAATAATCTGTCAGGGTATGCCCAGGTTCTACTGCATGGAGTAACTGGATCTGGAAAGACAGAGGTGTATCTGCAGGCGATTGGGCAACGGCTGCAGGCAGGCAGTTCTGCACTGGTGCTAGTGCCTGAAATTGGTCTAACGCCGCAGCTTACCGATCGATTTCAGGCCCGCTTTGGCGAGCAGGTGTGTGTTTACCACAGCGGTTTATCCGATGGTGAGCGTTATGACACCTGGCGGCAGATGCTGGACGGTCAGCCTCAAGTGGTAATTGGTACCCGCTCCGCCATCTTTGCACCGTTGCCGAAGTTGGGTCTGATTGTGCTGGACGAGGAACACGACAGCAGTTTTAAGCAAGATCAGCCAGCCCCCTGCTACCATGCCCGCACTGTGGCTCGATGGCGAGCAGAGATGGCCGGGTGTCCATTGATTTTAGGATCGGCGACACCTGCGTTGGAGACATGGGTAACCGTTAAAGCCGCTAACGCTGTAGGGGCGTTCCATGGCAAGCCCTTGCATTATCTATCGTTGCCAAATCGTGTCCATCAACGACCTCTGCCCCCCGTCAGTGTGGTCGATATGCGTCTAGAACTCCAGGCAGGCAATCGCTCCATCTTTAGCCGCTCGCTGCAAACGGCTTTAGAAAAAATGCAGGCCAATGGAGAACAGGGGCTGTTATTTATCCATCGTCGGGGCCACAGTCGCTTTGTCTCCTGCCGCAGCTGTGGCCATGTAATGGAATGTCCCGACTGTGATGTATCGCTGGCCTACCACCAGCCCCAGGATGGTGGACCGGCCCATTTGCGCTGCCATTACTGTGGTTATGGGCAGCAACACCCAGACCAGTGCCCCAGCTGTAAATCCCCTTATTTAAAGTACTTTGGTAGCGGCACCCAGCGGATTGTTCATGAGCTGAATAATCGGTTTCCAGGAATGCGCTGCTTAAGATTTGATAGCGATACGACCCGAGCTAAAGGGGCTCACCGAGCCTTGCTAGAACGGTTTGCTGCTGGTGAAGCGGATATTTTAGTAGGAACGCAAATGCTGACTAAAGGCATTGACCTGCCACAAATTACAGTGGTGGGGGTGGTGGCGGCCGATGGGCTCTTGCATATGCCTGACTACTGGTCGGGGGAGCGGGCGTTTCAATCCTTGACCCAGGTGGCAGGACGAGCCGGACGGGGTGAGCGGTCAGGTCAGGTGATTTTGCAAACTTACACTCCCGATCATCCGGTGATTGGGGCTGCCCAGAATCATAGTTATGAGGCTTTTATTAAGTGTGAGGTGGAGCATCGCCAACTGCAGGGTTACCCACCCTATGGTCGATTAGTGCTGCTACGGCTAACTAGCCCTATCGAAGCTGAAGCAGAAACAGCGGCGCAACGTTGCGCCGAACGGCTACAGACATTGCTAGCTGCTCTAGGGTATGAGTCACCGTCAGACGATTTCCCCGATAGCGGAGTGGCACCCAGTATTTTGGGTCCCACTCCGGCTCCAATTTTTCGGGTGGCACGACGCTACCGCTGGCATATTTTGCTAAAGCTGCCCTTGGATATGGCTGTGCCGGATTTGAAATCGTTGCGATCTCACTT
This sequence comes from Cyanobacteria bacterium P01_F01_bin.13, assembly GCA_039191365.1. GTDB lineage: Bacteria > Cyanobacteriota > Cyanobacteriia > Phormidesmidales > Phormidesmidaceae > Leptothoe. Next base: position 921 of record JBCCXQ010000064.1, on the reverse strand, counting down.
ACCCAAATCCGTTAGACTGACCATTGACATCGACCCATTAAATCTAGGTTAGGGACCTGAGTTCAGCAACTCTACTAAAAGGACATGTCACGCCAATGCCATTCTTCAATGACCGTGTGTGCTTGGGGGCTATCAGTTTCGAGCGGTGAGTTAGATTCGGCAACTGTGGAGTGGGCCGGAATAGCAAGCGCTAATACAGCAGTCAGGACTCCGCTCGAAAGCCTAATCAAAGTGCTTTTCATCGGGACCTCCCGGTATCAAATGAGACTGTTTTGATTACCAGGATGAGCGTTCACTCTGAGATTTTACTGAGGGGCTACTAAACCACGGCTAAGTTTTTGTAGCTTTAGATACATATAGGGGTAACTCTTTCAGCCCGGAAATTCTGGTTATACGAAATCCTGTTTGCCTGCATCCGATATCGCAAGGCACCCATAAGCGATTATGTTTGCTGTCAAGAGCAGTTCTGACTAAAAGTTGAAAATACAGACTCACCGAAATTTGTTCTCACCCTCTTTTTTGACAACAAAATTCGAAACAATAATAGCCTCTCCTATGCTCCTGTTTCTAGTGCAGAAAAAGAGCGATAGCTTATCTTATTTCATGGGGAGCACGTCAGTTTTTAGACGAGGTGTATATGGAGAAGAGAATTCACTCGTCTTTGGGCTATTTGACACCGAGTGAATTTGAAGCGAAGTGGAGGAAGAAATCCTGAAGTGTCTCAGATTGATACATATCAGTCTAGACTTGCTGTGAACTAATTTTACTGTCCAAGATTAGGATACTGTTGGCGAATGTCAACTCTATCTGTCGGGAGCCAGTGAAGCGAAGTGAGAGATTCGAGTTTGGGCTTTGGGAATGCCTTGCCACCAATCCCACAAACGTGAAATATTCATGGCTATAGCGGTGACGACATGCTGC
>JBCCXQ010000063.1:0-21403 GCA_039191365.1 Cyanobacteria bacterium P01_F01_bin.13 | reverse complement strand
GTTGGATTTGGGTTGGGATTCGGATTTGGGTTGGGAGTTGGATTTGGGTTGGGATTCAGATTTGGGTTGGGATTCGGATTTGGGTTGGGATTCGGATTTGGGTTGGGAGTTGGGTTAGGAGTTGGATTTGGGTTGGGAGTTGGGTTAGGAGTTGGGTTAGGAGTTGGAGTTGGGTTAGGAGTTGGATTTGGGTTGGGAGTTGGATTCGGGTTGGGATTCGGATTTGGGTTGGGATTCAGATTTGGGTTGGGATTCGGATTTGGGGTGGGATTCGGATTTGGGTTGGGATTCGGATTCGAGCCTGTTTCTTCCTCGACCAGTTTTGTTTCTTTTTCTTCTATCAGGTCTTTTTCTTCTGCTGGTGAGTTTTTTTCTTCTACTACTTCAGGAGTCAAAGGGGAACTTTTGGCCACTTCACCGGGAGAGTCAACTGGAGTATTGGAAATTGAAACGCTTTTATCAGAGTTAGGGAAAAATCTTAAAGCAACAAAAGTTCCTGCGGCGATCGCCCCTACCCCTGCTGCTCCAATCAATAAGGTTGATAGCCCAAATCCCGACGCTGTCGAGCCTGCAGTGGCTGCACTCGCTATGCCTGTGCCCGCTGTCGCTGCACTCGCTGTGCCTGCAGCCATACTTCCTGCTGTAGCAGCAGCGCCCGCAGCCACTGCACCTGTACCTGCCGTCCCCATACCAGCCGCACCGGTCCCCGTAGTTGCCGCCGATGCTGACCCAGCATTCGCTGCCACGCCTGCAGCCGCTGCAATCAGAAATATCAGAAATTTTAAGTTGTGTCGGCTGATAGCGGCTCCTGTGCGATCGCCCAGAGATTCTCGAATTTGAATCGCTTGGTTCAATGCATTTTGCGCGGCGTCGTTATCGCCAATACAAATCGCACGAGTGCCAATTTGGTGCAACATCAGGGCCTCGGAAGCGCGCTGCCCAGTTTCACGGGCAGCCTGAAGACCTAGCTGCAATACTTTTTCCCAACCGCCCCATTGTTTCTTGAGGGCGAATGCTTCCTCAATCAACTTTCCTAACGATAAGACTTCGGCCCAAAGCCCGACATCAGCGCCTTTTTTCAGTAGCGTCAGCAAAGCATCAGATTCTTGAAGAATTTTACTCGGTGTAGATTTACACTGCTCGGCAAAATTCACGAAATAGTTGATGGCCTGCTTGAAAGTAGGTCTTAGATTCCAGGTACAGCCTAAAATCGCAGCACGGGAGTCCTTAATGCCATAGCGCTCTTCATTAAGCTGGATTAGATTGCGCTGATGCAATGCCTGCAAAATTTCGATTGTCTTTGGCAATTCAGTAATGTCGGAAACTTGCTGCACTAAGAGACCGACTTCTCCTACTGTCGCCAGAACGGAAAGAACCTGCCGCTCTTCGTCGTTGTATTGACTACCTTCAGCAATCTCAGCTAACTGCCGCTCTTCACGTTCTAAGTTGAACTGATGGACGACTCCAGTCAGTGAATTGAGGCCTTGCTTGACCTGAGCTAAGCTTTGAAGAAGCTTTAGCGGATGACCATTGAGAAGATTGCAAAGCATCTCAGCAGCCGATTGATCGTCTGGCTCAAGCGAATGCCCTAAGTTGTTCTCTAGTAAAATAGCAGCCTTGTCAGCAGGCAATCCCTGCAGGGCAACGCTCTCCCCTTCACCCCACATATACTGTTCTTGCGATGCAACGATGAGGGTAGAGTCGGGCATAACATCCAGCAATTCTTCTAATTCATCCCTGGGCACCTTTGCATCATCTAAAACCACTAATGCTCGTTTATCTTGCAGAGCATGACGGATTTGGGTATCGGTTTGCTTCAGGGAGTCACTGCTATCGTAAAATGCGTCAAAGAGTGATTGCAGTAAATCTGAGATAGGCTTCGAACGACCTGATAGACAAATAACACCATCAGGAAACAGCAGAGTAATTTCAGGACGATAGACGAGGTGTCGTAGTATGCTTGTCTTGCCAACACCTTCCGAACCGCATAACTCGACTGGTTCATCGTCTTTTAATGCCTTGAGGATAATCTCAAGCTCTTTTTCCCGTCCAATAAACTTTAGAAATTTACGGGGACGTAGCAAGATTGGCAAAGAGCGAAGTTTTGGGGGAGAAGTTTCGTTAGAGTGATAATTAATGACACTGCCATGGCTTGCAGTAAATTGAACATTATTATTACCAACTGCAATTTGACCACTGATTTCCCCTTGGATGTTTGCTTCAATCTGCGAAGGTAGAGTCGGGGCGACGACCTCCACAGCATCGCCTTGAGTTTGTTCTAAGGTAGATGTCGATAATTCTCTCATAATAGACGATTGTTAAAAGGGGCATAAAAACGGTTTTTCAGACAATTATTACTCTTTTTAGAGGTGAGACACTTTTTAGAGGTGAGACACTCTTTAAATAAATTAATCTTCTGGAAACTAAAGTAAACGTGAATAAACGCTAAATATAGACTGCCTGGCATAGCATCAACGAACGGAATAATTGAATCTATAACCTATGAGTTCATTAATGCACACAAGTACGTTCAAATACGTAGAAATACGTATAAGTTCTTAACTCTGGTAATGTCTGATAAATCTTCAACCGCCGAGTATATGGAATTGTAGTATCTACTTCAAGAACCAAATCATTGATTCGACCGTTCAACAAATTCTTGTCGCATATGGTGGGCTGATTTACCCAACAGATAGCTGCCAAAGCCTAAAGGAATGGGCAGTAGAAAAAACATCACCCGTGCCTGCCGTCCTTCCTGACGAATCTGTTCTTCAGTACCCAGTAGCACCTGTAAGCGATTGCCCAAAGGATCAACCAGCTGATTGCCATTGGGTGTTGTCTCTAACCCCGCTGCTACAAACACTGACTGACCGTGGGGCAAAGTCTCATGCTCAAGATCGGTAAACACCGTATCAATCTCACCCCAGGTTTCTAGGGGTAGGTTATAGACCTGATAGTATCGGTACATTGCGAGGAATATCCTGGAACCATTGATATCGCATTCGTTTTGGGCTCATGGGTTGCGCTGACACTCCATGGTCGTTTCGGTGAACAGGGCATACTCTGTTGTAACCAGCCTGGAAGCATTGTGGCTGGCGACTATCACCTTTATTTGCATTTGTGCTGCCATGACCCTATGGACTCCGGATCGATATACCCAGGCATGGAATTTTGCGGCGGATGCTCACCGGGGACAGCGAGTGCCGGGGACAGAGCGACCTTATATTAACCATTTGGGCAATGTGGCGATGGAGGTGATGCGGGCAATTGCAGTAACGCCAACAGTGCAGCGACCGGATTTGGCGGTGCAGTGTGCCCTATTGCACGACACGATTGAAGATACGGCGGTCACCTATGAGATGGTTGTGGCAGAGTTTGGTCCAGAGGTGGCGGCTGGGGTGTTGGCCTTGAGTAAAGACTTAGCACTCCCGAAGGCGGAGCAGATGGCAGATAGTTTACAGCGGATTCGACAGCAGTCTGGAGAAGTGTGGATGGTAAAGCTGGCGGATCGGATTAGTAATTTGCAACCACCGCCTCGCCATTGGAATCAGGAGAAAATTCAACGATATAAAGCAGAAGCGGAGATGATTTTAGAGGCTTTAGGAGAGGCTAATGATTGGCTAGCAGGGCGATTAGCCAAAAAGATTGTTACCTACGTCGTTTAGGTTGAGCGTGACTCTAATACAAGTTGATGAGCCAGATGTGTAAACGAAAATATCCGTTTGCAACAAAGATGTAGAAAACACATACAAAACTTTAGTGGATTATGACAATGGATGTAATCACTCGTGCAACTTGAGGTCACATCTATGGTCGTTCAAGGTACACCGATTCAATCAGCTTCCGTACCTGACTATGAAACCGCTACCCAAATCATTGCCAAGGATTTACTGGCTCAAACTCAAGAGCAGCAAGGGTGGCTTGGAAAAATTAAAGATCGCATCCAGCTTCACGACCAGCTCCTTGGCTTCGCCATGGCCAACCCTGGGCTCCGCGTCCAGCTTTTTCAGCTAATTGACTGTCTACCCTCCCTCGCCGACAAAACTGAAGTCGCTCGCCACATGCGCGATTATCTGGATCGCGATATCGTTGAACTTCCGAGTCCTCTCAAAGCACTCCTTAACTTCACTCAACCTGACTCAGTCCCCGGACACCTGGCGGCCACCACCTTTTCCACTGCCATCGCTACCCTCGCCAAAAAATACATCGCAGGTGAAAAAATTGAGCAAGTATTCAAAACTCTAAACCAGCTCAGAAAACAAAATTTTACCTTTACCCTTGATCTATTAGGCGAAGCTGTTATTACTGAAACAGAAGCTGAAGATTATTTAAATCGCTATCTGTTACTTATGGCGCAATTAGCAGAGCGGTTTCCTAAGCAACATGATACGGACATTACCAATGTTCAAGTATCAGTCAAACTAACTGCTTTCTATTCCCAATTTGATCCTCTGGATTCCACTGGTACCCAAGCAAAGGTGAGTGAACGTGTTCGCAGATTGTTGCGGAAAGCCAGAGAGCTAGGCGTTGCCGTCCATTTTGACATGGAACAATATGCCTATAAAGATCTCACCTTGGCAATCCTGAAAGATGTTTTGGTGGAACGCGAATTTTGTCAGCGTAGCGATATTGGCATTACCCAACAAGCTTACCTAAGAGATAGCTATCAAGACTTAAAAGAGATTATCCAGTGGGTCACTAAACGCAGTACTCCTCTGACCGTCAGGCTCGTTAAAGGAGCCTACTGGGACCAGGAGATGATCAAAGCAATCCAACACGGCTGGGCACCGCCGGTCTATCGCCATAAAGTCTCCACCGATGCTAATTTTGAACGCATGACCCGGTTACTGCTGGAAAACCATAATGTGGTGTATGCCGCCATTGGCAGCCATAATGTGCGATCGCAAGCCTACGCCATCGCCATTGCCGACGCTCTGCAAATCCCCAAACGCAATATTGAACTACAGGTCCTCTACGGCATGGCCGACAAACTAGCGCGAGCCCTGGCCAATAGCGACTATCGCGTCCGCATCTACTGCCCCTATGGCAACCTGATTCCTGGCATGGCCTATCTGATTCGTCGCCTGCTAGAGAACACCGCCAACACATCATTCCTACGGCAAAGTTTGGAGGCTACCCCAACAGCAGATCTCCTGGCAAAACCAGAATTTACCGACATCGATAGTCAGCCCGCTAAGCCAGTCCCTCTCAACCAATTTACTAATGCCCCTAACACTGACTATGCTAAGCAACTGGCCAGACAGACAGCCCAACAAACCTTGGCCCAGGTGCGTCATCAGCTGGGCCAAACCTATTGGTCCTGGGTCAATGGCCAATACCTTAAAACAGATACTCTGGTAGCATCGGTCAACCCGTCAAACCCGGTCGAAATTGTGGGTCACCTTGGCTTACTCGACTCCACCCAAGCCGATACCGCCGTTGCTGCTGCTAAAACTGCCTTTGCCACCTGGCGACACACTCCAGCCTCAGCACGAATCGCCTGCCTACGCCAAGCAGGAGAGTTAATGGCAGCTCGACGAGCAGAACTGGCTGCCTGGATTGTTCTAGAGGTGGGTAAACCTTTGCGGGAAGCGGATGCGGAAGTTTCAGAAGCGATTGATTTCTGCCGCTACTATGCCGATGAGATGGAGCGTCTGGACCGTGGCAGGGCTGCCGATTTGCCTGGGGAGACCAATCGATATCGTTATTTTTCTCGGGGAATTGCGCTGGTGATTGCGCCGTGGAATTTTCCCCTTGCGATCGCAACTGGTATGACCGTTGCAGCCCTCGTCACTGGCAATTGCACCCTTCTCAAACCCGCCGAAAACTCTGCCGTCATCGCCGCTAAACTAGCCGAAATTCTAATCGCAGCAGGTTTTCCCCCTGGCGTTTTCCAACTACTTTTTGCCAAAGGTTCTACCGTAGGAGCATATCTCGTCAAACACCCCGACATTCACCTGATTGCTTTCACCGGTTCCCGAGAAGTAGGCTGTCGCATTTATGCAGATGCTGCCCAGCTGAGTCCTGGACAAACTCACCTCAAACGAGTAATTGCCGAAATGGGTGGCAAAAACGCCATTATTATCGATACCAGTGCCGACTTGGATCAAGCCGTGCAAGGGGTAGTGCAATCCGCCTTTGGCTACAGCGGTCAAAAATGTTCCGCTTGCTCACGGGTGATTGTTCTCGAAGAGATTTATGAGACATTTGTACAGCGTTTAGTAGAGGCCACCCGTTCCCTTAATGTAGGTGCTGCTGAGTCTCCTAATACTAAGGTAGGTCCAGTGATTGATGCCATATCCCAACAACGAATTCAAGAGTTTATGGAGATTGGCAAACAAGAAGGAGAAATGGCCCTCTCCATGACTGCTCCTGACACAGGCTACTTTATTGGCCCGACCATTTTCACCCACATCTCTCCTGATGCCAAAATTGCTCAGCAGGAAATCTTTGGTCCGATTGTTGCGGTTATTTCAGCTCAAACGTTTACAGAAGCGCTGACCATTGCCAACGGCACTGACTATGCCCTCACAGGCGGTCTCTTTTCCCGCACTCCTGCCCATATAGAAAAAGCCCAAATCGCTTTTGACGTTGGCAATCTTTACATCAATCGAGGGATTACCGGTGCAATAGTTGCCCGTCAGCCCTTCGGTGGCTTCAAACTCTCCGGCGTCGGATCAAAAGCTGGAGGAGCAGATTATCTACTTCAGTTTATGGAACCTCGTGTAGTGACAGAAAATATCCAACGCCAGGGATTTGCTCCTATCGAAGGATTTGATTAATACAAAGGTATTTCAGAACATTCGCTGGCTGAGCGAGGTCGTGAGCAAAGCGTCTCCCATGAAAATAGACAGCAGCTACAAAATAGTTTTGTAAGATATAGAAACCTGAAGGTTTTTACCCTCCTAATCCATAAGCCCATGGTTAAAACCCTAACCCAATGGACCGTCGCCGACTATCACCACATGATTTCTACTGGTCTGTTAGCAGGGCGACGCGTGGAACTCATCAATGGACAAATCGTAGACATGGCTCCAGAACTGCCCATTCATCGGGCCACCTACAGACGTGGGGTGAAATATCTAGAAGCTCTTTTAGGTGATCAAGCTGTCGTGTTTTCTGCGGCCCCTGTCACATTGCCCAGTGATGGAGAACCTGAACCCGATATTAGTATTGTCCACCCCCCGGAATCCCGTTACGATTCACAACATCCCGGGCCAGCTGATATTTACTGGCTCATAGAAGTATCCAACTCAACACTTGCTTACGATTTAGGCGAAAAAGCAAACCTCTACGCTCAAAATGATATCCAGGATTACTGGGTGATTGATATCGCCGCTAAGCAACTCTGGGTTCATCGACGTCCTAACAAGGGGACCTACACCTCAATCGAGAAAATCACATCAGGCACTCTCACGCCAATCACCATGCCCGAGATCCAAGTCCAAATTGAACGCCTATTTATCTAGTAAGGGACTCGCAGTTCAAGAAAGTACCACTGAGTCCCCCTTGCCCCTTACCCTTTATCTCTTCCCGCACGCTCCATTGCCCATCGCCTATTCCCCACTCCCCTCCTTCCCCTTTCTTAAATTTGCCCTATATCATCGCCTTTTGATTTCCTTGTGTAGTAGCGTTATTGACTGAAGTCCTAACGCCCTATAGCAATGACAACCAACTGGTCCAGCCTGCTACAGCAGCTCATTGACAAGCAATCCCTCTCCGTTGATCAGGCAGAATCGCTGATGCAGGGCTGGTTGACAGAATCCGTTGATCCGATCATGTCCGGTGCTATTTTAGCGGCGCTCCAGTCCAAAGGTTTTTCTGCAGATGAGCTAGCAGGCATGGCACGTGTATTGCAGGGGCAATCCCTCGGGGGTATGCAGGCCGATGACTCCTTGCCTACACCCCGCATTGATACCTGCGGAACGGGTGGTGATGGGGCATCCACCTTCAATATTTCTACTGCCGTAACGTTTGTGGCAGCGGCAGCAGGTATTCCAGTCGTAAAACATGGGAATCGCTCAGCATCGAGCAAAGTAGGGTCTGCGGATGTCCTAGAAGGTCTTGGTGTTGACCTGAGTGCCCCTCCCGAAAAAGCGAAGGCCGCTGTCAAAGAAGTGGGCGTCACATTTCTGTTTGCTCGGGGCTGGCATCCCGCGATGAAAGCCGTTGCTCCCATTCGCGGCACGTTGAAAATTCGTACTGTCTTTAATCTATTAGGTCCCTTGGTGAACCCCCTGCGGCCCACAGGTCAGGTAATTGGCGTGTTTGACCCTTCAGTTATTGCCACCATGGCTGAAGCTCTTAATCAGTTAGGGATGGGACAGGCTATCGTGCTACACGGACGTGAAGGTTTAGATGAAGCAGGCCTAGGCGATGCGACTGATTTAGCTGTGTTGGCTAATGGTAAGGTCGTGCCTCAGGTGATTGAGCCACAGACTATGGGCCTGGCTAAAGCGGATGTTTCTGCTCTACGCGGTGGCGAACTGGAAGAAAACATGACTATTTTGCGCAATGTGCTCCAGGGTCAGGGCACCCAGGCTCAGCAAGACGCCGTGGCGCTAAATGCGGCCTTAGCCCTACAGGTGGGCGGTGCAGTGACAGGCGATACCTTTGAATCGGCCTGCGCTCAGGGGGTTACAAAGGCAAAAGAGATTATCACTAGCGGTGCTGCCTGGGACAAGCTAGAGCAATTAGTGGCTTTTTTGAAAAACTAAGGGGTAGGGAAGGATTTTATAGACTCTAAGAAAATTGACGTGGAGGCGTTCCATGGAAGGCCTCCACGTCAATTTTCGGTTAATTCTTGCCCTTGCTCGGGGATACCTTGGGCCAGAATAGCTGCAATTGCCATGGAGCAGCCGCCAAGGACGACAATACTAATCCGATCGCACCCCACACAGGTCATCACCCAGCCCAACCCCAACGACGCAATAATCTCGGGCAACACAATAAAACAATTAAAAATGCCCATATAGAGGCAGTTTTGTTCGGCTGGAATTGATTTAGATAACAGGGCATAGGGCAGCGAATGCATACTCGCGATCGCAATCCCCACACCCACCATCGGCAACAACAATAATCCTGGCTGATGAATCCAGCTGATCGAAATCAGGCCTACTGCACCGCACAGCAAACTCAAACTATGGGTATGACGTTCTCCTAATCTCGCTACAACGCCATAAATACTCAGAGCCGCAACACAACACACTAAGTTGTCGACCGCTAAGCAAATCCCTGACCATTCCACACTCTTGGCATAGAGTGGTGTGCCGGGCATAGCCCCAAAAATATGATGGGCAATGGCTGGAGGTAGATAAAGAAACATGCAAAACACCCCCAACCAGCTAAAGCACTGTACCCAGGCCAGGTGTCGCATGGTAGCGGGCATAGTTGCGATGGCATGCCAAATTTGACTTACCATGCCCTCCTCGCCAACGGTCAATGGGGCATGCTCTGTAGATTCTGGTGTTGTAACCACAGTCCAGATTACCGTGCCTAAAAATACCGCTGCTCCTATATAAAATGACAGCTTAATCGATGGAGGAACAACTTCTGTAGCTATCAGACTATCGGCATTGATCTCCGCCAGAGCAGAATTAGCTGTCCCGAGGTGGGCAATTAACCAGGGCATAGCAGACGCCAATACAGCGCCAAGGCCACAGAGTAGGCTTTGGACGATAAATCCTTTAGTTTGCTGTTGCGCAGGCACAAGATCCGCTACAAACGACCGAAATGGCGTCATACTCACATTGGCCGATGCATCCAGCAGCCAGAGTAGTCCCGCTGCCATCCATAGGTTAGGTGCATTGGGCAGGAGAACCAGGGCCGCCGAACTTAGTAAAGCACCCATCAGGAAATAGGGGCGTCGCCGCCCTAGAGGGGTGCAGGTGTGATCGCTCCAGTAGCCAATCACTGGCTGTATGAGCAACCCACTCATGGGGGCCGCTAGCCACAGCAGCGGCAATTGCTGGGGATTAGCTCCCAAGGACTCAAAAATGGCACTGCCATTGGCCATTTGCAATCCCCAGCCAAACTGAATACCGAGGAAGCCAAAGCTCATATTCCATAAAGCCCCTATGCTGAATTGCTGCCGCAAAGGAAGAGAGGTGTCTGGAGCAAGAGATATTTTTTGAGAAACGACTTGAGTGCTCTCTACCATGGCGCTAGAGTTGCCATGACAGAGAACACGGATTTAGGCGTGAACTTGACCATAAACAGCATAAATTGCCATAGCCAATGAATAGGCTGTGGCCACAGGGCAGGTTATCAAAAGGCACAAACAATTTAAGAAACAATTTTGTTTTAGTTGCGCAAGGCATGCAGATTAAAAAATCTATGTCGTCAATTGCTAATACCTACTTTAATTAAAGCTTTATAGATTATTTTGTTGCGACTATATATTTCTATGTAACGACCTTTGAACCAGTCGTGTTTTCCCTGGAAACCCTTTCTACAATGAGAGATATTAAACCTTGTCCATGCCTAGAATGGTTAGTTAAACCTAGAAAGCTACAGGTTAGCTACAGGTTTCAACCTTGATAAGGTCTAAGCAGTCTCTAACATAGCGCCTATGGCCAGCAAGACAGTTTTAACGACAACAGCAACTAAAACCGTTGGTGAGATGATGACAGCACCTCCCCTAACGGCTACGCCGAATATGCCGCTCAAGGATGCAATTCAATTGTTGGCTACTCATCGGATCAGTGGTCTGCCGGTGGTTGACAATGATGGAGAAGCTGTTGGTGAGATTTCTGAAACTGATTTGATGTGGCAAGTGAGTGGAGCATCGCTACCAGCCTATGTAATGCTGCTCGATAGCGTGGTGTACCTAACTAATCCTGCTCGCTACAGCCAGGAACTCCATAAGGCTTTAGGGCAGACTGTAGCCGATGTGATGTCCCGTAAGGTAACCCTGATCAAAGCTGATGATGATTTGCAACGAGCTGCTCAGCTGATGCATGATAAACAAATTCGACGGTTGCTGGTGGTTGATGATGACAGATGCGTTATTGGGATTCTGACCCGTGGTGACATTGTGCGTGAATTAGCTCAGCAATACATTTAAACATCATGTACTCGTTACAACGGCAATCTTTCAAACTATGGGCGTCTCGCCAGATCAAATCCAACAACAGCTAGCATCCGAAGATTTAGGCCAACGCTTGCGAGCTGTTAATTTACTACGGGAAATTGAACCAGCAGTGGCATTCGAGCTGATTCAGACCGTTGTCAACGATAGTAGTTCGCGGGTCCGCTATGCTGCCATCAGTCAATTTTCCTCTCTAGGCAACCAGAATAGAGAGACAGCCCTTACAATCTTGCGGGAGGCGCTATATCACGATCCAGAAGCCGATGTCCAAGCGGCGGCAGCTGATGCTATGGGTGCGTTGAAATTAGCAGAAGCTTACGACGATTTGGCGACTGTCTACAAAACCACATCGGAATGGATCGTGCAGATGAGTATTGTTGCTTGCCTGGGAGAGCTTGGCATCGATCGTGGGTTTGAGCTATTGGAACAGGCATTGCAGTCTAAAAATAATTTAGTGTCTCTCACGGCGATTGGTGCCCTGGGGGAGTTAACGGATCCGCGAGGAGTGCCGTTACTATTAACATTCGCCGACAGTGATGATTGGCAAGTGCGCCATCGTTTGGCTCAAGCATTGAGTAACTATCTAAATACTCCTCAGTCAGAGGATGTGCTGCCCGTCCTGGCTACATTAGCCCAAGATGCTTCAGAAATCGTAGCTGAGGCGGCTAAATACTATCTGAAATAAACCATTTACATAGAAAAAATTGCAATTGCTGATTTCTTGTATTCCTCAAAATATTCAATATTAAGAACATCGGGTCTAGTTGAAATTGCTGAGTGTTAAATTACTCGTCCATTTTTGGCGCAGTATAAATTATGAATAGACTAATATTTGCCCTTGATCAGAGATTAACTAGAGGGATCCTTGTAGAGTCAATATTTTTTGAATCGATAAGGGATGGATACTAATAAGCGTCATCGCAGTAGTTTTTAATCTGTATGTCTTTGTTCATACATTCAACCCCTTATGAATCGACATTTATAAGGATCTCAAGGATTACTAAAGCTATTCTCTGTAGAGAGTTCATACTGCAAATAGCTCTGCTCCCAAAAGATGAATCAGTAGGAAAAATGGACAGAGAAAACATCTTTCCTTAGTCTAGAAAAAATAGAAAATTAGTAATTTATTCAATAGTTTTTCCTGTTTTTTGGTTCGACTTATTGCAGATCTGATATATTAGGGGAAAGAAAAAAACTTACTAATTCCCTGTCATACGTATTACATACATCCATTAAAAAAGAGCCTGTTTTTACGCTTGCATAGCTAGATAAAATTAATTTGAAGGCTAGGATTTGTGTTGAATAATGAGTCTGCAATAAATGATAAGTGGGCTCGGTTTTAAGGATTGATTGCATGGTGAGTGTAATGACATCATACGCTGGAATAAAGTGGGACAAATTGAGTTTTACGTCCACTTTATATCTGTATCCAGTTATTGATACGTTGTTAGAGATTGCTCCGTCGCAAATGCGTGATGAATTGCGACTGGGTTTGCAAGAAGCGTTAGTTAATGCGGCCAAACATGGTAATAGCTTGGATCCAAGCAAGCATATTTCTGTGCAGTATGCTAAGGTCCACGATACTTACTGGTGGATAATTACCGACCAAGGGAGTGGGTTTGAGTTTCCTCATGGATGTCGTATTTGCTCTGACGGGACCGATAGTGAAAACACGGACGATTGTGGTCGTGGTCTATTTATCTTGCATCAGATTTTTGATCAAGTGCACTGGTCCTCTAAAGGGAACGAAGTACATTTATGTAAGCGTTTTAGACGCTGGCCCAGTTGGTTGACTTGGTGGCAAGGAAAATGGGCCGCTAAGGATACTTTAGCAATAGGTTGAAGACCGCTAAAGCTTTTATAATTAGTGTGCTTATTAATTTTTAAGGGCATTCACCTTTGGTTGGGCTGTTATTTTGTCGGTTACTAAGGTAGGGCATGCTATTTATGGCCTACGAACCTCTACATCACAAGTATCGCCCTCAAACCTTTGCCCAACTTGTTGGGCAGGATGCGATCGCAGCTACCCTTTCCAATGCCCTCAAGCAAAACCGCATCGCCCCAGCCTATCTCTTCTGTGGCCCCAGGGGGACTGGTAAAACCTCCAGTGCTCGGATTTTAGCTAAATCTCTTAACTGCTTAAACAGCGAGGCTCCTACGCCTGAGCCCTGTGGTCAATGCCAGGTTTGTCAAGAAATTACGGTCGGTGTTTCCCTCGATATTATCGAGATTGATGCAGCGAGTAATACCGGTGTAGACAACATTCGTGAACTGATTGAGCGAGCTCAGTTTGCTCCGGTGCAATGTCGCCATAAGCTGTACGTGCTCGACGAGGTGCACATGCTAAGTACAGCTGCATTTAATGCGCTGCTGAAAACTTTGGAAGAGCCGCCGCCCCATGTGGTGTTTGTATTAGCCACCACCGATCCTCAGCGGGTATTGCCCACAATTATTTCCCGATGCCAGCGCTTTGATTTTCGGCGCATTCCCCTGGAGCCGATGGTTCAGCATTTGGATTACATTGCCCAACAAGAGTCCATTGCCATTGCCCCAGATGCCCTGCAACTAGTCGCTCAGCTATCCCAGGGCGGTTTGCGAGATGCAGAAAGTTTACTTGACCAGCTAGGTCTATTAGATGGCGAAATCACCATTGAGGCGGTTTGGGATCTAGTAGGAGCCGTTTCTGAACGGGATTTGCTGGCTCTGGTTCAAGCCGTCAGTGCGGATAACGGTGCCCAGGTGCTGGTTTTGGCTCGCCAGCTGATGGACCGGGGACGAGAACCGCTGATGGTGTTGCAAAGCCTAGTAGCGTTTTATCGCGATTTGCTGATTGCGAAAACGGCAGGTGAGCGGAGAGACTTAGTGGCCATTACCCCACCTATTTGGGCAGAGATGGTGGCCTTTGTTCAGGCATTGCCAATGTCGTTATTGTTGTCCAGTCAGCAGCATTTGCGAACGGCAGAGGTGCAGGTCAAAAATACCACCCAACCTAGGCTCTGGTTGGAGATTATCCTGATGGGGCTATTGCCTTCAACACAAGGGCAGAGCAGTTCAGCATTAGGATCGGTACAGGCTACTATAGCAACGACTCAACCGCCTATAGTCCCTATAAAGTCAACCAAGCGGTCCGTTCAGGAGAAATCGCCTAAGGTCACCCCATCAGTCCCATCAGTAGAGACTCGCCAAACCACCGATAAATCCTCTGACGTTAAATTGGGAAAGCCAGCGGCAGTGTCTCCATCCAGTACTGAGCCAGCAGTGCCAGCAGTGCCAGCAGTGCCAGCTACGGTTGATGCTAGTTCTGAAAAAGCTGCTGTGTCGAAATCGTCACCATCTCCAGAGGTGGTCTCAGATGCCCCAGCAATGGGCAGCCTCAGTGACATTTGGGCAAAAATAGTCGCTCAGCTTACCCCCATGGGCACCCAGGTCCTGATGCGACAACATGGCCAGCTCGTTACTTGTGATGGTGTGGAAGCCTGCGTTGGCATTACCAATGACAAGCTGATGCGCATGGCTCAAGACCGCTTAAGTAATGTGGAAACTGCCTTTGAAAAGGTATTTGGCCACAAGCTTCGCGTCACGATGGTGGTTGCTATGGCCAAGAATGGAGCTGATCGGGCAACCACCGTATCGCCGATAGCGATGCCGCCACCAGCGGCTCCTCTAAATACGGCGTCTGCACCGGCTATGAAAACCGCTGATGTGCCCACTGAGCGCCATCCTCCACAGGCTGTACCAGCAGACAAGCCTTCTCCAACGACACCACCCGTCACTCCCCATGCACCGCCAGCAGAAGTATCTGCTGAACCGTCTCCCTGGCAGGCAGAAAGCGATTTAGACCGCAGTGTAAAAAGCTTTGCCCAATTCTTTAGTGGTCAGATTGTTGATTTAGATGACGTGGATGACGATCCTGCTGATGTGGCTAAGCCATCAACAGAACCGGGCCCCGATGTCCCGTTTTAGTCAGCTAGTAATGAAAGGGAATCGAACATAAAGGAAACAGACCTAATGCCAGACCAACAATACAACCGTAGGTCATGGGTGACCATGTTGGCTGAAATCCGTAGTCATAGTCTGATAAAAGCGCGTCAATCCGACGGCTCAAGCGGCTGCTAGAAGCTGGGCAGCTAAAGTTAGCGAGGGTGATGGGAGCCAAGGGGGCAGCAATAACTTGTACCAAAGACTCTGCCAGGGTGAGACGTTCAACAGAACGGGTGGCCCAACTGTCTGCTCGAATTTCCCTCAGCAATAAAAGCTCTTGCCACAGTTCATAGCTGTAGGGTAACCATTGGCTGAGGCGTCGCAGCCAACCTAGCCAAAAAAACCAGAATGTATCGCGATAATAACGGTGAGCATTTTCGTGGGCGATTACAGCGGTCAAGTGTTC
The DNA here is from genome assembly GCA_039191365.1 of Cyanobacteria bacterium P01_F01_bin.13. Lineage (GTDB taxonomy): Bacteria > Cyanobacteriota > Cyanobacteriia > Phormidesmidales > Phormidesmidaceae > Leptothoe. Next base: position 5,927 of record JBCCXQ010000063.1, on the reverse strand, counting down.
GCTATCTAGCGTGTCAAGCAGTCCTTGGCTAATGATCAATTCCGATGACCAAAGCCCAATCTGGGCACAAAACGCGGCATCCTCCATCAGGACACGAGTAGGGATACCTTGCACCAGTTTCTGGGGATACTGTTGGATATGTTGAATGCTTTGGTGGGCATGCCATCCCAGGTATCCCAAAAGTGCCCCACTCATACTTAAAAAGCCCCAGGCGACGCCGTAGCTGCACCAGCCTTCTAATGGATTCACCAGCTGACCATGAGGACCCATGATAATAATGGCCAGAGCTGTTGTTAGCAGTAGCAGTGGTGGAACAGTTAGCAACGACAATATGGCTAACCAGTGAGCGTTTTGCAGACAGCGGGGCGCAAGCAGTAGTCGCAGCAAAAGTGCCATTGCGATCGCAGCCATCATTAAACCCGCATGCATCATGGCTGTTTCTCCTGCTGCTGTTTTGACCTAGCTCGTCGCGCTAGCTGAATGCGTTGGGTAATGGCTTCTAGCTGCTCCAAACTGGCCTGGTCGAGAGTATTTGCAAAAGCGGCCACAATATCTGGATTGCTGGCAGCCAAAAACTGTTGTAAGCGTTCATGAGACTTAAGCACCTTCGCACTGTCTGCTGAAAGCAACGGTTCCCAGTGGTAAGCTCGGCCTACACGCTGTTTAGCAATCCAACCTTTAGCTTCTAATCGACGCAGTACAGTAGCTACAGATGAATAGGTCAGATCACGATCGATATCTTCCAAGATGCGATCATGAATGACTGTTGCCGAAGTGGCTCCGAGTTCCCACAAAATATCTAGAATTTCAGCTTCTAGGGGACCCAAGGAAAGTCTTTTAGGACGATGGGTTGGAAATAATGCCATCAGCTTTTGGCTCAGTTGCTTTATAGATTAGTGTACGGGCGTCGAGGTATGGATTGTCCGGTTATGGTTCGGATGTCATGACTCTACAAACTTCGACAGGGCGTCACTTGAGATTTCTAGAAGCGACCAACACAATAGAACTTAACTAAACGCACAAATGTGCAGAGCAAGGTTGAATCAGAGGTGGCTCTTTTGTCACCTCTATTTTTATTTCAAGATTGCCTTAATTTAGCAGAATCTGATTAAAGTCTGTAGCAAACGTATAACTTGGCAAGGTTTCCTGGCCTAAGGCAGACCTAGGGAGTATGTTTGCTGCTGATACTTGGGGACACCATCCTCCTAAAAAGCCAATAAATCCCCTGGCAGCTACTGCCATACGTAAATCACTGGCAGCATCACCAATCACAACACCCTGATGCGGTAAAATCCCGATTTCATGACAGGCGGTCTGCAAGAAACCAGGGTCCACTTTAGAAGGCTGTTGGCTGCTCACGCCCTGCAGATAGTCAAAATAAGGGGTGAGCCCATAGCAAGCCACAAAATTTTCCAAATTATTCTGGGCATCTGCTGACACCATGATGATTTTCAGCCTGGTCTGCTTGAGTCTTTTCAAGAAATCTAAGGCCCCTGGCAACAGAGGAGTATATTTAGCTTTAGGTAAAAATTTCTGATCTGCTGCCTTTAGAGTGTTCGCTGCCAACTCAGTCGCCTGTATCCATGGACAACCGACCATGGCAGCAGCAGCAGCAGTGCCAATAACGGTTTCGTGACGACTACCGACTGCCAAAAGGCCAGACGCAGTTAACCCTTCATCGTTAAATCCCAAGGTCTGTAGGATGATATCGTACGAGCCCGGCACCTGGTCTTCCATCAATTGAGCTTGAGCATATCCCAACTGGCTAAGATAATTTGCAACATCAGCCAGCGTGCCATCTTTATCGATAAATACTGCCTGGACATCTCTAAAGGTCTGTCCATTGCAGGAAATGATGCCCACTAATTTATCCTGAACAGTTTCATTTTCAATAAAAAATGTGGGACCAGAGATCCCACATAAAGGTAAAAAGCAAGACTAGTTAATCAGTGGATCATTGTTAGCCAGTTTGCCAACTAAATGCTTACCTGATTACTCAGCAACTGCTGCCATTTCAGTCGCATCTTCTTCGCTATAATTTTCGTCAACATCACTGACACTCATATCACCAGCAGCAGCAGCAGCCTCAGCTTCAGCCGCTTTCAAAAGCTGTTGACGATAGCGTTCAGCCATTTCTTCTGCCTTCTCGAACACAATCTCAGGATTTTTAACCATGTCACCAGGTTCGGGTTCGAGTTGCTTGGTAGATAGTGAAATCCGACCGCGCTCAGCATCTAGGTCAATAATCATCACTTTGATCTCATCGTTGACATTGAGCACGGTGTTGGGCGTGTCAATGTGATCGTGAGAAATTTCAGAAATGTGCAGCAAACCGCTGACTCCACCAATGTCAATGAAGGCACCATAAGGCTTGAGACCGCGTACTGCGCCGATCACAACTTCACCCACCTGCAGACCATTCATCTTGCGCTCTACCAGGGCACGACGATGGCTGAGTACAAGACGGTTGCGCTCTTCATCAACTTCCAAAAATTTGAGAGGTAATGCTTCACCTACTAGATCTTCCTTGGGCTTACGAGTGCTGATATGAGACCCAGGAATAAACCCACGCAGTCCCTCTATTCTCACTAGGGCTCCACCTCGGTTTGTGGCAAATACATCAGAACGAACGGTAGCATCTTCATTCTGAAGCTGACGTACACGCTCCCAAGCACGCATGTACTCAATACGTCGAATAGAAAGCGTTAGCTGGCCATCTTCATTTTCATCTGTCAGGATGAAAAATTCACGAGTCTCATTAGACTGAAGCACTTCATCTGCAGCCTCGACACGATTGATTGACATCTCTTGGATGGGCAAATACGCAGCGGTTTTTGCACCAATATCAATCAGAGCGCCTCGGGGCTCGATACTAAAAACGGTCCCTGGAACGATATCCCCAGGACTGAAATGATAATCGTATTGATCTAATAAAGCTTCAAAGTCTTCATGAGTAAAACCTATGTCGGCTTCTGTCGTTTCAAAATTGACCATGCTATATGTTTCCTACGGTTTCTCCATAATCGAGTGGACATGTTGTGGGTCTATGTGCCGCCCCTACATTGATCCAGATTTTAGCTCAGACAAGGTTAGGGCATCACCCAAAATGCGCTACCGTTACCCCAAAAACTCTGAGTAGTTTTGCCCTTAAGATGGAGCGTCAGACCATCTCAAGCATGAACCTGATAGGCTCAAAACCAAGAGCCTTGCAAAGCAATCAATACTAACATACGGCAGCTATGACACGAGCAGCCGTGCCAAAAATTAGCAAAATACACAAACCTTTGCAAGACTATTTATGATAAGTGAATTTAGTCCTGCTGTCACTGAGTATTACAGGATCCATTTTTGGCGTTACTTGAGTGTTTATTGATGACGAAAAAGTCCTAAACGGTTAATGCAGAACCGTTGCGACTGCCATTTATGGTGTACGACACATCGGATGTACCATCAGTGGCCTGCAAATGGCTTAAAGTATCGGCAAAATCACGAATACCGGTGAATTGGCGATATACAGACGCAAAGCGAACATAGGCAACCTCGCTCAAATGTCTGAGTTGCTGCAAAACCAACTCACCAATATCAGCGCTAGCAATTTCTTTAGTAGAGCGCTGTTGTAAATCGCCTTCAATATTATCGACTATATTTTCTAGACGAGCAGGTTCTATACCCGTTTTTTCACACGCTCGAATGATTCCTCTCAAGAGCTTTGAGCGATTAAATAACTCTCGACCTCCATTCCGCTTCACTACGGTAATGGGAACATATTCAATACGCTCATAGGTAGTAAAACGACAATGACACTCTAGACATTCCCGGCGTCGACGAATACTACGACCAGCTTCTGCCGATCTAGATTCTAGGACGCGATTGCTGGGATGCTGACAGAAGGGACACTGCATAGAGAAGTAAACCCAAGAGCGATGAAGCGGGCCTCGATTATTAGACCATGCTTACAATAAAAATAGAGGCTAACTTCGTCAAATGCAAAGAAGTTAGTACCTCTATTATGTCATTCATACCACTAAGAGGACTAAATATGCGTCACAGTCTAGGCTGTAAAAAATCTTCAGGCCTAGGTACTAGACAGACTAGTCTTTCTTAATCCGGGGAGGCTCACGAAATGCGATCGCAAAAAAGAGCGTACCGATAATGCAAGTGAAAATCAGAATGTAAGCAACACTTTCCATTGTTTAGTCCTACTCAATCAACATTAGTGCCATTGCCGTAGACACCAGCAAGGGCTGCCAGGTAATACCATTATTCCAAAAAAATGGCCCGACGAGACGCCAGGCCATTCATTCAGTTTACAACTAACAATTAGCTGCTAGTACGAGTGGACTTGTCGCCCACCTTCTGGAAGAATCCCCACTCGACCTGCTCAGGAGATAGGTCGGGATCCACACCAGCGAATACGTCGCGGTATAGAGTACGAGAACCATGCCAGATATGGCCAAAGAAGAACAGCAGTGCAAATACTGCATGGCCAAAGGTAAACCAGCCGCGAGGACTAGAACGGAATACACCGTCAGAATCCAAAGTCTCTAGATCGAACTCAAAGGGCTCACCCAGCAATGACTTACGAGCATAGCGCTTAACGCGAGCAGGGTCCTTAATGGTTTGACCATCGAGCTCACCACCATAGAAAGTAACGGATACACCAGTCTGCTCAATACTGAACTGAGATTCAGCACGACGGAAAGGAATATCTGCACGAACCACACCACTGGAGTCAGTCAAGACTACAGGGAATGTTTCAAAGAAGTTGGGCAAACGACGAACCGAAAGCTCGCGACCTTCAGAGTCTGTGAATACAGGGTGACCCAACCAGCTAGTAGCAATACCATCACCACTATCCATAGGACCTACTCGGAATAGACCTCCCTTCGCAGGACTGTTACCCACATAGTCGTAGAAAGCAAGTTTCTCAGGAATGTTTTCATAAGCTTCCTGACGGCTCAATCCAGCGCCCATATCAGCTTGAACACGACGCTCAATTTCCTGCTGATAGTAACCGGCATCCCATTGATAGCGAGTAGGACCGAACAACTCAACAGGAGTAGTTGCGTTGCCATACCACATGGTACCGGCCACAACGAACGCAGCAAAAAATACTGCCGCGATACTACTGGAAAGAACTGTTTCGATGTTACCCATACGCAACGCCTTGTATAGACGCTGGGGGGGACGCACGGTTAGGTGGAATAGGCCTGCTACAATGCCGACAATACCAGCAGCAATGTGGTGAGCGACAATTCCGCCCGCATTATAGGGGTTAAAGCCTCCAGGTCCCCATTCCGGTGCAACTGGCTGCACATGCCCAGTAATGGCGTAGGGGTCAGATACCCACATACCGGGACCCCATACACCCGTTAAGTGGAATGCTCCAAAACCGAAACAAAGTAAACCAGATAGGAACAAGTGAATGCCAAACATCTTGGGTAAATCCAAGGCGGGCTCACCAGTTCGAGGGTCACGAAATAGATCTAAATCCCAGAAAACCCAGTGCCAAACGGCCGCTAAGAATAGCAGACCGGATAGCACGATATGTGCAAGTGCAACGCCTTCGAAAGACCAGAAACCAGGATCAACACCTGTTTCTCCAGTAACACTCCAGCCACCCCAAGACCCGGTTACACCGAGGCGAGCCATGAAGGGCATGACAAACATACCCTGACGCCACATGGGATTCAGAGCAGGATCACTTGGGTCGAAAGTTGCTAACTCAAACAGGGCCATAGAGCCAGCCCAACCTGCCACAAGGGCAGTATGCATCAAGTGTACAGAAATCAGTCGTCCGGGATCGTTAACCACGACTGTATGTACCCGGTACCAGGGTAGTCCCATTGACTACACGCCTCCTCCTAGTTTGGAAAATTTAGCCGTACATTAAAATACCGATAGTGAATAGGCTACCAGATCTCAAG
>JBCCXQ010000062.1:0-21504 GCA_039191365.1 Cyanobacteria bacterium P01_F01_bin.13 | reverse complement strand
TGCAAATGTAGCCCCTGCCAACCAAACTGTGGATAAGTGTCGAGCAGTGCATAGAGACGATTGGTATCCTGCTGAACTGCTCCGATAAGCAGATTAAAATGGCCGACACTCCAGTCAGTGGGTGGGGGGGATATTGGCTTCGATTCTAGAAAAGAAATTGGGGTGAGGGGTGGGGGGCTTGTCCCCCAGAAGTAGCTGGTGTGGGGATTTAATAGAGGAACAGCGTGCCAATGGGGATGGCTTTGGCATAGCTCCCAAAGAATCGTTAATCTATTTTGCCAGTTGATAGCTTGGCAGGGAATTAGACAGAATTGTCCTTTGCTCAGGGTAGTTGTAGCTTGGATGAGACCTGTTATAGAAGTGCCACAGATAGTCAAATCCGCATCTGTTGGGATCTGATCATACTTTGGCCCCTGGAGAGAATGGGCATTAGGCGGGAGCCAATCAGTAGGATTACCATGGCTAGGTAGGACTGTAGAGGCTGCGATCGCAACATCTACCGCAGTTACGGCTACATCTCTATAGGCCCGTAGCAGCAATGACACCCAATAGGGACCACAGAGATTGTCCGGCTGCTGATTCTCCTGCTGATGCAGAGCCAACAGTGGGTCAAGATTAGGTAGCAGATCTATATGCATCAGGCGAAACAGCGTTGCTAATCCTCAATGAAAGAAAACACTGTGCCCCAAAAGAAACACAGTGCTTGGTTGTGTGTATGTTCAGTCTGTTAAATGGGAACGTCTGAAACGTTAACGCCTGGGAGAAGAAAAATTGCGATATATCCGCTTGCGGCGTCGACGTAAGCCAGGCAAACCAATCCCAGTCATACCCAACAGAGCCAATGGGGCAGCTCGTTTAGAAGATTGAGTAACGCTTGTTTTAGGCGCAGCTTCAGCAGACTGTCGCTGCTGACTGGTTGGTTTTAAATGATCGGCAGCCACCAAAGAGAGTAGACCAATCACAATAAAACTGCTTAAACGATTGAGTGATTTGTCTATGGACGGTAGTTCATGGTGTGTCGCGTAGGTGGCGACAATAAACCAGAAAAATAGGCCAACAGAGACTAGCAGTGCAATGGCATTTATAGCCGGAGTATGGGCGAATGTATAAATCGCACCTCCAGTGGGACCATCAATGGCTGCGTTAAACTCTTCTAACGTGGAAAATGGACTTGTCATTAAATTGCTCCTTACATCTGCGAGCTAGCTCTTGACCCAACCATGGCAGGCTCTGGCGTTTGGCCATTTTGTTCAGGTAAAATGGGATATTCTGGATAGCCTTCAAGACCAAAATCGGCAATGTCTAAACCAGCAATCTCCTCTTCTGGAGAGACGCGAAGCATGCCAAGCTTTTTAAGGACAAAGCTGACGCCGTATCCCGGAATAAAGCCAAGGATAATCGTGCAAACAAGGGTACCGACCAGCTGTCCAAAAAATCCAGTTAGGGGAATGCCATCACCTTGAGGATAACCAGAGGCCATAATTCCCACTGTCATGGCACCAATTACGCCACAGTAGCCATGGACAGCAAACGCACCAACCGCATCATCAATGCCTGCTTTCTCAATGGCAGCGCCAACAAAAGGCATGGTGTAAGCGCCGATAAAGGCAATCAAAATAATCATTGGAGGGCTGTAGAGGTCTAAACCCGCCCCTACGGAAATAATCCCCGCCAGGCCACCTGAAATGGTAAAGAATGGATCGGCCTTAGAACCAATGTAAGCACCGACAATCCCTGAACACAGTGCCAATGTGGTATTCACACCAACAGAGGCCAGAGTCATGGGAGTGCCATAAATGGTAATCTCTGCGGTTTGACCAGGAACAAAGATAACGCAGGCGGCTAAAAATGCATAGAAGCCTACAAAAATAAGCATCAAACCTACCATGGTCAGGGGTAAGTTGTGAGGCATAATGGTTCTTGGCTTACCGTTCGCGTCAAACTTGCCAATACGGGGACCCAGATTAATTAGAACACCCAGAGCAAAGAAACCAGAGACGCCGTGTAGTACTGCCGAACAACCAAAGTCGTGGTAGCCAAAGTTAGTTAAAAACCAACCGTAAGGGTGCCAGCCCCAAGCCGCTGCAACTACCCAGGTAAACGATCCTAGGACCACGGCCAGAATGGCATAGGCACCTACTTTGATGCGTTCAATCACTGCACCCGAAAGAATAGATGCGGTGGTCATGGAAAACAGGGCGAAGGCAAACCAGAAAACACCGGTAAGGTTATCGGCAATGTTGGGACCCATGGCGGGGGACCAGGGATAGGAGGCCTGCACCAAGCCCAATACCTCACCAACAATCCCTTCAGACGCTGCACTGGTCCAGGGACCAACGATTCCGCCAGTTAGTGGGAACAGTGGAAAGGCATTGTATACCCACCAGCCAAAGAAGAAAAAGGTAAGACCAACTATAGATAAGGTGAGCAGGTTCTTGATCATAGTAGCCAGAACGTTTTTAGAACGCGAGGCACCACCTTCATAGGCTAAAAAGCCTACGTGAATAAGGATCATAAAAACGGAAGCCCAATAGTAATAGGACTCCGATACAAACGTTGCGAGAAATTCTTGCGATTCAGGAGACATACGGGCTCCGATGACTAGATCTACGAATGTTGCATCACTAACACAAGCACTCAGTCAACAGAAAAATCGAAGCATTTAAACCACTCCTACCAAAGTGTTGGCAGAAGAGATCCTCCACAAATCTCTGACCCATAAAGGTCAGTAGTCTGTATCCGATTATTCGTACTGGCTGAATAAACTAAATTGACTAACGGGTCTAACTTAGATCGACTTGTTATATCAAGAGTATGCAACGCAAATCTGTATAGGACTGTATTCAGTATTACTGAACCGCCTCCGTAATATCCGTTGCTATAAATTTTTCGAGAATCTTGAGATCTTTTTGGGCGATATGGAGCTCCAATGAGGATTTTCTCTGGTGCGGATGTCGCCATAATAAGATGGGAATACCTCGTAATTGCGCTGGAACAGCCTGGTGGTTGGGGATATTCTTTAGTCGGTGGGGAGGTCTGACCGTGGAGTGGGAAATTATTGTCGAGAAAAGATGATCTGGCAAAACCATACTTGTTAGCCAATCAAATTTTTTCAGCCAGATATTGGCCTGGAGTGGTTCTATAAGTGCATGGAGAGAGCCTGGGTAGGAAATGCGAAAGTTGCGATCGCACAGTCTCAGTACCGAACAGTCTTTGCCCTGTAGCACGGTCTCCAACGACTGAAATGGGGCCAGATAGCCCACCTCTTCTCCAAATAAATATTTGGCTACCGCTAAACCATCCACCCCCGCCATATCCCACAGTGAATTATCCATAATAGTTTCACTCATACGCGGACTCGACTTTTAGCAGGGTCAAAAGCGGCCAACGCTCCTACACGGGCGGTAACCCGACGTTTGATACCATCCAGAAAGCCTACTGCTACCAGGGTTCCAGGTTTCGCATACTCAGGGACAATCTGAGCCATGGCAATACTCTGGTTCAAAATCGGTGAGAATGTAGCGCTGGTAATCTGACCAATACGCCAGCGTTCACCCTGAGCATAAATGTTCTGGCCATGGGCCGCCACGTCATGGGTATCTAGTACAAGCCCCACCGCTACTCTGGGGGGATACTGACAAATTTTCTCTAAGGCGGTCTTACCGATAAAGTCCGATTTCTTCATGGCCACTGTCCAACCGATACCCGCCTGGTAGGGAGATGTCAAATCGTCAAACTCATAGCCCGATGCCAACAGACCTGCCTCAATACGGGCTCGGTCTAAAGCCTGCATACCCAGAGGTAAAAGGCCGCTGGCCTTTCCTGCCTGAAGCAAAATAGTCCAAAGCCGTAATCCATCGTCGGGATGAACAAACAGTTCATAACCCAGTTCCCCTGTGTAGCCTGTACGTGAGAGCAATAGATGAATATCCGCCAGTTTAGCAGTGGCAAATCGAAAATAGCCCAGGGTGTCGAGGGTGATTGTTGGCTCGGTGAATGTCACCAAAGGTCTCAAAATATCGCGAGATTTTGGTCCCTGTAGGGCCAGATTATGGATGCGATCGCTGACGGCCTCAATGGTGACCGACCAACCCTGACGCTGGGCAATTCGTGCGAGCCAATCACCATCCGTGTCGCAGTTGCCAACATAGCGATAGTGGGTAGAGGTAACGCAAAAGACAATGCCATCATCCAAAATGCCACCGTGGGGATTAAGTAAACACCCATAGGCAGACCGTCCTGGGGTGACTTTCTCCAGGTCACGAGAAAAGGCATACTGCAACAGGGTAAAAGCATCGGTCCCCATAACCTCAAACTTTCTCAAGGCGGAGAGATCCATCAGCGCCGCTCGCTGACGCAATGCCCAATATTCTGCCTGGTCCCCCTGGTGAGCAAAACTATTGGGCACCCAAAAGCCATTGTATTCAGTCAGGTTCTCGGTAAGTTGACGAATACCGGGTGTAAAGGCACTGTCTTGGGTCAGCCGCAGGGGAAAATCCGCCGCGACCCGTCGACCCATGGCTGGGGAGAATGTTGGGTTAGCAGGTTGATTGGCCTCATAAATGCGTACATGTATGGGCGTAGGCTGCCAGCCGTTGACCGGGTCAATGTCGTCAGGACAGGCAGAACTAGCACACAGCAAATCTTGATGAGCTTTGAGCAATACATAGTCCCCTGGTCGTGACCAGGATTCCTCTGAGAGAATATTGCCGTGGCAATCTACCTGGGTGTTATAGAAAAAGTTAATGGCAGACCATCCTGATCTATTGGCAATCCCATATTGAGCGAGTACCCGATTAAAATTGTCGCTACAGCTGGGATGCCCTGGATAGCCTGCATCTTCGTAGTAGCGTGAGGTACAGGCAAGGAAAAAGCTATCGTGACGACTGCAGATGTCTTGGATGACCTCTACCAGAGGCTGCATGGCTTGGGAGAAATATTTACTGTGGAGACCGGCCTGGGGGTTGGCGATGCCATTGAGGGTGCGGGTGACAGTACTGTCGATCTCCTGGGTGTAGTCCTTGGCGTTAAAGGCCAGAAAGTCAGAGCATTGGGCACCAGAGACGTCGATAATTTGAATGTATTGGCCCTGGGTGACGGTGTAGGAGACGGCGGTTCCTGGGGCGATACGATATTCAGCGACAACCTGTCCTAAGGGTGCTGGGATGTCTTGATAAGTGGGAGGGGATAGAACGGTAGAAACTTGCATTTACCCACAGCAAGTCTTACTACTATGATTCTTTGACGATGGCGGCACATCATTCGCCGGATTCTCATCAAAGAAATTCAGCGGCTTCAGCATAAACCCAATGGTGCCTACCGGCATCACCGGCCAATCTTCTGCGCGGGGAGAGTGACTATGGGCAAACGTGTACCACACCACCACATCGGTATCGTCAACGGGACGATCCGCTTGAGTCCATTCCGGGAGCCCTACACCACCAGGATGCTGGTTTGGATAGTTCCCCGCCGGAAACTTCTCATCGGGGCTGTAGGGGGTTACCCACAAGTGCTTGGTCATGTAAGTGGCTCGATTAATCACGCTAGCATCAGGTCGAGCCAGGGGCAGCGTATTCTCTCCCGGCATCAGCTTATAGGCAGTGGGATACCCCATGGCATTGGTCTTTGACGGGTTCACAATTTTCCAATAGCGACCCTTCATCGGATCGATTTCTCGCTGTGCCGCTTGCTCGGTTGGTAACAGTGTGGACTTAGCATAAAAAGCATTGCCGTAAGGATTATGGTCATCCTCTTCAGGCACAATATCCACCTCATAAACGGAGTTGTTTACGCCATCCACACACATATCCATCCGCACGTTAAAAATATGCTGGTGAATCGGCGCATTTAGCTGCGGGGCAATCAAGGTGCCATATTTGGGAACCTCACCCGGCATCACCGCTGCCGTACTGACCATGCCTGTAAGCTTGATTTCATACTGGATGGTGCCATCCTGATAGAAATACCAGTAGAAGCCATATTCGTAATTACCCACAGTGGCGATAAAGGAGATTACTAGACGGCGCGACCGTCTAACCTCAGTATGTTCTGTGCGCCAGTCCATGTGCTTCCAGAGAATGCCAAAGTCTTCTTCATGGAGACAGACGGCATTTTCAATCTGGGCAATGCCTCCACGAGAATCGGTGATAAAGGCATCAAAATAGTAAATCTCGCCCAGGCAGTCGCAGCCTAACTTAAGAGAATTGGCCAGAGAACCAATGCCATATTCACCCACATCAAAGGCGTTTTTACGATAGTGGTAAGGCTTTGGATCGCCATAGGGTACCGTCATCTCGGCGAGGGAAGCACGATAGAAGATGGGGCGTTCTTCTCCTTGGTCGGTATAGGTAACGGTGTAGAGAACTAAGCCTTCCCGTGGGGTGAAACCAATACGAATTTTCCACTTTTGCCAGGAAATTTCATGTCCCTTGACGCTAAAACTGGGGCCTTCTGGCTGAACAATCTCCAGAGGTTTTAGATCCTGTCGATAATCTTTGACGTATTCGGTGGTGTAGTTGCCATCCTTTGGCGGCAACGGCACTACACCATAATCCTCCACCCGGATCACCTCCATCTTGTTGAGGTCCACCACCGGGATCACGCCCTCAATGGGGCGGGCATAGCCGTTGTCTGTAGGGTTAGCTTTGACCCAGCATAGGGCTCGGGAAAGTCGTACCCCTTCTTCATCAGCAATGCCATAGTTGCCTGCAGACCAGGGGTCAACCATGACCAGGTCTGGGTCAGTGATACCTCGTTTTGCGATCGCAGCCCTAAACTCCTCACTGGCCTTAACCGCCGCCTCGCATTCTACAAATTCATCCAACATAATCGACGGTTGCACACCGGGAATGTGTTCCCAGGATTTTACTGTGCCCCTACTAAGGGAAACAACCGCCTCATAGGTCTGGGCCGTAGCATTGTCCAGCAGGATCACAAACGCTTCTCGCTCAATCGCATCACCTGGTTGAAAACCCAGCACGATCGCCTTTGCTGGTTCATTGAGGGTGACCGTGGCAAAACGAAAGCTAGATCCGAGAGACTTTTCCTGACGGATAATCGCCACCGCTGCAGCAATCTCATCTGGCGTCAACGGTTCTAAAGGGTGATCGACGGTTAATGTTGTAATAGTTCTTTCTTGAGCAAGGGTCATGGGGCAATCCTCCTTAGCCACTAACCGCAGCCATCGCTGGCACCTTTTCAGCCTCTTCCAACTCCGTCAGCAGACTCTCCGCTAACTGACGCTTCTTATCCGCATCCATTTTCTTCAGTTCATTATGTAGCACTCGTTCATTAACAGATTGATTCCAATAGTCGAGACTTTCAAATCCAAGCAGGGCCGACTTACCCACAAACTGTCGTAAAATCTCATTGGTAGGTCCCATCACCCAGCCAGCCTTACCATCCCGCAGATAGCGCTCTATTTCCATATCTTTTTTAAAGCCGGAGCCCCCACAGGCATGGAGCATTTTGTCACACACATGGGCCACATTCTTAGCCGCTGAAAACTTTATCTGCCAGTACCAGTGGAGATAGACCGACCGGGGCAGGGCTGAAATGTCCTTATGCAGTGTCCAGTCACACCCATTGGTCAGCTGGTCCATCAGTTGCCCCATGGAGAACGTAAACATGCGGCAGCTGCCGGTGTCGATAATGGCTTCGCCAAAGTAATCCTGAATTGTCGGATAGTCTGCTACCCGCATGCCTACATCTACATGCTTTTTGCGGGTAACGTGCTTTTTGGCAATGTCAATGGCTCCCATGGCGATGCCATTCCAGCAGGCGGATGAGCACAGCAGGAAAAACGGATCGACAATCTCATCATTGGAGGCAGTGCCGTCTCCCACTGGCCCCACCATGCGCTGAGTAGGGATGGTTACACCATCTACTAAAAGAGTCCCCGATTGATTACCCCGCAATCCCAGAGCATCCCACTTGTGGGGCTCTGCCTGAACTTCATTGCCATAAATCAGGAAACAAGACAGATCAGAATAGTCTCCCGCAAAGTCAGGACTGGTGGTTTGCACAATATACCAGTCGGCAAAGCCTGCCGAGGTAGTCCAGGAGGCTCGCTTAAATACCTGCCAGCCGTCACCTGTGGATTTAGCATTGGATGAAACCGGATACCAGAAATGAGACCCTGTTTCTGGATCGGAATAGGAAAGTGTGCCAATTAGAACTTCCTTGTCTAGCCGTTTTAGCAACGATTGCAGTTCAGGATTTTCATGACACCGAAACAAGGCAGCTGCAACCGCTCCCAGGTGCATGGTGTAGCACATCGCTGTACTGGGACAACCATAGCGGGCAATGGTTTCGACCACCATAGCAGCGCAGATATGATTCTCACCCAGACCACCCCACTCCTTAGGAACAAACAGACCTAATAACCCTAAGGACGCAAGCGCCTTAAAATTTTCACGCGGATACACAAGCTCACGATCGGATGAGATCGCATTCGGTCGTAGAACAGTAGCACACAGTTCAATCAACTTAACCTGCAGTGCCTGTTGTTCTGGGGTAAGCAACCACTGGGGGTCAAAGTCCTCACTGAGACCGTTAAATGGATTTTCAAGAGATGGATTTGTAAAAGTTTCGGTCGTCATGGGGAGCAGAAAAGGTCAAAAATACTAAACAACAACAGCAGCCACAGCAGCCAGCGGATCTGCACAATACTCAGCTAAGTGGGGACTGCGATATCCGTCTTTCTGCCAGAGCACTGGAAAGAAACTCTCATCCATCTGGGTATTGCCCACTCGCTTATAGCGACCGTAGATATATCCTGGCTCATTCACCGGATGGAACTTTGCATTCGATGGAATCGTATGCAAACCAATACTGTGGAATGTGCCCTCTTTGCGAGTGGTCTGACACAGCCCATGCCAGGTACGTCCATGGTGAAAGGCACAGCCCCCAGCAGGCACTTCTACAAACATCAGTTCTGGCTCATCCACTCCCGCATTCTCAGCGGCCTGTAGCATGGCCCAGCGATAGTCCTTAGTGGGGGCATGAAACTCCCCCTCAACATCCACTAACGGCCACTTGTGAGATCCTTTCACATAGACCAGGGTGCCATCGGCAGGCGTGGCATCATCCAGGGCGATCCAACAGGTCATCATGGCGGCTGGATCTAAGTAATCGATATAGGCACCATCCTGATGCATGGCCACAGGCTTAGCCTGGGGGGGCTTTATCCACATGCTGTCCTGACCAATACGAGCCCCTTCCCAACCAGCCAATGTCGCGGTGAGACGACCAATTTCAGAAGAGAGAACCAGGCTCGCGATGGTGCGATCGCACTTCCAAGCATTACACATTTCCCGCGTCACATCGGGCAGGCTCAACCCTGGACGCCAATACCACTCATCTGGATAAATACCTGTCTCAAATTCTCCATGAAACAGAGGACCCAAACGACTCACCAACCGCCCAACAAAATCGGACGGCAAGAAATTTTCCACTATTAGAAAACCATCTTCTCGAAATTGAGTAATCTGCTCTGGGGAAAGTTGTACTGGCTGATAAACCATAAAAGCACCCTACTGCTTCAAGACGGAGATCCAAACTCTGTTCACCGTTTATATCTAGAGGCTTATCGCAGAAGACGTTTAAGACCTCAACCTAGGACAAAATCTAAATACCAACTGTTGACAAAACAATCTAGACACCTTCTACTTGTCATAATAAGTTGAAAGCTTATTCAGGATGTGCGCGTTGTTACCCTTTATGAAATCTCAAGAATTATTAACAGCTGAACTGACTGTCCAACCGGGCTATCTCAATATCGTGGCCAGCGATTTTGATGCTCGTCCCATGAGCTATGTGACAGCAGATGGAGAGCGTAGGGGCTATGAGCCAGACTTAGCCCGTGCCATTTGCAATCAGTTGGGCCTGACCCCAGTCTGGCACAATCTACCTATGGCGGAGTTTTACACCTGTATGGACTCTGGAGACTATGATGCTGTCTGGTTCAACCAGGCCATTACTGCCGAGCGACAACAGTATGTTACATTCACCCAGCCTTATGGCTTATTTGATGAGTCTGTTTTGGTAAAAAACAGCAGCACCGCCTCCTCTCCAGAAGATTTAAAGGGGCAGCGGGTCGGTGGTTTAGCCGATAGCACAAATATTGCCCTGGTAGAAGATTTTCCAGGGGCAATAGCAGTTCCCTACCCTGGGAGTGACAAGGTTTTACCTGAAATGCTCGAAGCTTTGCGAGCGGGAGAGATTGATGCGCTGATCGATGATGAGCTAGTACTTCTGGTGGCAGAAGCAGAAGACCCTAATCTGCGCATGGCCTTTAGTTTGCCCACACGGGCTCAGTTTTCCATTGGTGTCGCCAAGAATCGACCTGAATTGTCAGAGAAATTAGACAATGCTCTTTCTGCGCTAATTCAAGATGGCACGTTGGAGACACTTTGGCAGAAGTGGATTCCCTGGAAACCATTTCCATTCTCGTAGCTCTCGATACAAACATGTCATAACAAGTTAGCTTTAACTGTAGACTGCCCCCATAGATTGGAGATTCCGATAGTGACTGGAGTTCTCACACAGGCAAAGCCTATGATGGAAAAGGCTTTGACAGATTTAGAGGCTTACGTTAGGTCAGATGAACGAGCGGATTTGGTAAAGCAGGTTCGTACCAAGATTGATGATCTGGGTATCCAGTACATTTACTATCAATTTATCTCCATCACCGGAAAAATTACTGGCAAGGGTGCACCTGCGGACCATTGGGAAACCATGGCAGAAAAGGGGATCCAGCTGGTCTATGGGGCGACGGTAAATCTGGCCATTGATCGTACCCAAAACTATATGGGATATGGTCCAGAAGCTGCAGAACTTGTTGCTATTCCTGACCCAGAAACATTTTGTCAGCTTCCATGGGATAAACGCGTAGCCAGGGTCTACTGTTTCTGTTTTCGTAATCGCGAAGAAATTGAAGACCCTGGTGCTTTTCTTACCAGTGACTGTCGCGGTAATCTCAAACGTATCCATGATGAGTTTCAGCTAAAGCATGGGTTACAGCTACGCCATGGCTGTGAACCTGAAATGATGTGGCTCAAGAAAGGACCTGATGGTAAACCCGATGGTGGGGTAACCAAGCCAAACTGTTATCATATCGATCAGTTTGAAGAGCTACGCCCAGTCTTTCTGAGAGTCATTGAATATAGTCGGGCCATGGGTCTGGATATGATCCAAGGAGATCATGAGGACGCGCCGGGGCAGCTAGAGTTGAACTTTATGTTTGACGATGCGTTGAGAACTTGCGATCGCTTAACCACCTATCGTCAGATCTGTGCTCAAGTGGCCCGTGAGTTTAACCTGATTGCCTGTTTTATGTCGAAACCCTTTTTAGGGGTATCGGCATCTGGCTGTCATCACAATCTCTCTCTATGGCGGGGTGGGGAAGAGAAGATTAACACCTTTGACCTGGAAACATTACCAGGAATGGACGGCAATTACACCTATCACTCCGGTGGAGAGAACACCTTTATGCCCGTTGAGGGTGGTTCTCCACGGGTGCCTGGTCCTGTTGGCCTAAATTGTATTGGTGGTGTCATCGCCCACCTGGGTGCCCTGACCGCCATTGGTTGTTCTACCGTAAATTCCTATCGTCGGTTGTGGGATGCGGGTTTCTGGGCACCGGTTTACTCAGACTGGGGCTATCAAAACCGTACCTGTGGTCTCAGGGTTTCGGCACCAGGACGGTTTGAGTATCGCGCTGTGGACTCCATGGTGAATCCTTACCTGATGGCAGCAGCGATGCTGAAGGCATTTGATGATGGCATTAGCAACAATCTAGATCCCGGTGAACCCGAACAGCGCAATATTTATGAAGCGATGGAAGAGGGCAAGCAGGTGAAGAAGCTGCCCATGTCTCTGGGTGAGGCGTTGGAACGTCTTGCAGACGATGAGGTAATTAAATCAGCACTGCCCGGTGAAATGTATCGTCTCTTTGACGAGTATAAACGCGATGAGTGGATCCGCTTCCTGGCTACTACCAGTGACTGGGATGTAGAGAATTATATGCATTGTCTACCTTGAGGATGGCATTATGTCTGTTGTTGGCACGATAGATAGCATTTGGCGTTATCCTGTCAAAAGTATGCGTGGTGAAGAACTAGATGAAGCCTTCGTCGCCTTTGCTGGTTTGATGGGAGATCGTCTTTACGGTGTTGTTAAGGGTAGTGGAAATCCTGGGTTTCCCTGGCATACGGCCCGTGAGCAAGAATCGCTTCTGCTCTATCAGCCTCATTATAAAAATCAGGCAGCCACCCTTAAACCTGAACATTTAGAAGCCGCCCAGGGCATGGCTCCTGGCATTAATCCACTGTATCCAGAAACCGAGCAATTTGCAGTTGATGTGGAAACCCCTGATGGGGAGACCTATAACCTTAAAGATGGTTCATTTTTGGGACACCTTAAAACTGTGACAGACGATCAGACACTGAGTCTAAAATTTACTCAGAGAAGTCAATATGATTGTCGTCCTCTGTCTCTATTTTCGTTGCAGCTGTGCGATCTACTTACGCAAGAGTTGGATATGGAAATCGACAAACGTCGTTTTCGAGCCAACTTGTATATCGACTGGAATGAAGATAAGCCCTACGAGACTGAACTGGTGGGCAAACGCCTGAAGATTGGTGAGATGCTAGAGATCAATGTGCTCGAACGCGATCCTCGTTGCAAAATGATCACCCTAGATCCGGATACGTCTGAAGCAAATCCTGAGATTGTTAAGCATGTGAATAAGGCTCATTCAGGATTTGCAGGGGTGTATGGAGCTGTTTTAGTCGAAGGCGTTGTTAAAGCCGGTGATTCGATTCAGGTACTCGATTGATTTACGATAGGTGTTCCTTTCGACTTTGCTTAAGAGCTCTGCTAGCCAGATAGTGTAGATTTTGACTGGAATGATTAATGCTGTCCCTTACCCGCTGTAGATATCCCTTGCATGATATCGAGCTACTTTCGGTGGTCGGTGTGGATGGGTTTAGATAAATAGTAGTATGCACTATCATAGGACTTGTCATACCATTTCCAATTGTCTTTTATCACCTTCTCTCGAATAAACCCTGTTTTTTCGAGGATACGATATGAAGGTATATTGTGCAGCGTAACCCCTGCTTCAATCCGTTCAACATATGTAGAACGAAACAGCCAGTCTATTATCGCAAGTAGTACCTCTGTCATATAGCCTTGATTGTGTTCCCTAAAGTCGAGGAAATATCCGATTCGACATACATTAGCCTCTAAATCGGAGTATTCGGCTTCAAAGCAAACGTCAAAGAGTCCTATAGTCTGCCCTCGTTTTCGTATGATCCAAACTAAATTATTTGGATCATGATAGCTAGGCTCTAGCCAAGCTCTAACATCATTAAGATTGTCAGCAACATATTGAAAGTCTTCAATACTTTTTCTTTCTTTGGCTATATCGTAAATGGCTTGAACATCAGCTAGTTCTAAGGGTTCAAGTACAAGCCTTTTGGTGTAAAGGATTTCGCCCATAAATAGACATATACTTCCATATGATAAGACTTTCTATGTCGCCCATAGTAACTGGTAAAGTGTGTAACGTTGAGTTCAACGACGGCGGTATTTTAGCTTCTGATTAACTACCTGTGCTCCGCCGTTGCAATACAGTGTTAGCTGTGTAGTGGTAACAATCTTAAAAATTCCTCCTTCTCAAAGTATTAATTAGTAGACAAAACATCAGTTATGCTACGTTGTCGCATCAACCTCGGGAACTGGTAAAGGTAAGTCTTATCAATCTGTCAACGCTAATTTGAAAACTGAGCTCGATTAAGAGAGACTTTTTCTAATATTCATCTGTGATACTATCCGATCAGTGTTTTAGAAAGGTGCGGGTTGAAATTATCTACCCATGGACGCTACGGTTATTCTGCAATTGTTCATCGGCCCAACTATGACTGGCCTCAGGGACGTCGGCTTGCTGTTTATATCGGTCTAAATTTAGAGCATTTTGCTTTTGGAGAGGGGCTGGGGGCTGAGCTTGCGCCGGGTGGGCCTCAGCCCGACGTACTTAACTATGCTTGGCGAGACTACGGTAACCGGGTGGGGGTATGGCGGCTGTTGGCACTGTTTGAGGCCTTGGGGTTGCCGGTTGCGCTTTTGGCCAATTCTACACTCTACGATTATTGTCCTGAGGTGATTGCGGCATTTCGCGATCGCAACGACGAAATTGTCGCCCATGGTCGCACCAACTCTGAACGCCAGAGCACCCTGTCTGAAGCAGACGAAACCGCACTAATCCGCGAAACAACCGACGTTATTACCCAGTACGAGGGCAAAGCGCCCCAGGGCTGGCTTGGTCCCTGGATTGCCCAGAGCCCGCTCACTCCAGACCTGCTACAAGAGGCGGGGTACACCTACCAGTTGGACTGGTGCTGCGATGATCAACCAATTTGGTTTAAGACCCGGCAAAACCGTATTTTGGCGGTACCCTACCCCCAGGAGGTTAACGATATTCCAGCCATTGCTGTGCGCCGCATGTCGGCCTCAGACTTTGCCGATATGATTATTGACCAGTATGACGAGATGAAGCAGCAATCTCAGGAACAGCCCCTGGTCTATGGCATTGCCCTACACGCTTACATTGTGGGTCAACCCTTTCGCCTGCGTCATCTGCGACGTGCCCTCACCCACATTGCCAAAGACGCCGCCCAGCATAGCGATGTAGCATGGTTAACCCATCCAGGATCGATTGCCCAGCATATCGCCTCGCTACCCGAGGGAATGGTGCCTTAAATATTACTCTGATGCAGAGGAATCACCACTCGAAACTCAGTGCCACTTCCCAGGGTTGACAATACGGTGAGGCTACCACCATGGCGCTCTGTTATGATTTGATGACTAATAGCAAGCCCCAGACCTGTTCCCTGGCCAACCGGTTTAGTGGTGAAAAATGGGTCAAACAGTTGCTCTTTATTTACGTCTGGAATACCTGGCCCATTATCCGAAATAGTAATAACAATCTGGCCATTGTCAGTTTGGGTACTAATTTTAATGCAAGGAAGCATATCAAGCTGCGTACGCTCGCCTGCTTCAATCTGCTGATTAAGGGCATCTATAGCATTGTCAATTAGATTCATAAATACCTGGTTAAGCTGGCTAGGGTAGCACTCCACCAGCGGCAAACGGCCATACTCCTTAATCAGCTGAATTTCAGAAAAATTGGACATTGCCTTAAAGTGGGGCTGCAGAATTAGCAGGGTGCTATCAAGGCCCTCATGAATGTCGACCGCTTTCTTTTCAGCCTCATCAAGGCGTGAAAACCGTCGCAGCGATGTGACGATGTCATTAATGCGTATGCTCCCAACTTCAACGGACCGGAGAACCTGATCTAAATCCTCTAATAGATAGTCCAGTTCTATGGCCTCGATTTGCTGGGCAATGGTCGGGGGAGGCGTTGGGCAATGCTGTTGATAGAGGGCAATCAGCTCTGTCAAATCACTGTAGTATTGCTTAAGGTAGTCCACATTACCGTAGATAAAAGTCACGGGATTATTTATTTCATGGGCAATCCCGGCCACCATCCTACCGAGACTTGACATCTTCTCATTTTGTATCAGCTGTGACTGGGCCTGCTTGAGATTCTTTAGGGCTACTGCTAGCTGCTGAGCCTGCTGTTGGGCAATGGCAGCACTATGTTGGGTTTGGGCATAGAGTTCGCCCTGTTGAATTGCCACCCCAAACTGCCCGGCCAGCGACTGCAGCAGCTCGATTTCAGTCTGCTGCCATTGTCGAGATTCGGTACACTGGTGAGCAATCAGCAAACCCCAGAGGTCGTCCTGGACAAGAATCGGTACGATCAGATTTGCCTGCACGTCCAGCTTCAGAAGGAACTCTCGGTGGCAGGGATCGATACTTTCGTTCTGGACATCGTTGATGATTCTCACTCGGCCCTGAAGATAGCGCTCAGCGTATTTCTCTGCAAAGCAGTTGTCTGCGCCTAGGTCTCCTAGGGTGGAACACCATGGTGGCATAACGGACTCCACAATCACCCGACCGTGCCAGTCATCTTCGAAGCGGTAAATCAGCACTCGATCAGCTTTGAGCAGCTGACGAATTTCGTGAACGGTTGTTTGCTGAATAACGTCAGGCTTAAGGGATTTTCGAATTTGGGTGGAGATTTGATTGAGCAGCTCCTTCTGCTTGGCTAGCTGTTGAAATGTTTCTCGAGAGCGAGCCATTAAATCCTCAGCAAGCTTGCGTTCGGTGATATCTTCGATAGTACCGAGCAGGCCAATGACGTTACCCTCAGCATCATGTAGCGGCAGCTTGTTGGTCTCGCGCCAGCTGATCCGACCATCGGCCTGTCGCTGGGACTGTTTAATCCGCAGCATGGGGGTGTCTGTGTCCATCACCCGGCGATCGCATTCCAGGTACCAGTCCTGCTGGGCCTTAGTCCAGGGTAGATCATCATCTGTGAGGCCGACAACGTTACTAGGGTCGCCAATGCCCGCCATGGCAGCCCAGCCACGATTGCAGCCCAGGTACACAGAGTTACGATTTTTCCAAAAGATATACTGCGGAATGTTGTCAAGCACAAGCTGCAGAAACTCGGTTGTCTCATGCACCGATCCGGCTTCAGCTACAATTGTTCTCCCTGATTGGGTAGGTGCTTGGAAGCTCCAAAAGGTCTTTGAACCGACAGAACTCTGCGGCAGTGTCGGTGGCTCCGGCTGCGGCATCTCTGCGGCAATAATGGGAATCGAGGTGACTCCATTGGAGGATTTCTGAACAGACTTCAGTGGCCCAGGTTGAGGACTGGAAGATGCTTGTACCCCCTCCTCAATGAAAGTTTTACGACCGATGCTGAGAATATGACAGATCTGCCCGCTAGTATCTCGTAGGGGCGTGTAGGTAGTTTCATAGAGCTGCCCTGGTGCTCGAACGCAGTGAACTCGCCGTTGGGCTGTTCCCTGTTGCAGGACGGCTATGAGGGCCTCGTCAACTTCTTGCCAGTAGCTGCGGTCTACGAGCTGGTCTGCTTGCCTAAGGAGATCGCCATTGGTTTGGTGAAGCAGGGACTCAGGCTCACAGCCCAGGATTTTAGCCAGCGGTGGGCTAATGGCCAAATATCGGAGTTCTTTCCCATAAAAAGCCATGGCTTCTAAAGACTGGATCACTAGCTGCTGCATGCAATCTACAGGAAGCAATGGATTTGAAGACCCTGCCCTGGAAGGCGCGGAGTTTGAGGAGTCTAGGAAAGAGTCTGAAGCATTCATTCAAATTTTCAAAGTTTGACTGGTAGATAGTCCTTGAATCAGTTCAATCCTCAACAGTCCCATTTATAATCGATACTTACGGACTTTCAAGCTTCAGTTTAACTAGGGTCAACTAAATATTTAATTCATACTAGTGACTTCAATAATTCCTATGAATTAGTACATATCCAGTTAGCAAATGTTTAGGCAGATAAAGGCATAGTAATTTTTTATGTGATTTCAGTGAGTCGGTAAGATTAGGTTGCCCATATCTCCATCTCAGCTCAAATTGCTCTGGAGTCAACCTGTTTACGTTAGCCTCTGTTACTGTTCCACCGTACTCTACAGAATATTCTCCAATGGCTTTCATACCACAAAGACGTATTATTCGACGGCGAGTCTTTATCCAAGGTCTGACGGGCTTGGGTTCTGCGATCGCACTGGCCAAGCTAACCGGCTGTGCTGGCTCCGATTCGTCTACTGCAGACTCATCCACGGAGGCTGAAGCACCAGCTGCCCCAGGCGCTACCGGTGAACCGGTGAAGTTGGGGCTGGTGGCCGCCATCACTGGCCCCTCTGCCCTATCGGGTGAAGCGATTACGCGGGGTCTAGAAGTGGCCATTGACGAAATTAATGCTAATGGCGGTGTGATGGGGGGGCGTCCCATTGAGCTAGTGATCCGCGATGATGAATCCACCCCGGCCAAGGGGGTGGCTGCAGTCCGCGAGCTGATTGAGCAGGAGGATGTGGCCGTTGTATTTGGTGGTCTGGATTCCCCCGTCTCGCTGGCGATGCTAGAGGTGATCCATGAACTGGAAACGCCCTATATGGGAGTGTGGGCCGCCGCTACCGGCATCACTCGCAATGACTATGAGCCCAATTATGCGTTTCGCGTGTCTGCAAACGATAACATTGTGGACAATTTTCTGATGCGCTATGCCAACCAGGAAAAGAACGCATCCAAAGTGGGTCTGGTGCTGATTAATAACCCCTGGGGCGAATCAAATCAAAAGGGATTTGAGGAGTGGGCTTCTGAGTACAACGTTGAGATTGTTGGCATTGAGAAATTTAATGACGGCGACACCGATATCTCAGCTCAGCTCACTCGCCTTAAAGACGGTGGAGCAGAAACCCTGCTGCTGGTGGCCAATGCTGCGCCGGGGGCCCAGATGATGAAGTCCCTGACCAGGCTGGATTGGGATGTGCCGGTGGTCTCCCATTGGGGAATTTCCGGCGGCCGCTTCCCTGAGCTGGCAGGTCAGGAGGCTGCTGACAAGGTCACATTTATACAGACCTATAGCTTCTATGGCGATCAGAGTCCGGTGGGCGAGCGAGTGCTATCGGCCCTGGAGGAAAAGTATAAATTGGCAGGGCCGGAAGATATTTTGGCCCCCGTGGGCACAGCCAACTCTTACGATGCCATGCACCTGGTTGCCCTGGCCCTCGATCAGGCTGGCAGCACGGATGGCTCCACCCTGCGAGAGGCATTTTATGCTCTACCCACCTACGAGGGATTGATCAAGACCTACGACCAGCCTTTCACCCCAGAAGACCAGGATGCCCTCGGTGAGGACGACTATATTTTGGTGCAGTGGGAGGGGGCTAAAATCGTCCCCACCAAGCCCTAATGGGGGGCCTAATGTGGCCACAGATTCTCTCTGGCGTTGCAATTGGCAGCATGTACGGTCTGATCGCCGTCGGGTTTCAGATTACCTACGCTGTCTCCAATACGATGAACTTTTCCCAGGGGGCGTTTGTCATGGTGGGGGCAGTGCTGTGCTATAGCCTCAATATCACCTGGGGGCTGCCCGTCTGGCTGGCCGTACCGACAACGCTGCTGCTCTGTGCCGCCCTCGGGGTGGTGGTAGAGCGTTGGGTGGTGCGGCCCTTTGCCCGCAACGGCTCTAATGCCTGGCTGCTGAGTACCATTGCCCTGGGCATTATCGCTGAGAATCTGGCCATGGTCACCTTTGGCAAAGAGGTGCGGGGCTATCCGTCGCCGCTGGCCGTCACCCCAGTCAGCGTGCTGGGATTTGGTGTGTTTCCCTTGGAATTACTGATTCCGGTGGTGGGTCTGCTGGTGGCGATCGCCCTCCGGGTTATATATACCCAAACCCTGATGGGCAAAATGTTTCAGGCCGTTAGTGAGAATCCTGAAACCGCCAAGATTATGGGGGTGCCGGTGCAGCGGCTGGTGGCCTTTTCCTTTGGTCTGTCTACGGTGATGGCGGGGCTGGCTGGCATGCTGATTGCCCCGATTACCAACGTGTCTGCCACCATGGGGACGCTGCTGGGGCTAAAGGCGTTTGCCGCCGCCATTATCGGCGGTCTGGATAACCCCTGGGGGGTGATGGTGGCAGGGGTGGGCTACGGGGTGGTGGAGTCTCTGGCGGCGGGGCTGTTCGGCGGTAGCTATCGAGAAATTGTCGGCTTTGCCGTGGTGATTGCGGTGCTGGCGCTGCGACCCAACGGGCTGTTTGGTCGAGCCCAGATTGAAAAGGTGTAGCGATGGTGAGGCTTGCTATAGGCGTTGGGGTTTTTGGGTTTGCGATCGCGCTTACCCTGCTGGCTCCCAACACTTACTATTTGTTTGTATTGGGCATGATTGGCGTCACCACCCTAGTGTCGGTAGGGCTCAATATTCTGGTGGGGCTGTCAGGGCAGGTATCCATTGGCCACGCCGGATTTTTTGCCATCGGCACCTACACCGGCAGTCTGCTGATGCTCAACGCCGACTGGTCATTTTGGCCCGCTCTAGTCATGGCGGTGGTAGCGGCAGCAGGCATGGGCATTGCCCTGGCGGTACCGGCCTTACGGGTAAGCGGCCCTTACCTGGCCATGGTCACCATCGCCTTTGGCATCATTGTTGAACGAATTTTAATCGAGTGGGTAGACCTTACCGGCGGGTTTGGCGGTCTTACAGGTATGCCCAAACCCGCGCTCTTAGGGCTGACGCCTTCGTTACGCAGCACCGTGCTGCTGGTAATCGGACTGGCCGGACTGGCCACCCTTTGCTTTGCGCAGCTCAAGCGCCACGACTGGGGGCGGGCCATGCGGGCCGTGCGGGATGATGAGATTGCCGCTGCCGCCCTGGGGCTAAACCCGCTATACGTAAGGATGGTGGCCTTTGCCGTCTCCGCCGCTTTCACGGGTGTTGCTGGTGTCTTTTTTGCCCCCATTGTGGGCTTTGTCAGTCCCGACAGTTTTACCTTTCATCGCTCGATTTTGTTTTTGCTGGCGGTAATTTTAGGCGGCTTGGGGGCAGCGGAGGGGGCGCTGCTGGGGGCGCTGGTACTGGTGATTTTGCCAGAGTTGCTGAGCGACTTTGCGGAATATCAGCTGTTGGTGTTTGGGCTGCTGCTGCTGTTCACACTGCGGCTGGCCCCCGATGGCATTATGAGCGCCTTTCACCGATTTATCCAGCCAAAGCAGGTGTATCCACTATCTGAGCCGCCAACTGCGCTGCCCTTACCCCTGCGGCAGTCCCCTGGCTCTCTGGATGTGAAAGACGTCAGCATTCAGTTTGGCGGTATTCGTGCCGTAGACCATGTCAGTATGACGGCGCAGCCCGGCACCGTAACGGCGGTGATTGGTCCCAACGGTGCGGGCAAAACCACACTGCTCAATCTGATCAGTGGCTTTTACCAGTCCCAGGCTGGCAGCATTTATCTGGGCAACATCCCGATTACGGGGCTTAATAGTCAACAAATTGCCACCCTCGGTATCAGTCGTACATTTCAAGCGACGCGATTGTTTAACTCCCTATCGGTGGTAGAAAATCTCCGCACGGCAGCTGCGGGCGCATCTCTGGGTCCCGTGCCCCTAGCCCTTTTCGGCATCGGTCGTCGCTATGCCAAAACAACACTCTTAGAATTACTCTCTTTTGTTGGCTATCAGGGTAATATTCACCAGTCCGCAGCGGCACTCTCCTTTGGCGATCGGCGACTAGTGGAACTGGCTCGGGCACTAATTACCGGTCCCCAGGTGCTGCTGCTCGACGAGCCAGCGGCGGGTCTGAGCAATGCCAACAAAACAGCCCTGGCCCAGCTGATTCGACGCATTGCCAGCAACGGTATCAAGGTAATTTTGATTGAACATGACATGGATCTGGTGATGGATATCTCAGACCTGGTGCTGGTGATGGAGAGTGGCGCAGCGATTGCCTGGGGGACAACCGCTGAGGTGCAGCAAGATCCAAGGGTTCTCGCTGCTTACTTAGGTACAGAGCCATTGGTAGAAGAGACGTCTATCGAAGAGACATCTATCGAAGAGACGTCTA
>JBCCXQ010000061.1:0-21898 GCA_039191365.1 Cyanobacteria bacterium P01_F01_bin.13 | reverse complement strand
CGTTGTTACCACGACGGTTATCTGGATGGCACCCACCCAGGCACAACCCACTGGCTTTGATGTGCTGGAGGACTTTGACTATTGGACCGATCTTTGCCGCCTCCAGGCTGATGCAAAGGACTATGAGAATGCCCTGGCAGCTTGTGAACAGGCGATTGCCCTGGAGCCAGAGGATGCCAGTATTTGGGCACAGCACAGCGGCATTTTGGTTGATATGGATGCGTTTCCAGATGCGATCGCATCCGCCAACCGCGCCCTTACGTTTAATCCTGAAAACTCCTTAGCAATTGCCTACCAGTGTGTGGCCTACACGGCCCTGGGAGAAAACGAAACCGCCCTGGATAAGTGCAACAACGCCCTGCGAGTTAATGGGAACTGGGGGAGCGAGAACCCAGCTCTGGCCTGGTTTTATCGCGGTGAGATTTTGGCCCAGGCCCAGCAGTATGAATTAGCCCTGGTGGCCTATGACCGCACCCTGCTACTAGACCCTGAAAATTCTCTTGTCCTCACTCGTCAGTGTGAAGCCTATGTAGTCTTAGAGCAGCCCGAAAGTGCTCTATCGACCTGTGAGTCAGCCCTGGCTATCGATCAAAACTGGGGAGAACTAGGGCCTGCCTATGCCTGGACCTACCAGGGACAGGCCCATACCCAGTTGAGCCAGTACAATCAGGCGATTTTTGCCTATGACCAGTCCATTGCGTTGGATCCCAACAATGCCCTTACCTGGGCTGCTCAAGGACAGGTTCTAGAAGCATTACATCGAGATCAAGAAGCCCTAGTCTCCTACGATCGGGCCGTAGCGATTAAGGCGGATTATGCCCTGGCTCTGCTGGGACAGTGTACCTTGCTCAATCGTCTGGATAGTTACGAACCAGCTTTAACAGCCTGTGATACCGCCATTGATGGAGATGGTGATTGGGGGAATCAATCCCTGGCAAAGGCCTGGAACGAGCGCGGTGTTTCTTTGGCTGGCACCCAACAATACGAGGAGGCTCTGGCTTCGACTAACCGAGCCGTGGGCATTCAGCCAGATTATTTGGCGGCCCACAATCATCGCAGCACGGTTCTCTGGTATTTGGAACGCTATCCCGAAGCTCTAGCAGCCAATCAGCAGGCCATTAATCTGGATGAAACCTATGCACCTGCCTGGTTTACTCGTGGTTTAATCTTTCGCGCCACAGGAGAATACCGCCATGCCTTAGCGGCCTACAATCAGGCGCTGGCCTTAAACCCCTTTAATGACTGGGGCTGGACGAACCGCAGCCTGGTTCTCTGGCAACTAGAACAATACGGAGATGCTCTGGACTCGGCAGAACGGGCAATTGCACTGAATTCAGACTCAGTTCAGGCCTGGTACAACAAGGGGGTGGCACTGTCAGCGTTGGGAGAATATGAAGGTGCGATCGCAACCTACGACAAAGTTCTCACCCTCGACACTACCCACGCCAATGCCCTCACCGGACGCGGCATCGCCTGGGTTCACCTGAACGACTATGCCGCCGCTACTGCCGATTTAGAAGCTGCCCTCGCCCTAAACCCTGAGAATACTCTAGCTCAAGACACACTGGCTGCATTATCAGAAACCCAGCCCGCTCTGCCACCACCGCCGCCCCCTTCCTAAATGAAGTCATCGTTCGGGTCAGCAGCGCCAAAATCTAAGTTCAAATATTTTACTAGATCGCATAATCATGAGCAGACGCACTAAAAAATCTCGTCAATCATCTGAAAAATCTCCACTTCAGCAAGTCACCCAGCTGCAAGCACGGTCTTTTGAAACTCTGGCTACTCTTCAGCAACCAACCAACTTTAGTTTTGACAACGTTAACGTTACCCAACCCCAACGTTCTTCTCCAACCACCACAGCAAGCCTATTACAGACCAAGTTAACAATTGGCCAGCCAGGAGATCGCTACGAACAAGAAGCAGATCAAGTAGCCGCTCGCGTTGTACAACAAATCAACAGTCCACATGTAGCCCAGCGAGAAAGCGATAGTCAACGCTATTCACCAATCAGTAGATCAGTGGGCTCATCATTAAAACGCAAAAGCTCAATTCCAGTCGGTCAAGCCAGTGATGAATTTGAAAATAACTTAAACAGCGCTCGCGGAGGGGGGAGTCGTCTAGAACCTAACATCCGAGGACAGTTAGAGTCAGCCATGGGAGCTGACTTTAGTGGTGTGAGAATTCATACAAATACCCAGGCCGATCAACTCAATCGATCAATTCAGGCCAGAGCCTTTACTACTGGTCAGGATGTTTTCTTCAAGCAAGGTGAATATAACCCTAATAGCCGTGGCGGACAGGAATTATTAGCCCATGAACTTACCCATGTGGTGCAACAAAATGGGACGACCGTAAGCAGATCACTTTCATCAACAGTACAGCTGAAACAAAATTCATCCGCACAAAATATCTCTATTTTAGGAGGGCCTCACGTTATTCAAAGAGATCCTACCCTACTTGGGGATCAGCAAGGAAGTCAGCAGGCCGTAGTGTCTGACGATGACAGTGAGTATGAGGATGATTATGATACTGATGTAGATCAGCAAGACCAACAACCAAGTGTAGGTGAAAGGCTAAAGGGAATACTAGACCAGATTGGAAACTACTACAAAATTCATCTAAATTATAAAAAATATGAGAAAGCTCTCCACGGACAAGCTTGGAACATAGTTAAGCGAAGTTGGGATATAGTAAACAAACTCCTGGGTTACATAGACAAAATCGATACATCAGGTGTTAGTGCCGTAATACGTAAAATCAGCCAACTATTCAATACGCTCTTTGTTCTCGCATCTGAGATATATGCCTTCCGTAACGATTCCGATCTTGAGGAGCAGTGTACACCTTGGTTGCAACAGGGAATTGACTTTGACACGATTAAGTCCGCCTTTACTGAGTTAAAATCAGTTGTCACAAACCTTAAGTCAGGTGTAGAGACAATTGTTGGGCTTGTGTAAAGATCTAATATTTGCCAATAGGTTTTGAAGTAAGAAAACATAGCAAGCCGCTGAATGCATTCAGCGGCTTGCTTCTTTTGGATTTTCCTAAAAAAGAATTATCTCAGCTCATTAATCAAACATTAGTGATTTATAACGTCTTCAGGGAACCCTGAGGGTGAGTATATTCACTAAGAATACCTGTGCTGATCACTCAACTCACTAAACCTGTTCTTCGACGCTATTTGAGAGCACTGCCGTATCAAACTCGTCTGGTACGCTATGGAGCCCTTATAAATGTGAGATGGCTCAAATCGGCTTTAGAAGAGATTAAACCAGACGTTTTGCCAGATGAGTTATCAGACCTCATCGCACAAGAGCCTGCTCCTGAACTGGTTAAACCACCTGTTGCTCACTACCATCAATATCGGTGTCTACAGAATAATCCGTTAAGCTGCTACGAACCCACAGCGAAGGAGCAAACTACTTGCCAGCACTGTTACTTTCCAGCCTTGCTACCTGAGGGAGGACGGCTGATCGGCAAACAAGGTCAATACAAAATTGGTCGTAGCCTTGGACGACGAGGTATTGGCAGACTCTATGAAGGTATTCGTCTGAGTTCAGAAGAGCCTGTTATTATTCAAGAGTATTTACTACCTGGGAAATACTTTAGTTCAGAGGAACAGAAACAGTATCAGGAATCCTTTACTAATCTGGCAGGGTTATCGTTAGCTGATGGGAGAGTCCAGGATGCAAGAATTGTTTTACCATTAGAAGCTATCGCCGATTCATCCAGTGAACGTTGTTATTTGGTAACCTCAGCAGCAGACAAGAATCCAACGCTTAATCGTTACTGTGCCAAATATGGTTCACTGGATAGCAAAACAGTGTTATCGATCCTGAATCAGGTTTTACAAACCCTGGTATTCCTACACCAACAAAAGTTTGTTTTGCCAGCAGGACAGGTTGAGGAAGGTATTATCCATGGTAATCTCAGCTTGGACAGTCTGCTCTGGGTGACTGTTCCAAAAGTCTCTGACGGATTTGTTTATCTTACCGATTTTGCCCTGTGGGAAAGACTTTTTGATCCGGCCCTGGTAGACAGAGGACAACCTAACTATCAGGACGATTTGGCAGCTCTGGGGGAAGTGGCCTTCTATCTTCTAAATGGTGCTACTGTGGACCGCCAGGGACAGTCCTTAAAGCCCCACTTGGACAGCGACTGGCCCGATACCTATCCACCGTTGAAACAATTTATTCTGCGGTTACTTGGCATTGATCCACCATTTGCCAGTGCAGAAGCGGCTCGCTCAGCGCTGTTGGTCATCCCTCCCGAGGCCGCCATCAACCAATGGGAACATCGACCGGAAGAATATTTGCCTGTACGACAGGCCTGGTATAAACGATGGGTGCCTATGCTAGTGATGGCGGCGATCTTGGCCACCTTGGGGGGCATCGGCTGGCTGTTGCTCAGGTCTCAGCGGAGCTATGCGAATACGCCTCTACCTCCCTGCTGTCTTGAGGATATCGATGCGGTACCGCAGGGTGCCTATGGGTATGCCATCCCTACATCGGCCTATTGGCATCGACTATTTCGAGTATCGACGCAGACCTCCCCTGAAACGCTGCCCACCCTATTTGACCAGTTGCAAACATTGCATCCAGAGCTATCTCTGGTGCCCCAGGTGACTGATTCGGTAGAAGCTGCGATCGCATCTGTCCAGTCCGGCCAAACGGACGTTGCCATCATTCCCTTAACCACCCCGCTGCCCCCTGACATTACCAGCACTATCATTGCCTACGACAGCCTGGTGCCCGTAGTCGCCTTTAACTACCCGGACCGGACTAAGGGCCTACCGGAAGCCCTGCGGGGGGAGATTAGTTTGTCACAGTTAGAACAGCTATATACAGGCGATATCGACAACTGGCAGCGGCTCAGTTCCGTCGATTTAAATGTCAAACGCTATTGGGTAAACGATCCCACTGTCCAACAATTCTTTGCTCAACAAGTATTTACGACAGCTGAGCAGCCTCGGTCTGATATTGTTGATACCTCATCGTTTATTACACCGATCAATATAGAAGAGACCGATGCACTGCCGACGCTAACCATGCTGCGGTGGATTTTACAGGACTTTGAGAACTCTACCATCGGCAGTATTGGCATTGCGCCCCTGAGTCAGGTGTTTGGTCAGTGCTCGGTATATCCCCTGGCGCTGGGTGACGCCAAACAAGACGCCAAACAATCGGTTGCACCCCTGGTGTTTACCAATGGCAAAGCGATTGGACCGGAGAGTGATTTGTGCGATCGCAAAGGCAGTTATCAGCCTAATGCCCAAGCATTACGCAACACCACCTATCCCCTGGCCTATCCCCTGGCAGTGATCTATCCGTTTGACAACAGCCGGTCTCCCATTGGCAAAAAGTTAGCCGAGCTGTTGCTGACCCAGGAGAGTCAGACGCATTTAACGTCTCGGGGAATGGTCTCTGCCTATCCGCTATCGGGTTCTCAGGAGAGCCCGTAAAATTAAGAAGAAGGGCTAGTCAGCTTCCTTTTGTTGAGGCGGATGGACGATGGGCAGATTCCACTAATCTTTGAGCAGGCGATGGGCAATTTTTTGATATCCCCTGAGTTAAGCCATGGTCTGGATAATCGATATAGACAAACGGCTGCTGACCAATGACGAGTCCCGTTAGACAGCGATCGATATTACTTGGCCACAGGGTCCGTTTCATTTCGTTACGTTCAGGTAATACGCTTAAGAAGTTCGAAAATCATAGGGACCAATTTAAGCCGGGAAATTTCGGTGAGGTGGGAATCTAGAATATAGGAGCTAGAAGCGTTGCCCCTACTATATTCTGAGTTCTATATTCTATCTTCTTTCCCCAGAATTACTTCCCGCCTTGAGTTGATATCCAAAATCATTGGCAAAATACTAGCAGGGAATAGGCTTCCTGCCCGGATTAAAACAACCTTTTGTAACCCCTTCCTGGGAAAATCCTGGCAGCAATAGCCCAGAGATCTTAGAATTTTTTTAGGCCAATGGTTCCCTGGAGACGATTTTCTAGCCCATACTCAAATCCGTAAACTGCTTTGAACTAAGTAACTTGCCTAATTCCAAATCCTATTCCCTAGCGAGCTTTGTGAGCGAACTCCCCATTATCTTGAGCAATCGTAATGGGGATGTTATTTAGATGCAGATGACATTGCCCTGCTTGTGCTCAAACAGAAGTAATTGGGGAGGTCTGAAACAATGGATGTACCCACCTCATTAAAGTCCGAATCGTTTGGCCAGTTCGTTAGCAACTTGCATCAGGAAAACCTGTGCGTCAAAATCGATTTTCCGACACAGCTAGCTAAACAAAGGAAGTTTTGGCCCAACAGTAATCTATCCTCTAAATTTGTTGCCGACTATATATCTATCTTTTTTCCAGTCGAAAACGATCAGCCCGTGCAGCAGCGCCAACGCACTGAAATAATCGATGCAGCCCGCTACATTACCAATGAGCTACTGGAAAATGCATTTAAGTTCTCTTGTGCGACCGTTCAACAGCCAGTGCAGCTGGCCTTATACCATTATCCTGATCGACTGATCATAGAGGTCACCAATACCACTCACGCCGATAATATTGGGCCGTTTAGGTCCCTCATTCACGATCTGACAACGCTGGATCCGAACGATCTCTACATAGAACGATTAGAGAAAAATCTAGATTACGAACATACCCTGGATTCCGGTCTAGGATTTATTACCATCTTGATTAATTACAATACAAAATTGGGTTGGAAAATTGAGCGGCCTTCTCTAACGTCAGATATTTTTTGGGTGACCACCATGGCACAGCTGCTGTACAGTTAGTGCAGCAGCCAGTCTCCAAACTGCCTATGGTAATTGCATATATCAGCCCATGGCGATCGAGCTTACCCCGATATAATCATTCCTAAATAAATTGCCGATACCTGTTGATAGGCGTTGTCATGATAGAGCAATTACCCCATTACCTGCAGGATATTGTTTATGTTGCCTTAAGCTTAATTATCACTGTTCTTGGCGCAACTGGTCTGTATGTCATTTTGTTTCATCTGCTACGCTCCTACTTTCGCAGGTTTGAACGAGACATTGCCTTGGTTACGCTAAATGTGTCTGCTTATCCGGCCCTCACATTATTTGTACTGACAGGGCTACAAATTACGGCCAAAAATTCAAACACCCTAGCTTCGGCTGAGTGGCTACAGCGGGTATTGCTCGGTAGCACTATTGTGGCCGTCAGCTATTGGTTATTACGCCTATTCAACCAGGTTTTGGTCTACTACCTTAAGGAATATGCCGAGACTACTGAAGTGATGTGGGATCAGGTATTGGTTCCCCTGTTGGAAGCTGTTATCCCAGTGATGATTATTCTGATGGGTGGGGCGTTGATTCTTCAACTTTGTTTAGGGTTGGACTTAACAGGGGCTTGGGTTACCCTCGGTGGTAGTGCCTTTATTATTGGTTTTGCCGTCAAAGATATTTTGGCTAACTTTTTTAGCGGCATTGCACTGTTAATCGATAGCCCTTTTCGATTTGGTGATGTGCTGAGGATCGAAAGCGACAATGGTGGACCCGGTCACTTGGGCATTTTACGAAAAATTGGCGTACGGGTTACCCACATTTATGTATTTGAACTCCACACGGAAGTGTATATTCCCAACAGTGTGATGCAAAGTCACAAAATCACGAATCTTAGTCGCCCGATTGAACCCATTTACTTTGCAACCTCGATCGAATTTAACCCAGAATGTGATCTAGAACGAGCTAAAAAGATCATGGAGGAGATTCTTTTAGCCCATCCCGACACCTTAGGAAACATCGAGGCTAAACTCACCTGTCTGGAAAACTACTACTGTTGGGAAGGGGAATTTGCTAAGAAAAAAGAAAATGGTATACAGCGTCTTTTGGCGGAACGTGAGGTTAACCAAAAGCTGGAGGAAGTTGAGGATGCACTCAAAGCCGTGATGATCACGCTGCAGTTTATCGAAAAAGATGGCCTTACCCAAGAAGAAATTGAAACGGTCCAAGTTGAATATGATTACATCCTAGAGATGATTGGCCTTACGGCGGCTCAGCAAAAACCACGCAAACGTTCATTTTTAAATTTGCAACAGGTTCAGCCGACATTTTCCCTCCAGGAAACAAGAACACCTGACTCCCTAATCAATTTGGTACGCAAGTGGTATCGCATCTGGCTAGCCGATCCCAACATGGCTGACGAAGATGAATATGTGCTGCCAGAAATTTGGGAGCGTAAAATTGAGCTGTTAAAACGGCGTGCCCGCAAACTCTATCAAAAAATCCTCAATCCACTGCAGGAAGAAACCCGATTGGATGACTATGTAAAAGACTTGGTTCGATGGCTTCGCGACCGGTTTAAACAAGCTCGCAGCTCATGGCATGACCCCGATGTGGTCATGGAAGGAGTGGTCAAGGACAAGGGATATACCTATATTCGATTTTCCCTCAATTACTATGTGGATGATATTCGTCTAGAAGATGGAGAACGCGGTATCCGTGTTAATAGCGACATCCATCGCGAGATTATGCATCATCTCAAAGACTATTGTCGCACCCAAGCTTAACCCAATTCTACAACCATCCCAGGCATCAGACGTTTGAGGTTGACCAGAGACTTTGACTGCCAGGGAATCGAGTCAGCCCCCTTGATGGTCATGGCGACAGTCCCGATTCTGCGCACCTTAATGACAAATTTCGAAATGACGTTAATGCCAGAGCTATTGAGAAACTTAAGATCGCGTAGATTAAGGGTCAGCTGACTGGGTTCTCGATTAGTAACCTCTTCTAATGCCTGCTCTAACAGCGCCGCAATCGGTGGATATTCCCCCATACCCATCAGAGCAAGTTCGCCTTTGAACGTCACGGTTGCAACCGCTGGATCATAAACGACCTCATACTCTTTACCCTTGATTTCCATGTTCACTCTCCACAGTGCGTTTAGGCAGGTATCCCAACAATCAACCAATCATAACTGAGCAAATGGCGAATAGTAGCAGGTAATTTTTACTCATCAAGCCACCTGCAAAGCGGATGGTATCTAACTAAACAAAAACTACTCCAGCTTAGATCTGTCTCTTTGAAGTAAAGTTGGGCACCAACTTAAAGCGAACGTTTTCCCAAGGATAGAATTCAGAATAGTAGGAGATAGAAATCATGACCCTTCTAAACCACGTCCAAGTTGAAACCTGTAGTTTCCCCTACGGAAAAACTCCAGTTCTGGACGTGGACAAGGTTTATATGCTGGCTCCTATATTCTAGATTCATACCTAACCAAAATTTTCCCGGTTTAGGTGAATACCCGTAAATCTAAGCATATTAATGAGGATAAAAGTATTTCAGGGTCTCACTGGGAAAACTGTATGTAATTTTTGTTAAGCGGTTAATAATCTGCGTAATTTTCCACTTTTGGAAAGGATTTAAGAATCAGGTCCTCTAGAGTACCAGCAGTGACTCTCATCTATGTATCATCCTATGTCAGATAGTGATTCAGTTTCCCATTCTACAGACGCCGAGGGTATCGCTGCCCAGGTGATGTTGCAACATCGACTTTCGGAGTTAGAGCAGGAAAAAGACGACCTGCAGCTCATGCTTGATATGGCTGTTGAGCACTCAGATACGCTTTTAGATAGCCTACGTCAGGAAAATCAGGAACTGATGCTGCAGTTGGAAAGTGTCGCCAACTTGGATGAACAGCTACAGACAGACCGGCCCCACACCATAAACCCATTCCATCTTGTTGTTGAGTCATTGCCAATGGGATTGATCATTGCCCGCAGTGTTGATGGTCATATTATTTATAGCAACCCGGTTACCTGCCAGCTGTTGGGCGTATCTGCTCAAGAGCTTGGTAAGCGCAAGGTAACAGATTTCTTTAGTGACTCGACAACTGGTCAAAAGATCGTTTCAGCCATGTTCAACCAGCAGATATTTCGAGGGGAATTGCGCTGGTGTCCTTCCGAAGCTGCTCCCTTTGAAGCGATGGTGTCGCTACATCCCTTGATGTTCCAAGATGAGCCTGCTGTACTCACTATTATTCAACCTGCAATCAGCCTAGGTCAATAGTCCAGCTCGCCATAGGTTAGCACGGCAGACAAGGGAACTGTAATGGCTAATAAGTTGCTTTTGCATGGCATGGGGATGACATTGAGCCACATCGTATTTAGCGATCGCAACCGCTATTGAACGGGCATCTTGTTTGGGAATACCGATATGGATTAGCTGCTGCCAGTAGGTAGAGCCCACATGCTTGATCTTGAGCACTTGCTTGCACTGTTCTAACGTCTGAGGCACGGCGACCATGGTTCGATTCTCCCTAAAAACGCAAGACTCTACCCATACACAGCAATGAGACCAGTAAGTAGAAAAACAGTCTTTTCTGCTATGGGACGACGATGGGTAGAACGCGCTTGATGAAACTGCTTTACGCTGTTAAGCCTAGTGTGACTTAGCCTGGGGGCAAGTTCTTTCCTCAAGTGGCAATTGCGGTATTGTTTTTTTCCAATTTTGGAACCTTAGGCACTGAACCTTGGGCACTACCGGTGCGCAAGAGTTCTCATATCGCCTACGCCATATGGACGGGCTTTCAATGAATCAGTCCGATCTTGCGGGCTTCAATTTCGATTTGCACCTTGAGATCTTTGTCCGGTTCATCGCCAATCAGCAGGGCATCCTGGATCCGCACCCAATAGTTACGGATGGTGCGATCGCTTGTGCCCATCCGTTTAGCCACAGCCTTATCGGTAAGCCCCTCTTGGAACCGCAGCTGCAACAGTTCTAGCCATTTGGGATGAAACTCAGGTCTGGACTTGACCTTTTGAGGCAAGTAAACTGACCCCCGCATGGCAAAGTCAATGTAGTTAAGCATCTCCTGCAGCGGCAGGGATTTGTCCATAGCGGCAAACCCCCCTTCATAGCCTTTAATGATGGCCTTTAGCTGTACCAGGGGATTGATATCGGTACTGAGTACAGCAATATTGGGGGCTAGTTTACTGGTGAGCAATTGTTCTACAAGCTGGAGGCCCACATCCGAGGTGGCGCTCTCACCAGACCGTTTCGGAATGCTCAAATCAACCACCATCAGCTCAGGCTTTACCAGCTCTAGCAGTTGCATGGCCGATTCATAATCCTGGGCGGTAAAAATCTCGGCCTGGGGATAGGCCTTGTTTAAGGCAGGCACCGTTCCCTGTAGTACCGCTTCATGGTCGTCAACGACTAAGAAACTCTGCTTGCTGGTATCGTTGGCTGAATCCATAGTGTTCTTTTGAGCCTGACGCTATGTTATCCACCACCATACTGGGTAGGACGGTATTTCAGCGTAAAACCGACAGCAAATTTTACGCTGGCCATGGTATTTGATATCCTTTATCTATCCAAGCTCTGTTGTGGATTCTTGCATCAGCATCACCATCTCTTGAGTCAGCTGGTCCATCGCTAGCCCCAACAGCAAACTACTGGATAGCAGCAGTATCATAATCATGCCGATGGTCACCAAACAATCCGTCAGAGCGCCCGGCATATTATTCGGTGTTGAGCGGGCCTCTAATTCAAAAAGTCCAGCAATCGGCTGTTGGGCGGGCCATTGGCTGACGGTGGGAATGCGCTGATAGTTCGATAAACTCTCAAGCTCATTACCGTTAAGCAGCGTGTAGGAAGAATAGTCTTTCATGGTTAGATACCCGATGGCGATCACGTGTGTCATATGGCCAGTATCACGAACCAAAGAGTCAATCACCTTCCAAACCAGGAAACCTGACAAAAACTGTTTTCCAACATTGGCAATTGGCCGCTTAGCTCAATGGCCACATTAGCTCACACCGCATCCCCCGAGATCCATTAGCCTGCCGCTGAAACCTACCTGACAGCGACTTGGCCAGCCGCTGCGCCTGACGAGTTCCTTGCTGATCGGAGTTGGCAACCCCATCAGAAGATGGCCCCTGACCATTGTCGACAATCCCCAGGTAGTAGCAATCGTGGCGGTGTTCACACAGCACGTCTAACCGGGTTGTGCCCAACGCATGTTTTCCGACATTGCACAGGGCCTCTTGCAAAAAGAGACACAGCCCTCGCTTTTGCTCCAGGGATAACGATGCACTGGTTAGGGAACTAAAGTCTGGCGTAATTTGAAACAGAATGTCTTTGAACCCTGGAAAGTCTCGTTCAAGGGTATGTTCAAATGTTTGCAGCAGTAGGCCAGGTAGGTCTAAGCCCAAATCCAGGGTTAGTCCTCCCTCCAGATAAAGGGCTTCGTGGTTATTATCGACCGCCCCTCGCATGGCCTGGTAAATGCCCCGTAGGTCAGTATTGATTTTTTGGAGTTGCGATCGCAGCTGTTGAGCAGAAAACACACTTATATCCGTTCGTAGCAGCACCGCTAGCTCTTGCAACGGTCCATTGTGTACCGCCTCATAGGTGCGCTCAATCGTCAGGGAACGTTGCTCTAACACCTGTTGCGTCAGCGCCAGGGCTTCCTCTTGAGCCTGCTTGCGTTCAGCACTTTCCCTAGCCAAATTACGATTTGCTGCTTCTAACTCTGCAGTGCGCTGTCTGACCCGTTCTTCCAATACACCGTTGAGTTCCCTAACATGGCGTTCAGCCAGCTGCAGCTCGTGTTCCAATATGGTGGAATGGTCCACAACTGTGTCCAGCATGATTTCCGCATCATGCTTTTGTGCTTCCGACGCCTTCAACTTCTGGGTTAAGTCCCTAACCAGTTCTATGAGGTCGTCTCGGCTAATATGCTCAAAAGAAGAAGGTATCAGCATCCGGGCCCTTGATGCACCGTCCTAGCGCCCTAATATTAAAGCTTTGCCCTCGTAGTTCACAACATCTGTGAACACTACCCTCGGCACAACCAAAACGCAAAAAAAATCCCCCAGCATTATCTGTGAGGGATATGTCAAGGTTCATCTACTCATTCACACATTCTCAAAGACCGAATGCCGTCCGGAAAGTTTTGATTAGGGTGTGAAGAAATCGCCAATTTTCTGTGAACCCAGAAAAACAGAAGCCTGCTGGTGCCAAACAAATTACTGTTTCTCAGCATGACACCATGCTTGTTAGGGAGTTTGACCGGTCCGGATAAATTCAGCCTGCTCTAGAATCAACGAGGAAAAATCCCTTTCCCCAGCCGCCGCAAAGAGCTGAGCCGCTTTTTCATAGTTTTCTACAATATCTTCCCGGATTTCTGGGGGTAAATCATCAGGACCGCTGAAGGATTCACCCAGAAGCAATGCCTGTTGACGCAATAGAGCATCTGCTCTGCCCAGGTAGGAATTAGGGTCATTGGGAACCAGTACAGTAGCTGCCTTGTAGGCTTCAGCCGCTTCACCATAGTCCTCAGACTGCATTAATTCCAAAGCCCGGTCATACACTAGCTGATGATCAGTAGCCGGTTTGACAGAAACGCGATAGTTGCCCCCAAGCTGACCATAAAATGAGCCAGCTAGCAGCGTATACTCTCCTGCCTCCACCAGTTCTGCAACAATAGTGGCATGGGGAGATCCGTTATAGTCATCATTTTGCTCCAGAACCTCTCCAGCAGGGTTCAACAGCGTGATGAAGGTATCAAACTCCTCACTAATCATTTCAATGATCACCGCTTGCCCCGCCTCAGCCGTAAACGTGTAAGTATCCTGCTGAGGTTGAAACTCCACCTGTTCATCGAGAATAGTCTGGGCAGTAGCTGGTGTAGCACTGGCCCATACCGCCAGGGCCGCTCCCCACAGCATGCGCTGAACCAAGCCAGACAACCCACCGGTCTGATCACCCCTTAAACTATTCATAGAAAAGCTAGGCATAAAACTCCTTAGTGCCGCCTACAGCAGCAATCATTAATAGCGATGCATTACGATAGCGGAAATTTTCCATCCGAACCCATGGTGTCCTGGCTAAAAATCTTCAGCGTCAGCATCGGTTGCCTGGGATTGTGGTCTAGCCTCAATTTTCAGAGCTTAGCCCAGTCCCAGCCAGTAAACCAGCCGACTGTGCCCTCGTTAACAACTCCAGAAGCCAATATAGATCAAATTTTGCTTCCCCCCGCCGAGGATGTGCCAGAAGAAATATTGAGGACTGAAATTATTTTTGAAGCCCGTTCGCCCTTAGATGGTGCTCCCCTATCCCCTGCTGACTACGCTCAGCTACAAACGGAACTGGCTGCACCCCAAACCGTACTTACCCTAAATTCCGAAATTCGTTACATCATTTTTCTGCTCCAGGCCCGCCGAGCGTTCAAACCCGTCATCCCCTTTTTGCCCTAGGGCTGGCTGAAGCGAAGGGCTTTGGTTTAAGTAGTAAATTTATGAGTCGTAATTTTATGTTAAGCAATTGTTGTTACGCTCTGTTAACCTAAATTTCATGGACTTAGCAATAGCCATGCTTGAGCAAGCCAATTTTTAATAACGCTGTTGCTGACTTATCCAAAAAATTAGCAGCACCTGCTTTTTATATACGGTTACTAGGTTTAGACCCCTTATGGCACTAATAACGGCTCCTGAGCAAATAGACCGGATTGTTGGCAACTACCACCACAATCCCTTTGACGTTCTTGGTCCCCACCGCATCCAGGTAGATGACAAAAACGTTTGGACTGTCCGTGCCTATTTACCCAAAGCTGAGTCTGCCTGGGTTGTCCTTCCCGATAACCGTCAGGAAGTGCCGATGGCTAATGACCATCACAGCGCTTTCTTTGAATGCGTGCTCGATGTTGATGACCTGGCTAGCTATCAGCTGCGCTACAAAGCAGATGGGCGTGAACATGTAATTTACGACCCCTATGCGTTTCGGTCACCCTTAGTGACCGAATATGACGCCCATTTGTTTGGTGAGGGTAATCACCACCGCATCTATGAAAAGCTAGGCGCTCATCCAGCCACCATCGATGGTGTGAAAGGCGTTTATTTTGCTGTGTGGGCTCCCAATGCACGTAATGTGTCAGTTTTGGGTGACTTTAACCAATGGGATGGTCGCCAACATCAAATGAATATTGGCCACGGCGGTATCTGGGGACTATTTATTCCTGAGCTAACCGTTGGTAGCCACTACAAGTACGAAATCAAAAACCATCACGGCCACATTTACGAAAAGTCTGACCCCTACGGATTCCAGCAGGAAGTACGCCCCAAGACCGCATCGATCGTGGCGGACCTAGATGGCTATAAGTGGCAGGACGAAGCCTGGATGGAAGCACGTCGTCATCAGGATCCCATGGCTCAGCCCATCTCGGTGTATGAGTTACATCTAGGATCTTGGATGCATGAATCGTCGGCTGAGCCCGCTAAACAGCCAGACGGTACCGATGCTCCGGTGGTAACCGTGGCCGATCTCAAACCTGGGGCTCGTTTTCTGACCTACCGTGAGCTGGCCGATAAGCTGATTCCCTATGTCAAAGAGCTGGGCTTTACCCATATCGAACTGTTGCCTGTGGCGGAGCATCCCTTTGACGGCTCCTGGGGGTATCAGGTAACCGGTTACTATGCGGCCACATCCCGCTACGGGTCACCAGAGGATTTAATGTACTTTATCGACCAATGTCACCAAAATGGCATTGGTGTCCTGGTGGACTGGGTACCCGGTCACTTTCCCAAAGATGGTCACGGGTTGGC
The DNA here is from genome assembly GCA_039191365.1 of Cyanobacteria bacterium P01_F01_bin.13. Lineage (GTDB taxonomy): Bacteria > Cyanobacteriota > Cyanobacteriia > Phormidesmidales > Phormidesmidaceae > Leptothoe. Next base: position 6,307 of record JBCCXQ010000061.1, on the reverse strand, counting down.
CTTCTTTGATGGAACCCACTTATATGAGCATGCGGATCCACGCAAGGGTGAACACAAGGAATGGGGCACCCTGGTCTTTAACTATGGCCGCAACGAGGTGCGCAACTTCTTGGTGGCCAACGCCCTCTTCTGGTTCGACAAGTACCATATCGATGGCATTCGCGTAGACGCCGTAGCCTCGATGCTTTACCTGGACTATAACCGTAAGGCTGGTGAGTGGGTCGCCAATGACTATGGCGGTCGTGAAAACATTGAAGCGGCTGACTGTTTGCGCCAGGTCAACCATCTGCTCTTTAGCTACTATCCTGGAATTCTCTCCATTGCTGAAGAATCCACATCCTGGCCCATGGTGTCCTGGCCCACCTATGTCGGCGGTCTAGGCTTTAACCTCAAGTGGAATATGGGATGGATGCATGACATGCTGGACTATTTCAGCATGGATCCCTGGTTCCGTCAGTTCCATCAAAACAACGTCACCTTTAGCATTTGGTACGCCTTTAGCGAGAACTTTATGCTAGCCCTGTCCCATGATGAGGTGGTGCACGGCAAGAGCAACATGATTGGCAAAATGCCCGGTGACGAGTGGCAGAAGTACGCCAACATGCGCTGCCTCTATACCTACATGTTTATGCATCCCGGTAAGAAAACCCTGTTCATGGGGATGGAGTTTGGCCAGTGGAGCGAGTGGAATGTATGGGGCGATCTGGAATGGCACTTGTTGCAATACCAGTCCCACCAAAAGCAAAAGACCTTTATGGAGAAGCTCAACGCTACCTATCGGAGTGAGCCAGCCCTCTACACTCAAGACTTTGACCAGCAAGGGTTTGAGTGGATTGACTGTAGCGACAATAGACATAGTGTTGTGGCCTTTATTCGTCGGGCCAAAGACAATGATGATTTTATTGTTACCGTCTGCAACTTTACCCCACAGCCCCATAGTCACTACCGTGTAGGGGTGCCTGCCAAGGGCTACTATCGTGAAATCTTCAACAGCGACTCCCGCGAATTTGGCGGTAGCAACATGGGCAATCTCGGGGGTAAATGGTCCGATGACTGGTCCTACCATAATCGACCTTATTCGTTAGATTTAACCCTGCCGCCATTGGCAACGGTCGTATTTAAGCTCGATCCAGCGCGGACGTCTTCGGCAGCGTTGTCTGGGTTTGCGTAAAATGTAGAGGCGTTGCATGTGAGGTGGCGTTGCATGTGAGGTGGCGTTGCATGGAACGCCCCTACAGAGGATGTGCTATGACATTCCTACTGTTTCCCAATCCTTTGATCTAGGGCCAAATAGCTGGGCAGCGCTTTGTTCAGCCACCTTTAATGAAGGATGCCATGCGCTCAGGGTATAGTCCCCGTTGAGTTCGACGGCCAGCAAACGATAACCATGCCCATCGAACTCGATGGTTAGGTGAACAACTGCTCCGAGGGCTAATTCTGCTGGCCGCTCAGGTACATTTTCGGGGATCTGCCATGCAAGAATCTGCTTAACCACCATAGAGGGCATAAATTACGAATAATTTGTCTTTAGAGACAAATTATTGCCACAACTTTTCCTTATACGTGATTTAGCAGCGAATTCAGTATCAATTTAGTTGTCACTCCATGACACAAAAACGACAGGGTGATCCGAGAAAGTACTTAGTTTTCACTTCGAACGTAGGCCTGGCCCTGCTCCTCAGGTGTCAAGTCAGATAAAGTAATGTCGTTTCTTAGTACACGACCAGTGGGGCCAACGATCTGTCTTGGCAGGTTTTGAGTATCCACTAGCTCCATACTGTTCATGTTGTAGGTGGTATAAACGGTCTCCCCAGTATCAAAGAAAAAGTCTAAGACCGTCATGGTTTGCATGGCCACATCAGTGCGATATAACCAGGTGCGGGGACCACTACCCAGGGCACCGCAGTGAAGCAGCTGCAGGTTTCCGGTATAGCCTGGGTAATAGGCATGGTGGTGACCACTCATGTAGGTGTGGACATGGTGGCGCTCTAACACCGCCTGAAGCTGGTCAGAATCGTTGAGGAATTCACCGTAGCGATCGCGACCTTGGGCAATGGCATACAGGGGCAAATGACCAATGGCGATGCGGAACTTCGATTCTTGAGCGGCCGCACTACTAAGCTGCTGATCAGCCCAGGCGACTTGGTCAGCAGGCACATTCGCTGACGAGGCATCCCACACGATATAGAAAATATCGTTTTGCTTAAAGCTGTAGTAATAGGGAAAATCACCCGTGTCGACATACTGCAGGTCCAAATCATTTTGGTGCGCCTGCCAGTAGCGACTGGTCACCTGCCGATCGATGGTGTAAATATAGCTGCCATCCTCGTAGGTCTGGCTGGACGCATCGTGATTGCCAATAGTCAGCGCGTAGGGAATATTGGCTGCTCGAATCGGTGTCAGAATCAGGTTATCAAATCCTTCCCACATGGCCTCAACTTCAGCGGTATTTAGGGAAGTACTTTGACCGGCCACCATATCGCCGACGCAAAGAACAATATCTGGCTCCCACTGGGGCAGGATAGAGATGCCCTTCATCACCTCGCGGCGGTAGTCAACGGAGCCGTAGCGGGCATTCAGGTCGCTAATCACCACTGCACGCACATCGCCGCGTTTGGGAGCAAAGAGTTCGGCAGGACCAATGGCTTTGCCAAAATTGGGATGGCGCTTGGGAGCTGGAGGCGCAGTGGGAGCTGACGGCACTGGGGTGTCAGCCTTGGTGATGGTTTGAGCGATGGGCTGGGCTGAGCAGGCTCCGAGGGCCAGACTACTAAGGAGAAGAAAGCGACGCCGGTTGTACATGTGAAAGCGAAGGTTAGGTGTCTGATTAGGTGTCTATGGGAAAGGTAACGCAGGGGATGGAAGACGTAAAGTATTTTGCATGCCGGCGCGTAGAACTAGAAAGCGCTGAATCATTGGCATTGCCTTCCGAAGATGGGGAAGCTTGACAATTTGATTTACCCCTTTGCTACGCAGTAGCTCTCAGGACAGCTTGCAAAATTTTCTCTACTCAAATTAAATTTCTTTGGCTTTTCTCAGAAAAGTATCAGTGTTTGTTCAGTTAGCCGCCATGGTTTTCTCAGCTGGTCATCTGACATTAAGCAATGTAAGCCGCGCTGAAACGACATAGTTAGCAGCGGTCTTCTCGTTACCTGTAGTTATTCCACGAGTTGTTCAATGCCCACTCTAATAAATACAAAAGACAAATGGTTTCAACTACACAGATCCCAACCGCGTCTGGGCCAGCAGCAACTCTTACACCAATCTCTCCCTATGCCAAACCTGTAGCCAGCGTCCGCCAAGGAACTGTCTACTTTGTTCGCCATGGAGAGAGTACCAGCAATGAACGCAATATCTTTGCTGGGGTACTCGATGTTGAGCTGACCACATTCGGTAAGATGCAGGCTCGACAGGCGGGGTATGATATTAAAAAGAAAGGCGTTATATTTGACGCTGTCTATGTTTCTCACTTAAAACGTGCTCGACAAACCTGTGATATCGCTCTGGCGATGAGTGGAGCCCTTAAATCTCCTGACATTGAACCCCAAATTGATCATCGCATTAGTGAAAAGTCCTTTGGCATTTTTGCCCAACGCAATAAGAATTTGCTACGTCTTGCTCTGGGTTATGACGGCTTTGAAGAACTCCTGCATTCCCACAATGAAACACCCCCGTCTGGTGAAAGCATTCAACAGGTGTACGATCGGGTTGCCCAGTTTTATGAGGATGAGATTGTTCCTCGGCTAGAGCGTGGGGAGAATGTTTTGGTGGTGTGCCATCAGTATGTGTTAGAACCGCTGGCGCTATACCTGAGCGGTCTACCTGCCACTAAGTACCATCACCTCAAACTACCTAATGGCAAAGCCCTCAGCCGAGAGGCATTGGTCAATTTCCAGCACAAAGAATCTAGCGGGGCTGCCTCACTCCGCAAAAAGGTAAATGACCTGGCAACCATGTGGGGAATTGGCCTCAGTGCAGTGGCCTTTATTGCAGGTGTGGTTATTAAATCTGCGATGAGTGCGATCGCAACCACACCGACCGATCAGCTGACCATCCCAGCTACCCTATTTGCTGGCATCATTCTCACCTGTCTGGCCGTTTCTACATTTTATGCCTATCTAGATATTGATCTCAGAGCCAGCCGTCGTAAAATCTCAAAAACCGTAACAACTGTGGTCAATGGTTGGATGCTACTGCGCTGGGGTGGAGGGATCGCCTTGTTGTTATCGGGCTGGGTTTATCAAGGACCGGACGATCTCTACAAAGTGCTATGGATTCTATTCTGGATGGTGCCACCGGCCCTATCCACTCCTGTGATGTCAATCCTGTGGGGAGGCAATCTGTATCCATCGGCTGTGCTCTCAAAAGCCCTATCTATTTTTGTCTCTGTAGCTTTGGTCAGTTTGCTATCGGTGGTGATGCTGCCGATTAGTCCATCCAGCTTAGAAGTTTTCTATATTATCCTGGTGTTTGGTCTGGTGGTTCCGGGGATGGTAGCGCAGCTGTGGCGCACCAAATCTCCTGTGGAGTCCAATCACCATAGTAAAAATTGGAAATTTATTGGGATTTTTGCAGGGGCGATGATGGCGTTTTCTGCGGGCCTACAGTTCACCCCTGCCCACTTGATTTCAGACGTATTTCTAGGGGCTGACGCTAAAAGCTCTCTGGCCTGTTTACAACAGTTGGGCATTGCTCTATTTAGTTTGCTATTGATGCGAGGACTGGCGGCTCTAGCGATTTTACTCCCTAAAAATTGGTCCAACAAAGCCGAAGCTCAGGATGCCTATTTGTTGCTAGTCACCCCCAACTTCTTTCTTTGGGCATCATTGCTAAGCGGAGCCAGTGTTATGAAGGATCATCCCATATTGCAGTATGCCGTGTTCTGGGCTGCCTTTGGATTTTTCTTCCTACCGCTTATAGAACAGCTCTTTTTTATGAATGTGTTTACTCGACAAATGTTGAGAGAAGCCCTGCGCTCTTCACGGGTCACCGCTGAAGATGCCCATCAGCTGTTTCAACATTTCGATATAGATAATAATCGAGCATTGGATAAGGCTGAACTGGTTGAACTACTGCGATTTATAGAGGATAAAACCACTGGACAGCAAAATGCCGAAGATATCCGCCCCTATGTCGCTGAACAACTGTTTGCCATTTTAGATTCAGATCAAAGTGGTTCCATCGATATCCATAAGTTCGAAAATTATCTATCGAGACATGGATTAGTGGTTAATTTGAATGTGGCTTAGGAATTACCCCCGTAGCAACCGACGCGATTGGACTTTACCTACCAAAGTCCAATCGTGTTTACGGTTCCTCTTGGATTGATGGGGCATCCAGCAGCTCTAGGGCGATCGCAACCCCACGTTCTTTTTGAGGATCTGCCCCCTGGGCATACTCTATCGGAGCCGGGACGACTACATCCGGCGTCACCCCCACCCCTTCTAACCGCACGGTATCATCCACATAGACATCTGCTATGGCTACATATAACAAACTGTTGTCGGGCATAATAAATGCTCGTCCAGCCGTGACAGCACCTGCGGTAGGCGTACCCACCACAGGGCCAATACCATATTGTTGAAATCCGTAGGCCAAAATCTCTTTAGCGCTGCGGCTACCGTTATTTATCAACATTACTACGGGCTTTTTCCATTGGCTATGGTACGTAAAGTAGGTGCGATCGCGACCAATGCTGGTCATGCTGGGTCCCCTCGCCGTGAAAATATTCAAAGCCCTCAACGGCCTTCCACCCCAGCCATCCCTTAGATCTAGAACAAGTGCATCAGCATCCCTTAAGCGACCATATACCAGTTCATTCTCTAGCTTTTGCTGATACTGGTCTCCCCCATAGGACCACATATGAATATAGCCAATGTGTTTCCCTGACTTCTTGATCACATCCACGCTGTTGTCCATCACCTCCAAAAACATGGTGATGCCGTCATACAGCTGAGGAGTGACCGTAGTCTCTTTTTGACTACTGACTTTGGGCGAAGGCTGTATCCGCATACTAACCGGCTGACCAGCTTTGCCTAAAAAAGACTGAATCGGATGAAATGGTTGGCCTTCAACACTAATAATTTGGTCCCCCACTTTTAGACCAGCCTTGACCGCTGGACTCCCATCAAACATCGCTTTTATAAAGGTTTTATCACCTTTTTCGCGGGTAACAATACCAATGTCTGTATACTCGATCTTACCCTCCGAAAAGAGCTCTTCAAGCTGCGTATGAGAACTGGGTATGGTGGGATAAAAAATACCCAACAGCTGATAGTAGGCAGGTTCCTCGGGGGTAAAAAGGTGG
>JBCCXQ010000060.1:0-21913 GCA_039191365.1 Cyanobacteria bacterium P01_F01_bin.13 | reverse complement strand
CAATTATTTGTAAGACCTAGCAAATGATTAGAATGTAGGAGTCAGGAGGTAGAAGGCTTCTATATTCTGACTCCTACATTCTCAGGACAACCTTTTAGCGTCTCACATTTGATTAGGACCACATACTTAATTCTAGAACCATTGTAATATGCCCAAATCGAATCAGCCAAAGTCACATCACCCCTCTAAAGGATTACGCCAACGGGAATTATGCGAACACTTAGGCATGAACTACCGCGAGGTTGCTCAAACTGCTCGGCAATTAGGACTTAGTACCCATGCTTACGTGCAACAGCTAACAAAGTGGCAATTGCGAGATGAGCTTTATTACCCACCTGAGGAAAGAAATGATGACACCAACGAGCTATAAAACAGCGTTGTTGCTGATCCAGCGCTTTCCGATAGCCCCTCGTTTCTACATCTGTTCTGCCTTTTTCCGACGACTCACCTGATACTGGTCATAAGCCGCACAAATCCAAGCCCCTACCAGCATAAATGTGTTCTTGTCCCAGTTGGCTTGATTACTTGGAATCAGGCCATTAGAACCAATCAGGCCAAACGCTATGATGAAACTAAACAACATCAGCATAAGGACAATACCGGCCCATCGCACCCAGCGATTAACAATCATCAGCACGCCAGCTATCATCTCTGCTCCAGGCAACAAATAGGCATAGGGTAGGGCAATAATTGCAGGTAGGGGCCCCACCCCTTCAAACCCCCAACCCCAGAGACGCAGTTTGCTCTCGGTAATGGTCTGAAAAAAACCGTTGTCGGCATTAAAGTGCAGATAGTTGGCAATCCCCGAGAGAATAAAGAATACTCCCAGCATAATGCGCATAACGGCAATGGAGGTGTTTAGCATAGTGCGCTCAGAGTTAAGACCGTTAGAGAGATCAGATTCGAATACCATGATGGTTTCTCCTAGTTGAGTATATAAAAAGGGGAATTATCGCTCAAACCTTAGGAACTGATAAGAAAATTGGGCGTTACTAATCCTCGGTATAATTTTATTTAGGAAATTCTGATGTAAGTAGGTGGTCCTAATCAAATGTGAGACGCTAAAAGGTTGTCCTGAGAATGTAGGAGTCAGAATATAGAAGCCTTCTACCTCCTGACTCCTACATTCTAATCATTTGCTAGGTCTTACAAATAATTGAGCATACCCACTTATTGTATCGTTAGCAGATTGGTTTATCCTCCAAATCAGCAACAGCGAAATTTGAACCCGGTTTAGGCTATGAATTTAAGCCGTAATTCGCCATCCCTGAGACTGTTGTTGCACAGCCCACATGGCTGCATAGCGCCCTTGTTGCTCTAATAGTTCCTGGTGGGTTCCACGCTCAACCACCTGACCATCAGTTAAAACAAGAATTAAATCCGCCCCAACCACCGTTGAAAGTCGATGGGCAATTACAATCACTGTTTTATTCTCTACCAGTCGATTGATGGCAGCCTGCACCGCCACTTCACTTTCCGTATCCAATGCTGATGTCGGCTCATCCAACAAAACAATGGGGGCATCTTTGAGAATCGCGCGGGCAATAGAAATCCGCTGACGTTCCCCACCCGATAGGGTCCCGCCAATTTCACCAATACGAGTGTTATATCCATAGGCTAATCGAGTAATAAACTCGTGACAGTTAGCCGCACGGGCAGCTGCCTCTACTTCAGTATCCGTTGCCTCCGGTTTAGCCATACGAATGTTGTTGAGAATCGTATCGTCAAACAAATACACATCCTGAAATACCACCGAGATACACCGCATTAGATCAGTCGGTTGTATTTGTCGTAGGTCAACATCGCCAATGCGAATTGCACCATTCTGAACATCAGCAAAGCGACTAATTAAGCGCGTAATCGTAGTTTTGCCACTGCCCGAGGGACCCACCAGGGCCGTTAGAGATCGCACCGGCAGCTGAAACGACACATCCCGCAAGGCCCATTCAGTTTGTTCAGCATAGCGAAAGAAAACCCGATCAAATTCAATATCAAAACGCGTCAGCTGAGCTGAGGGTTCCTGCAATGGTAAAGGTGGAATTGTCATCACCGTTTCGATCCGCTCCAGGGCAATTTCCATCAGATCAAACACCCCCGCAAAGGCGGTGAGCAACGATAGGGGTTCGCTAAACCGCATGGCAATTACCACCAGGGCAAACAGGGCAGCCACAGAAAGACTACCCTGCAAAATAAACAAAACACCCAAGCCAATCACCACCATCAGACCCACTTCCACCAGGGTTGCTATGGTCATCAAGGGGAGAGTGGCTAACCGTTGGCCCTTAACCTGTACCTGTCGCTGATGCGCCAGGGCCGTTTGTAAGTGTTGCGATCTCATCCCCACCTGGTTGGTTGCCCGCAGTACCGGCAACCCCTGGGCATATTCCACCACCCGAGAGGCCGTCTCCGCATCCGCCGCTGAGACAACCCTTAACCCTCTCTTACTCAGAGTTCGCATATAGCGATAGATAGGCACTGCTAAAGGAAAGCTTATCAACAACGCCAGTGCCAGTCGCCAATCGACAAACAGCGTGACGACCACAACCACCAGCGGCGTTATAACAGTTTGAATCACCAGGGTACTCAGACTACCAATCCACATGACACACTCGCTAACATTGCCACTCATCACCACATTGAGGTCTCCTGCTCGCCGCCGGTTTAGTTCCTGCAACGGCATTTTTCTCAGCTGTTTTGCCAGGCGCAACCGGGTGTCATGGGCTACCTCTCCAGCGGTGATCCAGCCAAAGTTCAGCTCTTGCCAACGGATACAGCCTTCGATCAGAATAAGCAATCCAAAAATCACCAGTAGCATCCATACCCGCTGAGTGTTGATAGGTTGCGCTATCAATGCAGAAAGTAGCGGAAAGAACAGGGCGAAAATAATGCCTTGAAGAACAGAAGCAATGGTGGATAAACGAAGCGTCTTTTGCAGCTGCGATTTGTAAGGACCGGCGACGGCCATCATGTGAGAGTAGGTTTTGAGCATGAAGGGGGCGAGACGTTGCATGCAACGTCTGTACATTGTTGGGAAGTAGAGATTAATCAAAAAAGAAAGGGAACTAGCCGCTTCGTTTTCTGTCGATATGCTTGATATTGTTCACCAAATTGCTCTGCCATCATTTTCTCCTCATTATCTACCCGGAGAAAATATAGGGTACCAAAGGTAATGACTCCTGAAAGACCAGCAATCCAATTGGTTAACAACAGCGCTTGGGCAATGGTCCACAGCCAAATAGATGTATACATGGGATGGCGAATGCTTTGGTAAATGCCGTTGGTAATCAGCGTATGGTCTGCTCGCACCTGTAAGGTAGGGGACCAGTTGGTGCCGAGATCGTGATGAGAGCGCCAAAACAGGTAAAGTGAGATCGCAAACACCACAATCCCCAACACATTTGCCCACACCGGTAGCGAATAATTAGCAAAATTAAGCAGCGGTGTTACCAGATAAATTAGGGGTAAAATTATCATACCTAGAGTGACAAAGTTTAGCAGGCCATTTTCTAGGGGTGTTTTACGATTGTCAACGATGGTATTTTGCTTAATCTTTTTTTGATAAGGTTTACGAATAAACCCTGACAGCACAATGCCAACTACGAAGATGATTTTGAGAGTGAGGGTGTCCATGATTGACCTCTTACTTGCCAATTTTGAGCGGTTTGATGGTACGACCAGAGTCTGGCGTATAAGCCATTAGCGGTCACTAACTGATTGTGTTGCCCCAATTCTACTAGCTGTCCCCGATCGAGAACGGCAATTTGATCGGCTGTCATGATGGTGGCCAAACGATGGGCCACCACGATTAAGGTTTTGTCCTGGGTGAGGGCCGCAATAGCTTGTTGAATCAAGGCCTCATTTTCAGGATCGGCAAAGGCGGTAGCCTCGTCTAACACCACAATGGGGGTGTCTTGTAAGATGGCACGGGCAATGGTGATGCGCTGGCGTTGACCACCGGACAGTCGTGCGCCCCGCTCTCCGGCAATGGTGTCATACCCCTGGGATAATGAAAGAATAAAGTCATGGGCCTGGGCAGCGCGGGCCGCTGTTTCCACCTCAGTGCGGGTGGCATCAGGTCTGCCCAATTTAATATTGTTGTAGATGGTGTCGTGTAGTAAAAATGTATCTTGAAAAACAAACGACACCCAGGACATCAGTGTGTCAGACGTCATCTGACGGACGTCAACACCGCCAATTTCAATCGCGCCTGTGGTCACATCCCAAAATCGCGGAATCAGTCGGGCCAGGGTAGTTTTGCCTGCGCCGGAGGGTCCCACCAGAGCCGTGACCGTGCCCGCAGGTATGGTCAGCGACACATTTTGTAGAGCCGGGCGATTGTCGTCGTAGGCAAATGTGACATTGTTTAAGACAATCAAAGCATTCTGAGGTTGTTGCGGCTGATGCGGCTGGGGGAGCGTGGGTTCTGCAAGGACTGAGCCAATGCGTAACGCTCCGGCATTAGCCTGATTGATAAAATAGGACAGGGTAAAGATGGGCCTAAATGCTCCACATAGTCGCGGGGCTAACAACAAAAACACTAACAATCGTGGAAATGTTAGCGTATTCTGCACCATAAATCCTGTGCCCGCCGCTAAAACAATGATTAGCGTAGGCAGGGGCTCAAACCACAGTGCGCCTAAGCTACCAGATGTTTTTGTTTTTCGATTCCATGCCTGCAGATTATGGGTGAAATCATCCAGGGCCTGTTGAAAGCGAGCAAAGGAACTGCTGCCATCATCAAAGGTGCGCACCACCTGCATCCCTTGTACAAACTCAATAATCACCCCATTGATGACCTCATTAGCGCGATTATAAGCATCTCGCTGCTGGGCATAGTCTTTTAGGGCCAGACGCACAAAAATCATTCCCACGGGCAACATTGCCAGGGTAACCAACCCTAAACGCCAGTCGGCTACAAACATGGCCACCAGCGCCACCAAAGGAACTGTGTAGGCCTGGCCGATCAGAGGCGTACTATCGGCGACAAACGCATGGAGCGATTTAACATCATCCTGCACCAGTTTTTTGATTGCCCCTGACCCTGTCGTAATCACATAGCCCAGGGGAACACGGGCCAAATGTTCTGTCAGGGCTGTGCGTAGAATTACCTCCAGCTTAAACGCCGCCATATGAGAGGTATAAAATGCAAACAGCCGTGAGGTGAAGGCAACAACAATCAACCCCAATGCAGCGATAAACCAGCGCCAAATCATCCCAGGCTGTGGTGAACTAGAAAGCAGATTAGCCGTAATGGGCGGAACAGCGAGGAGTGCCCCAAGACCGGTGAGAGAACTTAGAGCTGCAAGGAGAATTGCGATTGCAATCCTACCCTTAACAGGAGCCATGATGCTCCAGAGTCCCATTGGCGGTTTAGGAAAAGGGCGATTTTTCATAAAAATGCCAGTGATAAATTACGCACCGCCCCTCTGGACTCAAGGCTTGTTAGAAAGTTTAAATAATAATGACGTATAAAACAGCTCCAAGCGGTATTCTTTAAGGCCCTTCTGGTATTTTTAGAATTCTAAATCTTCTAATTAGCCAATTTCAGGGTCTTTAGGTTAATGCCAAACTTTTTCTTAAAAAGAGGGGAAAGGAGACACGGGGAAAGTTGGTATTTAGCTCTAGATATAGGACTAGATGCTAACTAAAACTCTTTCTCAAGAAACTAAACACTATCGTAGCGAAGACCTACAGAAATGACAGACCGTCACTCAATCTTTTGTAACGTCACCGCGTCACCCCCTCTCCCTCTTTTTCTTTAAAATCGAGCCCTCACCTGCACCCCGTACGTCGCTGGCATCCCATAGGATGAGATCGCACTAGGCGGCAGGGGAAAGGCCTGGTTAATATACTCTTTATCAAAAATATTGTTGCCAAAGAGATAGATGCCAGTGTTGTCAAACTCATAACCTAGACGAGCATTGAAAATAGCATAGGGATCTTGTTTTAGGGTATTGGCATCGTCAAAAAATGTAGTTCCGAGTCCCTGCAGTTCTAACCGTCCAAACAGGCCCTGGGGACTGCGATACTGGAGGGCAAGATTATAAGTAACATCTGGAGCAAACTGCAGATTATTTCCTTCCGCATCGGCTCCCGTAAAGGGATTGGTAAAATTAGTAAATTCAGCATCGATTAGACCTAAGCCAGCAACAATATCAAACCCTGGCACAGGAGTGGCCCTGGCCTCCAGCTCAAATCCCGTAATACTTACATCGGCATTGTCCGTAAAGGAGTTTCCGATTAGATCAAACTGTAGTACCTGAAAATCATCCACCGGAGTATGAAACAGCGCAAGATTAACCGCCAAACGATCGTCTAACCAGGAAGATTTTAGACCCACTTCATAGTTCCAGGAACGTTCTGCATCATAGGTGGCCGACTCCTCGCTACCGGCACCAAAATTAACCCCTGGCGGACGATAGCCTCGGGTAATGCTGCCATAGGCCATCAGGTCTGGCGAAAAGCGATATTCAACCGTAAAGCGCGGCAGTAGCTCATCGCCATCTTGGTCAATGTCGCTTAGGGAGAGCAGCGGTGTATCCGGCAGGCCAGGAATGATGATAGTCCGCTCAAATTCTTCCAGGGTACTGTTAGTCGACTCGTAGCGCAGGCCTGTGGTCAGGGTGAGGGCATCAATGGGCCGATAGCTGACCTGGCCAAACACAGCAAATGTGTCGTTGTTGGCCTCACTGTTGGCTAAGCTGAGGCTACCAGGGGGCAAAGGAAATGTGGGACCAAAGAGGGCAGCAACGTCATTGCCATAGCGCAAGCCGTTACCCTCTGAGTCAAATTGGCTATTTTCATAATATCCCCCGACTATCCACTCAAATTGTTCAGCAGTTTCAGGGGACTGTAGCCGCAGTTCTTGACTAACTATGGTGTTGCTCAGTTTGTCTATCACCCGCACAGCTGCATCTAAAGCGCTATAGTCGCCGTCAGTTTCCAAATCGTTGCTAGAAAAGCGACGGCTGGTGGTAGAGGTAAACCGAAAGTCGGGATGGGTATAGGCGACGCGTAACCCTTGGGCATTGGAGACCAGATCGCTAAAGCCATCAACATCTTGCTCGGTCTCAAACGGGTCAGAATCCAAAATGACGTAGGCACCTGCCCCATCTCGATGGTCATCAAATGAGGCATTTAACGCCACCTCTAAATTATCCGACGGGGTCCATAACAGCTTGCCTCGACCGCTACCGCCAGATTGTTCATTCACCCCATCGTCTAATAGCGTATTGCGGACATAGCCGTCCCGTGAACCGTAGTTGCCAGCAAGACGAAAGAACAGTTCATCCTCGATGATGGGGCCACTGACGCTGGCCCTTAAATCCAGATCATTGTAGCTACCGTAGCTAGCGGCTCCATTCACCTCAAAGCTATCGGTGGGTTTACGCGTAATCAAATTGACCGCCCCTGCCAGGGCATTTCTGCCATATAAAACACTTTGGGGACCCCGCAGCACCTCCACCCGCTCTAAGTCAGGCAGATCAATATTGACAAAGGCAGGAAAATTATAGGGAATGCCGTCCACATAAAAGTCAACCGGATCTCGATTGGGAATTACAGATGCATTGGACAGTCCTCGAATACTAAAAAGACTAAAGGAGCGATCACCGCTGGAAAAAAACGAAAAGTTCGGGGTATTGCGAGCAATATCTTCTAACGATGTAATGTCCGCATCTTCGATTTCCTGCTCAGTGATGGCCGTGATGCTGATGGGTACATTCTGGACATCTTCAGGCGTCCTTTCAGCAGTAACAATAATTCGCAGGGTTTCCTCCGCCATCGCCGGTGGCATTGTTGCCAACAGGGTAAACGCGGCTACGCCAAACGCCCTAAGCTTGTTGACCATAAATTTTTGCACGACTGTATTCCTCACACATCCCCTTGAAAGTCGGGGTTGTTGAGAACTCTACGTAATAATGACTAGAAACGCAGCTCCAGACGGGATTTTTTTTTAGCCCTCCAGGTATTTTCAAGCCTTCAAATGTTTTAATTACCTCAATTTGAAAGCCTGTGGGTTAATTCTAAATTTTTTCTTAAACGCAGCGGCAAACTTACCTGGATGAGTGTAGCCAACGGTTTGAGCTACCTGAGTCACACTGAGATCCCCTAGTCTTAACAACCGTTGTGCTTCTTCCATCCGATAGGCATGCAGGTAGCCAAATACGGTTGTATTAAAAACCTGACGAAACCCCTGCTTGAGCTTAAAACTGTTAATGCCCGCCTGCTTAGCCAGAACCATTAGGGAGGGGGGATTATCCATATTGCGAATCAGGATATCCCGCGCCAGATAAATGCGATCAATCTCGTCCAGATTAAGTGGCTTAGGTGCGGCAAATCGCTCTTTAGGCCGACTCAGCTGCAGGGTAATCAGCTCTAGAGCCTTACTTTCTAAATAGAGCTGTTTGGTTATCCCCTGATAGGGACATTGAAGAATTTGCTGGAGAGCAATGGTCATGGCTGGAGTTATCTCTCTAGTGAGCCATTGAAACCCGGTTTGGTCGGTGGAAAACCTTTGGTGGAAAACCGATTGTGATGGGGCGTCCGCCAATAGGGTTTTAACCAGTTCGGCTGCCACGCCTACTTGAACGAGAGACACCGTTTGACCCGAATCTATTTTGGACGTGGATTGCACATCGCCTTGAAAAAAGCCAATATGCGCATCATGGCTATGGGCCACAAACTCTTGTGATTTACCAGATGGTTTAACAATAAACCCACCGGACATACAAAAGTTAAACCCAAATGATGGTGCCATCTGGGTGTTTACTTTGAAATCAACGTTCTCTTGAAAGTCCCATTCGGCTAAGGTCAGGGTGAGATAATCTCTTAGATAAAACGAATGATTAGACCATCTGCCAAAGGATGGATGGAGAGTCCATGCGGTCTCAAAATCATTTGCCTGATAATTTGTGCTGTTTTCTTGCTGCTCAGACTCCTGCTGCAGTTCTGCCAGCATGTCTTCAAGATCGTGATCGGTAAGGAAAACTTGACCTGCCATGGCAATTGATGTTTGGAGGGTGCGATCGCACGCGATCAGCTAAGCCCCAAGACCTGCATATTACACAAATGATTTTACGTTATTGAGATTGATTGTCAATAGTCTGGTGCAGTGTCAAGATTAGGTAAGGACATGGGGGGGACTATCATTTACTGGCAAGTCCCTAAATCCAAATAATGACCCCATAAAGTTCTACTTGGATAAGGTTAAAGTAAAAGTCACACGGAGATAATTCAATACGACAGCTGGGCTATGGATGTATTTTATTGGTCGGCAGAAAAAATCGCTAAAAAGATTCGCGCCAAAGATATTTCATCCTTGGACATAGTCAATAGTTTTATCCATAGGATTAACTCCCTTAACAGCACCCTTAATGCGGTTGTAACTATTAACCAAAACGGAGCTAGGGAGAGAGCTGTCGCTGCAGATCGGGCAATTTCTAAAGGAGAACTGTGGGGACCTTTACACGGTGTTCCTATCACCGTTAAAGACAGCTATAAAACAGCTGGCATCAAAACCACCTGCAATTGTAACGATTACAAGGACTTTATTCCCAATAAAAACGCCACTATAGTAGACCGACTGTTAAACGCAGGCTGCATTATTCTAGGGAAAACAAATTTACCCGTTTTATCTCAAGATATCCAAACAGACAGTGCCCACTTTGGGCGTGCCAATAATCCCTGGGATACCTCTAGAACAACCGGTGGCAGCACAGGCGGAGGCGCAGCGGCAGTGTCTTCTGGCCTCTCACCATTAGAAATCGGCAGCGATTTGTTCGGTTCTGTAAGACTGCCTGCTCATTTTTGCGGAATATTTGGGTTTAGACCCACCCAGGGTAGGGTATCGACGGCAGGTCTTATTCTGGGTAAACGACAGGACCCAAGAATTCTAAGATTTCTCTGTTCCCCAGGTTTTCTCTCTCGAACCGTAGATGATTTAAAGCTATGTTTAGACAGTGTTGAAGGGCCTGATAGGCTATCACCGGAGGTGCCTCCTGTTTATGAGTCACCGATCACACAGACTGATAACAGCCTGCAGATTGCATGGATAGATCAGCTTCCTGATGTTCCCACTAGTGCTGATACCAAAGCAGCTATAAAAGCGTTTATCAACGATCTTTGCCAGGCAGGACATACTACGTTTCACAAACTGCCACCCCTAGATTTTCAGTCTGCTACCTATACCTGCGGCAATCTGTTGGGGATTGAATCTGGAGCACTTCAGAATAGGTTGATGCGGCTTCTAATCGGTGTAGTGCTCAATAGAAAACCTGCTAGCGAACCTTTTCTTAAGGGGTTTGCAAAGGGGGCAACAGCTCTCAGCATGGCAGACTATTTGCAATGTTTATCGGTGAGAGATACCTTTATCAGAGAATTTGACCAGTTTATGCAGACCTACGACGCCTTTATTTGCCCAGTAGCACCTGGTCCCGCATTTGAGCATATTAAAACCATTCATCCTCTGTTGGGACCACATATCAAGGTTGACGATGGCACATTACCCTACTGGGTATGGGGTATTTCCTATTCAATTCTTGCTAGCCTGACGGGGCACCCGGTGGTAGTCATTCCCATTGGCTATGGTACAAATGACTTGCCCATAGGCATACAGCTAATCGGAAAACGGTGGCAGGATAGGCAGCTACTTGACTATGCTAGTAATCTAGCTAAGATTGTTGGTCCCATTAAGCAACCCATATGCCAATGAATGGTCTATAGTCGCCCCCTCTCCCCAGTACCCCCTCAAAACCGCGTCCTCACCTGCACCCCATAATTCGCCGGACTCCCATAGGATGCGATCGCACCAAAAGGAGGAAACGCATAGGCCTGAGTGACATACTCTTTGTTAAAAAGATTGTTGCCAAACAGATAGATGCCAGTGTTGTCAAACTCATAGCCCAGGCGGGCATTAAAAATAGCGTAGGGCTCTTGCTTTAAGGTATTGGCATCGTCAAAAAACGTAGTGCCCAACCCTTGCAGTTCCAACCGCCCAAATAGTCCCTGGGGACTGCGATACTGGAGGGCAAGATTATAGGTAACATCCGGGGCAAACTGCAGATTATTGCCCTCCGCATCCTCTCCCGTAAAGGGATTGGTAAAATTAGTAAACTCCGCATCGGTCAAACCCAGACCCGCAACAATATCAAACCCTGGCAACGGAGTGGCCCTAGCCTCTAACTCAAGGCCCGTAATGCTGACATCGGCATTGTCCGTAAAGGAGTTGCCGACTAGATCAAACTGTAGTATCTGAAAATTATCCACTGGCGTATGAAACAGGGCGAGATTAACCGCCAGCCGATCCTCTAGCCAGGAGGATTTTAGACCCACTTCATAGTTCCAGGAACGCTCCGCATCAAAGGTGGCTGATTCTTCACCGCCGGGACCTAAGCTGACACCCGAGGGGCGATAGCCTCGGGTAACACTGCCATAGGCCATCAAATCCGGTGAGAACCGATATTCAACCGCAAAGCGAGGTAATAATTCATCCCCATTTTGTTCAATCTCATCTAAAGAAATAAGAGGCGTGTCCGGCACACCGGGAATCACCAGCGACCGATCAAACCGTTCCAGAGTGCTGTTGGTTGACTCATAGCGGAGGCCCGTAGTCAGGGTAAGCGCATCAATGGGGCGATAGCTCACCTGCCCAAAAACAGCAAATGTGTCGCTGTTGGCCTCAGCATTGGCTACATTGATACTGCCAGGGGGGAGGGGAAATGTAGGGCCAAATAACGTGGCGATATCATTGCCATTGATCAGGGCGTTATTGACTGAGTCAGTTTGATTTGATTCATAATATCCTCCCAATATCCACTCAAATCGCTCTGCTGTTTCGGGAGACTGTAGCCGTAATTCTTGACTAAATATGGTGTTACTTATTTCGTCTATCGACACCACAAACCCGTCTGCGGCCGTATAGTCTCCGTCAAATTCAACATCATTTTTGGAAAAGCGACGGTTGGTAATAGAAGTAGCACGAAAGTCAGGATGGGTATAGGCAATGCGTAACGATTGATCATCGGACACCAGGTCGTTAAACCCGTCAAAATCTTGCTCAGTTTCAAACGGATCAGTATCGTCGAGGATTACATAGGAATTGGCCCCATCTTGATAGTTATTAAATGAAGCATTTAAGGCCACCTCTAGATTATCCGACGGGGTCCATAACAGCTGACCTCGACCATTCCCACCAGATTGTTCATTCACCCCATCGTTTAACAATGTGTTGCGAAGATAGCCGTCCCGTGAACCATAATTGCCAGAAAGACGAAAGAACAGTTCATCCTCGATAATGGGACCGCTGACACTGGCCCGTAGATCTAGGTCATTATAGTTACCGTAGCTGGCAGTTCCGCTAAACTCAAAGCTATCAGTGGGTTTGCGCGTAATCAGATTAACTGCCCCCGCCAAGGAGTTTCTGCCGTATAAAACACTCTGGGGACCCCGCAGCACCTCCACCCGTTCTAAATCCGGCAGATCAAAGTCTATAAAATTTGCAAAATTATAGGGAACGCCATCCACATAAAAATCAACCGGGTCTCGATTTGAAATCGCAGAGATATTGGATAGCCCGCGAATGCTATAAACCCCAAAGGAGCGATCGCCGCTAGGGAAAAACGTAAAGTTAGGTGTATTGCGGGCAACGTCGTCTAACGATGTAATATCCGCATCTTCAATTTCCTGCTCAGTGATGGCCGTAATGCTAATGGGCACATCCTGGATATCTTCAGGCGTCCTTTCGGCAGTGACAATAATTCGCAGCGTTTCTTCTGCCACCGCCGGAGATATTGTTGCCAATAGGGTAAACGCAGCTGCGCTAAACACCCTAAGTTCGTTGAATATGAATTTTCGCACTACAGTATTCCTCACACATACCCTTGAAAACAGGGCTTGTTGAGAAATTTAGGCAATAACGGCCTGCGAAACAGCTCCAAGCGGTATTTTTTTAAGCCCTTCCGGTATTTTGAGGACGCGGTGAGAGAGGTGAGCCCAGTAGGGGCATTGCATGCAATGCCCCTACTGGGAGAAACTGGCTAGCAGGACTTAAGCCTCTTTGGGCTAATGCCAAACTTTTTCTTAAATGCAGCAGAAAATTTACCTGGATGGGAATAACCAACCGACAGAGCTACTTGAGTCACATTCATCTCACCCAGCTGTAATAATCGTCGTGCTTCTTCCATGCGATAGGCATGCAGGTAACCAAATACGGTCGTATTAAAAATCTCACGAAATCCCTGCTTGAGCTTAAAACTGTTGATGCCCACCTGCTTTGCCAGGGCCAATAGGGAGGGGGGATCGTCGAGATTACGAATCAGAATATCCCGAGCTAGATGTATACGGTCGACGTCGTCTAGCTTCAGCGATGTGGATGCGGTTGACCGGTCTTCATTCAGCTGGTGTAGCTGTAGGGTAATCAGCTCCAGTGCTTTACTTTCTAGGTAAAGCTGTTTTGTTATCCCTTGATAAGGGCACTGAAGAATTTGTTGGAGTGCAATGGTCATTGCTGGAGTCATCGCTATCGTTAACCATGATTTTTCGGGCCGATAACTAGACAATGTTTGGTGCAAAAACGATTGCGATGAGTCGGGTAGCTCTGTCGATAGAGTGTTAACAAGCTCGGGCTTTATCCCTATTTGAACCAGAGAAACCGT
Organism: Cyanobacteria bacterium P01_F01_bin.13; assembly: GCA_039191365.1. Classification (GTDB taxonomy): domain Bacteria; phylum Cyanobacteriota; class Cyanobacteriia; order Phormidesmidales; family Phormidesmidaceae; genus Leptothoe. The sequence continues at coordinate 8,261 of JBCCXQ010000060.1, read as the reverse complement.
TTGGCCTGACTCTACTTCAGACGTAGTCTGCAAATCGCCTTGAAAAAAGGCCATATGGGTATCACGGGCATGAGCATGGGCAACTATTTCTTGAGTTCTACCAAATGGTTTTATAGTAAACCCGCCGGACATAGAAAATGAAAAGCCAAGTAACGGCTCCATCTGGCTTTTCATTGTGAAATTAAAGTTCTCGTGAAAGTCCCATTCGGTTAAGGTTAGTGTCAGATAATCTCTTAAATGGAATGACTGGTTAGACCATCTACCGAAGGGTTTATCGAGAGTCCATATAATTTCACTATCACTTGCCTGATAATGTTCGCCAATGTTTTGCTGTTCGGGCTCCTGTTGCAGCTCTGTCAGCATTTCTTCAAGATCGCGATCATTAAGGAAGACTTGGCCTGACATAATGGCTGAGGTTTAAGGATGCGATCGCATTGGAGCAATCACGCCCTTTGATTTAGATATTATATACATGAATAATTTTACGTTATTGCAATTAATTGTCAATAGTCTGCAGTATCTGCCCCACCAAGAGTTACTGCAGATGGACGCAGTGACAGAGAGGCGGTTAGGTGGTTCACACGGGTAGATGAGTGGATGCATTGGGCTTCCCATCCACCCATCCACTTATCTACCCCAAAACTAGGAACTTATTTTTGCACAGCCACTAAGTTTAAACCAAAACCAGGGCCGCACTGGGATTAGAAATATCAGGCACTATCTCAAAACTGTTTGCGCCCAGGGCAGAAGTTTGAACATTCTGTAGCACTGCCAACGTTTCACCAGTATTGGTGACACCCAGCAAAGTATTGTCGCCATCCTGGCTCAGACTAAGGTCAGCAAACACTAGCTCACCCTCCACTAGGCCAATGCGGTCAATGCCTACCTCAAAATCAAGAATGGTATCGGTACCATCGCCATTGCCAAAGACAAACAGGTCGCTGCCGCGACCGCCAGAATCGTTATCACCGACTAGGATATCGTTGCCAGTCACCCCCATCAGAATGTCATCCCCGGCATCACCCCAAATGTAGTCATCCCCGGCATCACCGCTGAGAATATCATTGCCGGATTTGCCACCGATGCGGTCATTACCGTCACCGCCAAAAATGATGTCGTTACCGCCAGGTTCACCAGTTTGAGCATTGCGGGAGTTACGATCGCCCCGCAGCACATCGTCACCGCCGCCGCCTGTAATCACATCGTTGCCCAATTCACCCGCCACGGTATCATCCCCGCTGCCAGCGTCAAGAGTATCGTCAGCATCCCCACCTACCAGCGTTTGACCCGGTTCAAAATCACCGCTGTTAATGGTGTCGGCGGGCACATTTTGTAAAATAGCCAACACATCCTCTGTTCCAGCTAGGGTGATCACAGTGTCTGCACCCTCCTGGGTAATGGCCAAGTCACTAAAGCCGAGAATACCGGAAAAATCTGGCTTAAAGCCAACTAGCTCAAACCGATCGCTGGCATCGTAGTTGGTAATCGTGACAATGCCCTCACCCGCACCCAGTCTAAAGGTATCGCTACCGCTGCCGGTGGAAACGGTAGTTTGACCAATGGATAATAAGAAATTGCCTTGGTTAACAATAGTATTAACCGTGTTGTTGCCCTCACCCAGATCGAGAATATTATTGCCAGCACCAGCATGGACAATATCATCACCGCTGCCCGTTGTGACCACATCATTGCCAGCACCAGAGGTGATATGGTTATCCCCCTCACCGACATCAGCCGTAAGGTCGCCTTTGACCAGATTGACCGTGTCATTACCCGTACCGGCCGTAACGATAGTAGAGTCATCGCTGGCTGCCACAAAGTTATTGCCTTCACCCAAATCAACAATGCCACTGCCGATACTGACAATATCGTCACCGTCGCCAGCGGTTAGCGTTTGATTAAGTCCACGAGCCGTCAAAATATCATTGCCAGCACCTAGAGAGAAGGTGTTATTATCGCCGTCAACTACTAGCAGATCGTCTTCACCAGTCCCTTCAAAGGTTTGATCGCCTCCCGGTGCAGGAATATCCACATCAGTAGCAACTTCGACTTTACCAAAAACACCATCCCCTGGATTGTTGCCAATATCATTACCCGCTGCAAAGTAAAGGTCATTGGTTTCACCCAAACTGCCGCCGTTTCCAAAGACCAATCCCCACAGACCGTCAATAACAATCGGATCACCGTTGTCATCCCGCAGATAATCAACCGCTTCCTGGGTATCGGGGTCAAAGGCTACAATGGTACCATCCCCAAAATTAGACACCAGCAGCATATTGCTGTACTGGCCAAAGTTGTCGGGGGCCGCAACAAGTCCCCAGGGAGCATTTAACAGCCCTTCATCCTCCCAGGTGGCAATCAGGTTACCCTCCAGGTCAAACTCGGCTATTCTACCCAAGCCAGGTTCAATGACTTCATCTCCTGGAATAATCGGCGACGGAATCGCATAGGCAACAAACAAGGAGTCATTAACATTCTGAATATTGTAGGGAGCATACCCTTCATCAATAAAGGGGTTAATAAACTCAAAATCGTCCGTAATCTCAGTGAAGCTTGCATCAAAGACTTCAATCCCTGGTGTGGGCCCAAAGTCAACTGCATACAGCCGATTATCGCTTTCAAAGTTAGTAATCGCTGCCCCGTAATAGATAGATTGTCCCAGTTTATCCACCACCACTTCAGACTCTAGGGGACGGTCCACAGTGCCATCATCATTTCTCCGTTCGGTCCAGGCAGAAATACCTCCATCGCTGGAGACAAAGATAAATTTGCTCGGAGCGGTAATGTCTCCATTGGGATGTTCCTGGGTAATAACAAACTCACTAGAGCCGTTAAACACCTGCCCCGTTGGTCCAGACTGCTCAAAGGGATTAAATGGTGTGGGAGAAACCTCTACCACCTTGAGACTGTCCTGATATATGGGAACACCACCAACATCGCCAACGTATTCGGTCACGGTACCGGTACCGGAATTGTTGATCCAAAAGTGCCCTCCCAGTCCTGCAGGGCGAATAGCAATTCCCCAGCCTAAACTAACGTAGGGATCTAGCAGCTGAGGATTGTTATCGGGATTATTGGACACTAAATTAGTGACCACGTAGCCTGAGTCATTTTCGATTTGATTCAATGAATCGCTACTCATAAAACAATATTGTCCTTTCGTTGACTTGGAAACGAACTGTTAGCTGAGCTTTAAGGTGTCCCCCTGGAAGCCCATGGGTGTCTTCTTTGCGCTAATAATTGCTAGAGCATTCAGCTGATGGTTACAACAGCTTGCACAAGCAGACTTTTAAAGATACGATTTGCTAAAAAATTTAGATAATAACGACCTACAAAACAGCTCCAAGCGGTATTTTTTTAAGCCCTTCCGGTATTTTGGAAATTCCACAGACCCTAGTTAACCTGATTTAAGAGTCTTGAGGTTGATTCCAAATTTTTTCTTAAACGCAGTGGAAAACTTACCTGAATGGGAATAAGCAACTGAAGAATTTGCTGGGATGAAGGGACGACTAAGTAGGTAACCTAAGAAAGCGATGCTTTTGTCCTCCGTAACCGGCATCCGTCAGCTAAGACATGTTGAGTATTGAGAATTATTATTAATAGTGCAATACTAAATTCAGGGAGCTATAGTGCTGTGTCTAGATGGTCAAGGTTTTAACAGGTAGCGAAGTCAACGAAATCTTAGAGGAATGTCGTGAAAATGGCGCAGTTGCCGACTACACAGAAGGTTCTGAGCATTTTTTTGAGCTACCATCCCAACTAGGCCAGGGATATTGGTGCAGTCATCAGCTACGGCCTGGGTTAAACCTGACTATTGCAGATTTAGAAAAACGGCAAACCCATATCCATAAAATTCAGCAGCATCCCCAGGCAATGCCGCTTACCCTTAGCTTTTATCTATCAGGAGGCTGTAGTGTTGACAATGATGGCCTAAAGGCACCCGTTGAAGAAATCGCGGGTAAAAGTTACCTGTATTGCCTATCCAATACAGCTGAAATTGAGCATTATCAGGCTAAACAGCGCATTCAAAAAGTTAGCTTTCAGATTTTTCCCGAACTTATACAAGCGTTTGGGGATTGGTTTCATGGGCTGCCAACTGAAATTAGACAGGCCATTAACTATCCAGAAAAGGCCACACTACACTGCCAAAGTAACATTACTCCGCTCCAAAGACAAATTCTCCAACAAATCTTTCAATGTCCGTTTAAAGGCCTTACCCGACAGATTTATCTTGAAGCTAAAGTGCTGGAGTTACTGGCTTTACAGCTAGAACAAATAAATGCAGTGCCAACAGTTAGCACGTTGCCAGCCGATGATATAGATCGCATTTACCATGCGCGAGATATTCTCATTCGCAACGTAACGCAGCCGCCTTCTCTTGCAGAGCTAGCCCGACAAGTTCAGCTAAATGAGCGCAAACTTAAGCAGGGATTTCGCCAAGTTTTTAATACTACAGTCTTTGGGTACTTGTATAACTACCGCATGGAGCAAGCTAAACAACTGATCCAAATAGGCCAGCTCAATATTCAAGAAACCGCTAGTTGTGTCGGCTATGCTAGCCGCAGCTCATTTGTTGCCGCCTTTAAGAGAAAATTTCAGGTGCCCCCCAGTCATTTTCAAAAGTCCGGCTAGAAGACACACAAAGTCCCGATGGAAGACATGACTCACTCAGGAATGGGGGGCCATCATCATAGTATTGGTATTAATTCTTAATTGAAGTCCCCTGGATAGAAACCGTCCTTGTTATAGGGCGTTTCTTCAAATAATTAGGTGTGAAGAGTCATGAATCCGTCAATCACTTTGTTCGGCTATAGTTTTCTAGCCAGTGCTTTATCAGTCCTGATTGCTCAGCCCAGCCTGGCTGGAGCGCCAATTCTCCCTCAAAACCAGTCAGATAGCGAACACAGTTGGCAACAGGCTCAAGCTCCTGAGCTAGAGGAGTCCAGTGAAGATGAGACCGAAGACAGCGAAACTGAAGACGATTCTCTGCGCATTGTTGTCACGGCTACACGTACGGAAGAATCTGTGTTAGACGTGCCTCGTGCGGTTACTGTGATTGACCGAGAAGATATTCAATTGCAGCGGCAGTTAACCAATAACCTGCCTGATATTTTAGGTAAATTGGTTCCTGGGCTGGGACCACCGACCTTGCAAAACAGTACCCGTAATCTGTCACTACGAGGGCGCACGGCTCTAATTTTGATCGATGGTGTACCGCAGAATCCTAACAGCGGATTTTTTACTGAGTTAAACACCATCGATCCTGACATTGTTGAACGGATTGAGATTGTTCGAGGACCGAGTGCCATCTATGGTGATGGGGCGACTGGGGGCATTATCAATATCATTACCCGTTCGGCCACTGATGAACCGGTCGTCTACGAACTTGGAGCGAGTACCTCCGTTGGTTTGACATCAGTGGAAGAGGATAGTTTTGGCTATGGTGTGCAAATTGGCGCAGCGGGCTCAGATGAGCGCACTGATTTGCGGGCCACGCTGTCCTATGACGTGACCAATGCCTTGTTTGATGCGGATGGCGATCGCATTCCCCCTAACGGCGTGGCCGATACTGACCGGCTGGGCTTTTTAGCTAAGCTGGGCCACAACTTTGACGATCGGCAGCGGCTCGGGTTGACCTACAGTTTTTACCGAGAAAACTTAGACAATACGGATTTTATTTCCGATCCATCCATCATTCAGATTCCAGGATTGCAAAAGGCTCGAGCCATAGAGATTGGTGCGGTTGATTACGAGGAAGATCCGCAGCAGATTAATCACGTTGTCAATCTCACCTACAGTCACGCCGAACTGCTCAGTTCCCAATTGGACGCTCAACTTTACTTTCGCGACACCGAGCTAAGGCAGCGATTTGCCGACCTTAGAGGACGGGGGCTACCGGCCTTTTTCCCATTGTTATGGCAAACCTCTCTGGATTCGACAGAGTGGGGAGGACGGCTACAGTTTGATACCGACGTTAGCGATCGCTTTAGCCTGCTGTGGGGCGCTGACTATGGTCAAGAAGAAAATGCCCGTCCGGTGTTAGTGTCAGATATTGCCACCTTTGATGCCACGAATACATTGGATGTGGTGGAAGTGACTAACCAAACTCCCCAATATGATTTGGAAAGCTTGGGGCTGTTTGCCCAGGCCACTTGGGACATTAGCGACCAGTGGCAGCTGAGCGGTGGGTTACGCTATGACGATTTTAATTACGATGTTCAAGACACTGCCTTGGCCTTTAGCCCCCAGGACCGTGAGGGTGGCAGCAACGGCAGTGATGATGTGTCGTTTAATGCCGGAATAATCTACAAGCCAGTTCCAGAAATTGGGCTATTTGCTAACTTTTCCCAGGGTTTTTCCATCCCTGACATTGGCATTACCACTGCCTTTGTGGTGCCATCGGACGCTGACCTTAGCACCGACGTACTATTAGAGCCCCAGCAGGTGGATAATTTTGAACTGGGCATTTGGGCTGAGTTTGATAGGGTACAGGCGAGCGTATCGGGATTCTACAATGAGTCAGATTTGGGTACTAATCTGCGGGTAGATGCTAATGGCTTTACCGAGACTGTCAGAGCTCCCCAGCGCAACTACGGTGTAGAAGCTACTCTCGACTGGCAACCTAGCAGTGTCTGGCGGCTAGGGGGATACTTTAGCTGGAACGAAGGTGAGAGTGATAATAACGACGACGGTGACTTTTTAGCCCTCAGCGGCATCCAGGTGCAGCCCTATAAGGTGGGATTTTATTTGGAGAATGACACCGCTCCTGGTTGGACCAATCGGCTGCAATTACTGGGGGTAGGCAGTCGCGATCGCGCCTTTGACGATGGTGTAGATGCCTTTGATGTGGATGGCTACATCACCCTGGATTTGCTCAGTAGCATTCAACTAGGCAAAGGAAATCTCACAGTAGGATTGCAAAATCTTTTAAACAATCAGTACATACCCGTGAGTTCTCAAGAACGGGTAGCGGGTACTGAAGACCGACGCTTTGCAGCTCCTGGTATTACCCTAAATTTAGGGTATTCCATAGAGTTTTAGTCGATGTTGGATGTGCTTTGTCGCAACGTACGTTGTCGAACCATAGCTGGCTGGCTAGCGGTCACACTGCTAGCTGGCTGTCAATCGGGGTCAACGGTATCGCCAGTGGCTGGCCCTAGTCGCACCATTGACCATGCCAAGGGGAAGACTCAGGTGCCCATCTCTCCCCAGCGCATTGTAGTACTGGATACAGCTGCTCTAGATGCATCTCTGGCCCTGGGCATTAAACCGGTAGGGACTATTGTTTATGGCGAGCTGCCTGAGTATTTAGGAGACCAAGTCGATGGGATTGAAATTGTTGGCAACGGTAATGAGCCCAACCTGGAAACAATTTTAACCCTTAAGCCAGACTTGGTTTTGGGGTCAAAAATTGGCACGGGTAAACTCTATCGCCAGCTATCGCAAATTGCTCCAACGGTTTTAACTGAGGGCAGCGGTCGATCGGGTGACTGGCCCGAAAACCTGCAGCTCTATGCTGAAGCCTTGGGTAAACCCCAGGCAGCTGAGCAGCTCTTACAAGCTTATCAATACAGGGTTAAACAGCTCCAAACAAAGCTAAAGGAGCCTCAAGCAATAGAAATCTCTGTGCTGTCCACCTACAGCGATAGAATTGGTGCTTACACCACCGGCAGCTTTTCAGGCTCCGTGCTTGAAGATATTGGCCTGGCTCGTAACTCTTCCCAAAGTGCAACCTGGCGCTATGCAGTAGAGCTTTCTCGTGAAGCCTTAGATACCCTAGACGGAGACTATCTCTTCTTTATTTATTCTCCTAGTTTTTCAGATGTAACAACATCAGATTTTGTGGCCGATCCCATTTGGTCTCAGCTGGAGGCTGTTAAACAAGAGCGCGTCTGCGAAGTGTCTGGCGAAGTGTGGGCCGCAGGACGAAGTATTTTAGCCGCGCAACAGATTTTGGCAGATGTTGAGGAGTGTTTGAAATAAAAAAGAAAACCTTGAATTGAGAATCATTACCAATAATGTCATACTAATTAAGGTGTGATGGCAATTTCCCAATCAATGGCTAAAACTCTGACAGACCGTGAGATAAAGATGCTTACAAAGGAGTGTCGTGCTAATGGTCACCTTTCAGAATATAGAGAAGGGGCAGAATACTTTGTCCGTATCCCTGCTGCATTGGGTCAGGGCTGGAAACGGACAATCCAGTTACGTCCGGGTCTAGCGCTTCGTGCACACAATATCAGGCATCATCACACCCATGT
>JBCCXQ010000059.1:0-22251 GCA_039191365.1 Cyanobacteria bacterium P01_F01_bin.13 | reverse complement strand
CTGCGGATTTCCTCGCCTGTTTCCACATCCCAGAGTTTGATGGTGTTGTCACTACTGCCACTAACGAGGGTCTTGCCATCGGGACTGAAGCCCACACTCCAGACATCATCATCATGGCCATTGAAGCTGCGGATTTCCTCGCCTGTTTCCACATCCCAGAGTTTGATGGTGTTGTCACTACTGCCACTAACGAGGGTCTTGCCATCGGGACTGAAGCCCACACTCTGGACCTGATCATCATGGCCATTGAGGCTGCGAACTTTGTTACTCTTCAAGATAACTTGCTGCAGCGCATTCAATCCCTCCGGTTGGGTGACCTGATGCTTTTGCACAAAAGTACCGGCTCGAATAGCCTCAATCCATGCCTCCAAAGCTTTCCCATCATTTGACAACGATAGAGAAAGCAGTCCCGAAGACCGTGCCTGATTTAATTCAGCTTCTTTAGTCGCTCGCGTTGCTGCTTTCCACTGCCAAGCGGCAGCACCACCACCAGCCACAGCCAACAACAACAACGAAGCCAATCCCCCAATCACCATCCGCTGCCGCTTCGTGGCTTGTTGCCGATTTATCTCCAACGCCCCCCGACTCGAAGCCACATACTCCCCCTGCAGAGCTGTCGGCCTCGGCTCCTTCTCTACCGCTTGGCCCATCCATTGTTCCGCCTCTGTCAGCTCACTCCCCCGCAACAACACATCATCTCTCCTGCCCTTCTTATCCCACTCAATTGCCTTTAACAACAACCCAGTGTGATATCGCAAATGCACCGGGTCCGTATCCAACGTCTGCAACAACCCCTTAAAATTCGCCTCAAACTCTCCCTCATTCGCATTAAAATCAGTCCATTGCACCTTCCCCAGCTCCGGATGCAGATCTTTTGCCTCCACCGGACGATGCAACACCGTCACCATCCGCTTATTCAGCTTCGCCGCATACTCCACCTCATCCGCACAATAGGGCGACTTGATTGACCGAGGCGACAGCACAAACAAAAAGAAGTTCGATGTCTCAATTCCCTTATAAATCTCCTGCTGAAAGTCTGCCCCCGAGGCAATACTCTCCTGATCAAACCAGGTGCGCTTACGCTGTCGCTGCAACGCATTATTTAGCTTGCGAGCAAAGTCCGAATCTGCCCGAGAGTAGGAAATAAATACATCCGGCGACACCGCTGCCGTTTGGTTCTTGCTGGCCTCAATAAACTCCTTCTGAATCTCCGTCGGACCATTAGCATTCCTCGCCTGGGCCACCTCCTGCCATGCCTGGGCATGTTGCAACTCATAGCCCTGCAACAAAATACACGGGTTCCGCTGCTGCCGCTCCCACTTCAGCGCCTTCGTCAATAAAACCTTATGCTCATTAAAATACGTCGCATCCTGCTTGAGCACCCGCAGCAGGTCGTCTTCGTCTTTTAGGTAGTCCGCCTCAGTTTTATTGTCGGTCAGATCAATATATTGCACATTCCGCAGCGCCACCGGGATATCTATTTCATCCACGGTTCCCGCCAGCATAATAATCAGCCGCTTATTCAGCTTGATGGCCAGATCTATTTCATACTGACAATATTTAGATTTCAGTGAGTGGGGCGACATCAAATACAGCACATTGTCCGCTTCTTCCACCCCTCGCTTTAGCGCCGACTCAAAATCGCTACCAAATTCAATATCCGATCGATAGGTCCAGGTGGTAATCCCCGAGCGCATTAGGGTGCGTCGCACTTGGTCAGTGGTCTCGGCATCTTCCTCTGCATGGGACAAAAACACCTGAGTCATCAGGTTATCGCCGTTCTTGATGCTCTCGGTAATGTACTCATAGTGCAGATCGGTAGGCACTACCGGCGGCTGACTATCTTTAAACTGGGTGGCCAGCCAGTCTTCTGCGCTTTGCCGGTCTTCCCCAGTCAGCAAATATCGCGTTTGCTTCTGGTTGCGCTCCCACTCCAGGGCATTGTTGAGCAGCACCGTATGCTGATGCACATACTCTTTTTCCCGCAGCAGCAGCCCCAACAGCCCTTCAAACGAGTCCCCATAGTCGTCGGTGCCCTCACGAAAATAGACCCAGTTAATCTTGCGAATTGCCGGGTGCATATTGTCCCAATGGGAATGCCTACCTGCGGCCCTATAGGCTTCCCATTGGTCCTTTGTGCCCTCCGGATTGCGATACTGCCAGGTTTCGTAGCTGATCTCCTCCACATGCAGCAGCGGAATAATCCGTTTCTTACGCTTTAGCGCTAGCTCAATTTCCAGATTGCAGTAGTCTGAATTCACCGCATGGGGCGAAATTAGATACAGAAAGTTATCCGCCTTTTCAATACCGTCATCGATCTGCTTTTGGTAGTCCACCCCCAGGGGAATATCGTTAACGTCAAACCAAACGGTATTCCCTAGCGCCGTCAGACGTTCGCTGAGCTTTTGGGCAAATTGCTTACTATCGGCACGACCATAGGAAATAAACGCATCCTGGAGGGGGTTCATAGCTGCACTCAAGAACTAAGGGCGAGTATACAGCTTATAAATTGCGGAAAATCAAACTATATTCAAAAATTTTTAAGGTTTTATAGCAGTTTCTAGTCTTACGAGGTACAGTAGCAGCAATACGTGAACCAAGCCCTAATATCGTCAAGAGAGACTTCTGAGAAGGCCTCCTCTTATAAAAGATTATGATGCCCTACGTAAGTTAAGAATCTACCTTACTTGATTTACTATTTTGAACAGTTGGTTCAATAGGTATTATCAATGTTTGGAAAACTAGCCAGGTGATGAGGGACCGAAAACTTTCAAAGGTACTTGTCAGCAAATTTCCTAAACAGATCAGTTCACTTGCAGCTTTGATGCGTACATCTAAAATTTGAGCACCTAAAAGCTTAGATACAATCTTTTCATCAAATAAATACTCCATTCGTTCAAACCCTCCCAAAGAACCTTCAACAGTGAAAATAAGGCTACCTTCCTCTAGTTTTCGTAACTTTAAATTGACATCGCCTGAATGTCTTTTAATTAGCTCAAAAATAGCATCCTTAAGATTCTCATCAGCTTCTATTCTTAGTTCCCACTGAGCAGACGGAGACATCCTTACAGCTACACTTTCCCTTTCAACGATGTCTTCCCAATCAACTCCTACTGCCTGGCAGATATTGATAAAGGTATCTTGCTGAATAAGCCGACCACTTCTAAACCGTGTCAATGTTTTTGGCGAGGTATAAGCTGCTTCGCACCATCTAGAATCAGTGGCTAACCAACCTTTTTCACGTCTAAGTTGATCGACTTTCTTGAGACCTTCTTTCGAAGCATTCAGAGAAACTGCCATAAATTCCACATTACTACATTGTTCTCAATTTACTTTTTCAGAGTCAGACCTTACAGTACCCGAACGAGTGAATATCATTAGCAGTTTTATGCAATGCCAGACACTCGAATATTCTAGCGATAGATACTAGCAAAGAGATGCTGAAATACCTGCATTTCCGCTAATTCTGTTCTAAGGATTTTCTTCAGATTTTGTCTTATCAGGTGTAAGCACATTATCTACAAATTAGTAGCACCAATTTTAAGCCACTTTTAGGCCAGTAAAAGGTCAGAAGGGAAAATGGCCTGAAATTGGTGCTTCTTGAACCAATTTCTTCTCGTAGATTGTAGATATCAGGGTTATCTCGTTTTTTTGATAGAGAAGGTTAGGTTAGCGAAGAATCAAGCAACGTTTTTGATTACTGCTAGCACCTACAGATCGGGTAGATATCGTCTCATTTTACAAACAACAAACTTACGTACATAGAGGTTGTAAACCATGGCATTTGTTCAAGGTACAAATAACAACGATACGATTCGGCCTGGTTTTTTATCGGCAGGTGTAATTGGAATAGTTACTTCTGGCGCAGACATAATTTTTGGTAACGGTGGCAATGACACCATTGATGGGGGTCTTGGAAATGACTCAATATTTGGTGGCAGCGGTAACCCATTCAGCAACGATGGTAATGACATGCTGTTTGGTAACGATGGTAATGATACTCTCAACGGGGGATTGGGCAATGATACCCTTGATGGGGGGACTGGCAATGATGTGATGGATGGTGGCGATAATAGCGACACCTACTTTGTCGACAGTGTTAACGATATTGTGAGAGAACGCTTTGACGATACTTTAGGAGGTGTCAATGATATTGTTTTTGCCTCGGTTAGTTATTCCATTTCGCCAGGCATAGGAGTAGGCGATCAAGGGTTTGGTATTGAGAATCTGACTTTAACTGGCAGTGGCAATATCAGCGGTACTGGTAACAGTAAAAGCAACATAGTCACTGGCAATATTGGTAGAAATACACTGAACGGATTAGGTGGCAATGATACCTTGAATGGCTTGAGTGGCAACGATACTCTATATGGCAGTTCTGGTGAGGATACTTTACTGGGGGGGAGTGGAAATGACACTCTTGTGGGCGGCTCTGGTAGAGATACTCTACGAGGACAAAGTGGACGAGATACTTATGCTTATTCCACTACATCATCAAGTGTTGCAGGTAGTCAGAGAGATACCATCCTAGATTTTGCTCGAGGTCTAGATAAGATAGATCTCTCAGCCATTGATTCTAGTCTTGACATTGCAGGGAATCAAGTCTTTGACTTTATTGGAACGAACCCATTTAGACCATCCTTCATTGAACCGGAGTTAGGTGGCATCGAATTAGATCTAGGCCAAGTTCGTTACTTTACAAGTGGCAGTAATACCATCATACAGGTGGATCTCGCAGGCGATAACAACATTACGCCTGATATGGAAATTTTATTAAGTGGAGTCTCAAACCTCAGTGTATCGGACTTTATAGGGGCTGTTTGATATTGGACTAATGTTGTTGCTGACTTTAGAAGATGAATCGATCGATGCATTAGGTGGAAAGACCAATGCTGAGAAAGAGAATCATCTCGGGGATTGGTCTTTCCACCAATAACAATGACAGCATCGTAGTTATTAGCAACCGGCAATATCTGTCGGTTGCTATTGGTCCTTGAAATCATGGTTCTTGTCACTTTAATTGTCCAAATCCTCCACCTCCCGGTGTTTCAATAATAAAAATGTCATCCGTTTCCATAGAGGTTTGAGCGTTTCTACTGAGCGTTTCTATATGTCCGTTTCTTCGCTCAACTGTATTCTGCCCTGGCTGCCCTGGCTGTCCATTTTGTAAGCCAAACGGCTTTACCCGCCGATGACCTGAAATAATCGCAGCAGTCATCGCTTCACGGAAACGAATACGACGAATAACGCCGTTACCACCAGGAAACTTACCAACTCCACCGCTATTGGGACGAATTGAAAAATCATCCACCAGGACGGGGAAACGCCATTCCAATACCTCAGGGTCAGTTAGACGGGAATTAGTCATGTGGGTTTGCACAGCATCAGTACCTGCAAAGTCTGGACCAGCACCGGAGCCACCGCAGATGGTCTCGTAATACTGATATTTGTCATTACCAAAGGTGAAGTTATTCATGGTGCCCTGGCTGGCAGCCATTGTCCCCAGAGCACCGTAGAGGGCATTGGTAATCGCCTGGGAGGTTTCTACATTGCCAGCAACAACAGCAGCAGGGTAGCGCGGATTCAACAGACAACCCTCCGGCACAAGGATCTCCAGGGGCTTTAGACAGCCTGCATTGAGGGGAATATCATCATCCACCAGGGTGCGAAAGACGTAGAGAACAGCCGCTTTACACACGGCTAAGGGTGCATTAAAATTGTTGTCTTGCTGGGGAGAGGTGCCCATAAAGTCGATGCGGGCTGACCGTGCAGATGAATTAATGGCAATGGTTAGATGAATTTGGGTACCCTCATCGGTGGTATAGGTAAACTCTCCATCAGACAACACATCAATCACGCGACGAACGGCCTCAGCAGCATTATCTTGCACATGTTGCATATATGCCTGTACCTGCTCTAACCCGTAGTGGGCCACCATCCGCCCCAGTTCTTGTACCCCCCGCTCATTGGCAGCGACCTGGGCCTGGAGATCTGCTAGATTCTGGGTAAGGTTGCGCACAGGGTAGGGACCAGACTGCAAGAGTTCTGTTATCTCAATTTCGCGAAATTGTCCTTGCTCAATCAGTTTGACGTTATCAATGAGAATGCCTTCTTGACCAATGGTTTTACTGTAGGGCGGCATCGACCCTGGTGTAATTCCACCGATATCGGCGTGGTGACCCCGGGAAGCAACGTAGAAGATGGGGCCATTCGTAGGGTGGGCACTACCCTCCGATTCAAAAAATACAGGCGTAATTACTGTTATATCGGGCAGATGGGTGCCACCGTTGTAGGGATTGTTGGAAACATAAACATCGCCGGGTTGAAGGGTGTTACCTTTTGCATGAATCAGGCTGGTGACGCTTTCTCCCATGGAGCCGAGATGTACAGGAATGTGGGGCGCATTGGCCACCAGCTGACCCTGCTGATCAAAGATGGCACAGGAGAAATCTAACCGCTCTTTGATATTCACTGAGTAGCTAGTATTCTGCAGGGTGATGCCCATCTCTTCAGCTACAGAGCTAAAGAGATGATTAAAGATTTCTAGCTTAACCGGATCGGGCTGGATGGAGGAGAGACTCTTCTCTAGTTTGGGCTGGGTTTTAGGGTAATGGTGCAATACCAGATGGTTGTGCTCGGTGAGTTGGGCAGACCAGTCAGGTTCAATCACATTTGTTCCAGTAGATTCGATAATCAGGGCAGGACCCTGGATCACATCGTTGGGTAGGAGGTCAGTCCGTTGATAGATGGGGCTATCATGCCATTCTCCTTTGGTGTAAATCGGTACTGTGGTAACTGATTGAAGGGGAGTTGTTCTCCGACAGGTAATGGACGGCTCGTCAATGGAATTAGTTTGGCCAATGATTTCCACAGAAACCGCTTCTACAATCAAAGACTTATTGGGCATGGTAAACCCATAGCGCTGTTTGTAGGCTTGTGCAAACTGTGTTGTCATCTCGGCTAGAGACCCAAAGGTGACAATTAGAGCAGAGTCGGTACCAACGTAGCGGAGATGAATTTTACGAAGTGTGGAGATTTTCTCGGGTGTCACCCCCTGGTCGATCATTGCTTGGGTGCCTGCAGTTACCAAAGAAGAGAGTGCCTCGGTGAGATCGAGTATGAGGGTTTCTGTGAGGGTGGCTTCGATGGCTTTCTCTTTAAGGATGCGCAGATCGGCAAGACCAATGCCGTAGGCGGACAATACTCCAGCCAGGGGATGGAGAAAGATTTGTTGTATACCCAGGGTTTCTGCAATTAGACAGGCGTGCTGCCCCCCGGCTCCACCAAAGCTACAGAGGGTATATTCGCTGACATCATAGCCCCGCTGAATGGAGATTTTTTTGATGGCACTGGCCATTTTCTCGATGGCAATGGCTAGAAATCCAGCGGCGACGGCTTCCGGTTTTTGAGTATGACCAGTCTGGTCAGATACCTGCTGTGCAAAGGCTTGAAACCCCTTAATAACAGCGGCTTTATCCAAAGGTAGATCCCCATCTGGGCCAAACACCATGGGAAAAAACTCAGACTGAAGTTTACCCACCATAACGTTGCAGTCGGTAACGGTCAGTGCCCCCCCCTGGCGATAGCAGGTGGGACCGGGGTAGGCACCAGCGGATTCTGGTCCGACACGGTAGCGGGCTCCATCGAACTGCAGAATGGAACCACCCCCGGCTGCGACCGTATGAATTGCCATCATCGGTGCCCGCAGCCGTACCCCTGCCACCTCGCTTTCGAAAGTGCGTTCATAGTCGCTCCCTTCATCGCCGTTATAGTGGGAGACATCGGTGGAGGTGCCGCCCATGTCGAAGCCGATAATTTTGTTAAATCCAGCACTGGCACAGGTTTTAACCGCGCCCACAATGCCGCCTGCAGGTCCGGATAGAATACTGTCTTTCCCCTGAAAGCGATGGGCGTCGGTGAGGCCGCCATTGGACTGCATAAACATAAGCCTGGGAGCCTCTCCCCCTAGCCCCCTCTCCTCAAGGAGAGGGGGGATTAGGGAGTTTTCGACTTGATCGATGTAGCGGCGCAGGATGGGGGATAGATAGGCATCGACTACTGTGGTGTCACCTCGGCTGACAAGTTTCATTAGGGGACTGACTTGATGGGAGGCGGAGATTTGGGTAAAGCCGATGCGTTCTGCAATGGCGGCAGCCTGACGTTCGTGGTCGGGGTAGCGGTAGCCGTGGAGGAATGCGATCGCACATCCCTTCACCCCTTGCTCAAATACTCGCTGCAGCGCCTCCACCCATTCACCTTTCTCCTCTAGCATCCTGAGCTCTTCACCCTGAGCACTGTAGCGCTCCGGCACCTCAATCACCTGCTCATAGAGCATCTCCGGCAGCTGAATATGGCGAGCAAAAATATCAGGCCGGTTCTGATAGCCGATCCGCAGAGCATCCCCAAAGCCCTGGGTAATTAGCAGCACGGTGCGATCGCCCTTACGTTCCAATAAAGCATTGGTGGCGACCGTAGTGCCCATTTTTACCACCTCGATCTGCCTAGCAGGAATTGACTGATCCTCCCTCAGCTCCAGGATTTCACGTATTCCCTGGATGGGAGCATCAGCATAGCGACCAGGATTTTCAGACAGCAGCTTATGTACCTGCAGTTGACCATCAGGGCGGCGGGCCACAACATCTGTAAACGTCCCACCCCGATCAATCCAAAACTGCCAGCGATTGTTCGCACACTCAGAATCATGAGATAGGCTGTCAGACATGAAACCATCCGGGTAGAGGTAGATGCAGTTTATAGTAAATGGCCTGACGCACATGGCCTGCTGCACAGCACATTTGCGCGTCAGATTCGGGTTCTATAGCGACTAGCGTGTACCCCCACTCAGGCGACGTTGGGGAATACCCGGCGGCGACGGTTGAAAGGAACGCTCTGCCGATAGCTCCTGTGACATAACGTGAGCCCTCGGGCTTGTCGATGCAGCAGCAGAGCTTGCCATCAATAAATGAGGCAGCAATAGCGTGCTGAGCACTAGACTACGTAGAAGACTCCCCATGGTTAGAATTCCAAACGAAGAATATCACTGAGGCGCTCGCAGGCAGCCCTAGTGACCTATCGGTGCGGAGCCAAAATTTACGGCAAATCAGTTACAAAACTTCAGCGAAATTACTGAATACCGATTTTGAGTTCGTAGCTGGCGTTGCCTCGGGTGCCGCCAACGATGACCTGGTAGTCCCCTGTGTGGGGTAGAAGTAGGGTTTCGTTGATGGCCTCAAGGGTGAGGATATAGCCGCTGGGGGAAACCACATCAAAGGCCGCATTATTTTCCAATGCATTGATCGACAGTTTCATTTGCTGTCCCCCGTCAGCTCCTAACAGATAGACATCCCGCTCACCTCGGACGATGCTGTTGCTAACAGCAGCGGCACTTCTACCAGGGGCAAATTCAACCCGACGCGTATGGACGGCAGTGGCTCCAGTGGTAAGATCGCTAGCTTCTAATCCGTCTTGATCCTGAAAAATTCGATTAACAACGTCACAGTCAGCCAGGGTCAGCACGTAGTTCGCCGTTATCAGTTCGTTGTTAGTTAACGTCCACGTTTCACTCGAGTCTTGAACGTCATATTCAATCCAGGTAGTAATATCGACGGTCGTTTGATCATTGTTGGTCAAACTGCCTGAAAATACTTGGGCGTAGCTCGTATAATAGGCGGCTTCCTCATTTTGGATAGAAGACCGAGTATCACCCTGGATACGATTGGTCTCATCCAAAGTCAACCGTAGATGCGTACTGGCAATGCCGTCATCGAATGCATAACAATAGCGGCCAGGCAGAGACTCAAACGTATCATCACCGGTAGCCTCAGAATCTGCCTGGGATACTACTTGGGAGGCGGCATCAGGGATTGTAACCTGACTTGGAATATCGGTTTTAGCAGGTCTACAGCTAATGCTGAAACCTGCTGCTAGAAACCCGATGAGGGTGAAGCGCATCATAGTGACAAGCCTGCAAGATAGGGGTTATGACGAACGGTGATATCAGGTAGATGTGTAGGTTGATTGCTGAGTGAACCTTACTGCGTGAGGGCCACCATTGCTTGAGTAATACGTCTTAACTCGGCAGGTTCAATGATGTATGGGGGCATGGTATACAACAATTTACCAAAGGGTCGCAACCACACTCCGTAGTGTACCAACTGAGGTTGAATTACCGCCATGTCTACGGGACTGTACAGTTCCACCACTCCGATTGCGCCTAACACCCGCACATCCTTAACCAGGGGAGAGTTACGACAAGGGGCTAATTCTGTCTTGAGTTGGGTCTCAATCGCCTGAATTTTCGTCTGCCAATCATAGCTTTCCAGAATGGCAATACTTTCTAGGGAAACAGCGCAGGCCAGCGGGTTGGCCATAAAGGTAGGGCCATGCATAAACACTCCAGCCTCGCCCTGGGAGAAGACATGACTGATGTGTGGTGTTGTTAATGTGGCAGCCAGGGACATAAAGCCACCGGACATAGCCTTACCGATACAGAGAATATCCGGTGCAATATCCGCATGTTCACAGGCAAAATATCTGCCGGTACGCCCAAATCCCGTAGCGATTTCATCCAAAATCAACAGCACACCATACTGGTCACATAGTTCCCTGGCTCGCCGTACATAGTCGGGGCTATAGAACCTCATACCCCCAGCCCCTTGAACCACAGGTTCAAAAATAGCGGCGGCTATCTGTCCGTAGTTTTCAACAAGCAGTTGTTCAAAACTGGCAATATCTGTATCCTCCCATACACCCCAAAATGGAATCTGGGGAATATCGGCAAAATATTGTTGTCGCAGAACCTGATTAAACAGATGATGCATGCCATTGACGGGATCACACACCGACATGGCATCGAAGGTATCGCCATGGTAGCCCCCCCGCACAGTGAGAAAGCGATGTTTTTCTGGCTTTCCCAGGTTATACCAATATTGAATCGCCATTTTCATAGCGACTTCTACTGATACTGACCCAGAGTCACAAAAGAATACCTGCTCTAATGGTTCCGGCGTCAGTTCGACTAAGTGCCTGGCCAGCTGCACTGCAGGTTGGTGAGTCAGCCCACCAAACATGACATGGGACATGCGCTCAATCTGAGCGTGGGCGGCCTGATTCAGCCGGGGATGGTTATACCCATGGATGCAGGTCCACCAGGAGGACATACCATCAATCAACCTGCGGCCATCTTCTAGCTCGATGTAAACCCCCTGGGCAGATCTGACCGGAAAAATTGGCAGCGGGTTAGGCATGGCGGCATAGGGATGCCACACATGTTGCCGGTCGATGGCCAGCAGTTGATCAGTGGGTAGGGATTTCAAGGACTACTTAACAGTAACAGTAATTTTCTCTGAGATTACCGGATTGTCATGGGGAATATGGCTGTAGTTGCCCAACACGAGCTGGAGACTGTGCTCTCCAGGAGGCAAGTTCAGCTGGGTTTCAGTTTGACCCGCACCGTAGTGGAGTAATTGTGTAGACGCCTGCAGAGGCTCCATCAGTGAAGGCAGTTCGTCAACGTCAATGAGAAGGTGGTGATGGCCGGTATTGGGACGGTCTATCCCCGCCGGTGCAATCCCCATGCCTGACAAACCAAACTGCACTGTAAAGGGATCCGTAACTGTGTCTCCATTTTTTGGAGAAATAATATAGGCTGTTGCGGATTCGGGAGCTGAAGAGAGGTCTACTGCATAGGCTGGAGCGACCAACAGGCCCAGTAAACAGGTAAGACAGAGGGTGGCAATTGCAAGGCTGCGTTGAATACGGATCACCATGGCTGGAGATAAAAAAAACAGACAGTTCACATGGTAAACCGCAATTGTCCTTAGCGCGCCCTTGGGCGCTTAAATCCAACTGCGTAGTAGTGGCGGTCATATCGCCAACTGTCACACTAAAATTAAACGATTTAAAGGGCATTTAAGCATTCATTTTATGGTACGGACACGAAAAGTGTCACACCTACTTTCTCACTGCCAAGTCGGCAACGATACAACAAGACCATGCAAACGAGGTTTAGTCATTTCTGGTGCCAAATGCCCATGGGAAACTAGTCCCGTCTGCCATAAACGTTTCGAGGAATCTAATCATGATGTTTAATCGTATTCTTTGCACGCTGGGGCTAACGGCATCTGTTCTAGCGGCAGCCCCTCTAACTGTATTTGCCCAAACAGCTCCTGACTATAACTATGTGGGTATTGGTGGCGGTGATGAAGGATTTGCCGTTAATGGAAAACTCTCCTTAGCTGAAAATCTCTCGGTACGTCCCGCTGTGAGCACCGACTTTGACTTTGATGATGGGGAAGATGTGGCCTATGTCCTGCCTGTCACCTACGACTTTAACTCCCTTGATCCTGATGGTCGTCTCTATCCCTTTCTCGGTGCAGGCATCAACGGTGAGTTAGGCGATGATAGCACGATTGAATTAGCTGTTACAGGCGGTGCTGACTATCGTTTTAATGAGCGTTGGCTAGCAAATGGATCTGTTGTTTGGTCTCCATTTCAAGACGGTAGCGATGATGTTGACTTCATCGCTGGCATCGGTTACAGCTTCTAAAGTGGGGATACTCAATTATTTGTAAAACCTAGCAAATGATTAGAATGTAGGAGTCAGGAGGTAGAAGACTTCTATATTCTGACTCCTACATCCTCAGGACAACCTTTTAACGTCTCACATTTGATTAGGACCAACTACTTAATTGCGTTGTTTCCTTCTGAAGGACCTCTCCCCATCGGCCCTGCCCATGGCAGGGCTGTTTTTAATCCATAAAACTGTTGAGTTTAAAACTCTTGTGCCTCAGCGATCTCAGAGGCGCTGGGAAAATCGGCGGCATTGAGAAATTCCACAAACGCCTGGTTCAGCGCAACATACCCTTGGTTGTTCAGATGTAGCTCATCCTGGCGATAGTCTTCGGACATGAGTCCTTGCCCATCGACAACGGCTGAGAATCCATCAAAGATAAACACTTGATCATCATCCGCCAGGGAGTCGATGTAACCATTGACCTCGTAAATGGCCTGGGCGACATCATCAGACCATACCGGTTTACGAATGAAGGGAATTTCTCCAACCGGGAGAATGGTACTGACAATTACTGTAGCTCCCAGGGCTTTGGAGTCTTCAACCATCTGGCGAATGTTGGAGCGGCAGAGATCGATAATAATGTTGCGACTTTCCGGCATCAGTGGAATCGCTTTGAGATCATTAACCCCGACCTGGATAACAACAATATCAGGATCCAAATCTGCCATATGGTAATCAAATCGCTGGCTGGTTTGGGCGGATGTCTGACCCGACACACCCCGATTGATAAATTCATACCCCTCGATTTTGGGAGCAGTCCAGCCTTCAGCTCTAGAGTCTCCAAAAAAAACGACCCGTTTGCGGTCTTCCTTGTCGCCCAGTTTTGGGTCTGGATTATAAAAACTAAGCCCCAGGGGATCTAAGCGGACTTGGTTGAGTTCAACATAATATTTTCTTAGCTGTCCGTAGAGGAAAAAATTGAATGCCACTGAAGCACCTAAAATAGGTATCCCCACATACATCAGTAGCGAGCTGACCTTGACCAATTTCATAGGGCCGTTCGAGGTATAAATTCGAGGTTAAAGGGCGCTGTAACGAATTCTCAAGACTCAAGTTCCAGCATAATTTGTTCCTCATCACGTTGAAGCGACACGGTAATTAATGTCTGAATCCAAAGGCGTTAGGCGCTTTCTAACACCTTTAAAGGTTTGAGTAATGATTTGTGAGGTTGGGATGTATTTTTGTACTTTTTGGGATGCTTTATCCAGCTTTAAGACGGGGCCTTGGCAATCCGGGTTTGGGCTAACCGGTTGCAATTTGGTCCTTGACCGGGGCATAACCGTATAGTGCTTTAGCCACACCTGAGTGTTTTTGTTATGGCTTCTGAAACTACGTTATTTTTTCCTCCCAAGCCACAGCCATTGTTAATTCGGCTCGTGCAAAGTGTTTCCTCTCTGGCGCTACAGCGCTTGTATAGATGTGGGCTGGTGGTATCTGATGACGACGTTGCTAAGCTCCGCGCCATTGATGGGGTGCGGGTGGTGTATGTGTGTAACCACCCCACTATGGAGGATGGCATGGTGCTATTTGGCCTGGCGGCGCGGGTGGGACAGCTGTGGCACTACATTGTCGCCCGGGAGTCTTTTAAGGGGCTGCAGGGCAAGTTTCTGCAGTGGATGGGCTGTTATTCCATTCGGCGGGGGTTGGGGGACCGGTCCAGTATTGCTCAGACCCTGAGTCTGCTTAAGCAGCCCCGTACCCAGGTGGTAATTTTTCCGGAGGGTGGCTGTTCCTATCAAAACGATACGGTAATGCCGTTTCGCTCGGGAGCGATCCAAATGCCGCTGCAGGTAGTGGCTCAGCTGGCTAAGAAAAGCTCTGAGGTGGATTTGTACATTGTGCCGATATCGCTAAAGTATCGATACACAGAGCCGATGACGGCAATTATTGAGAAAACGCTGCAGGGACTGGAAGAAGAGCTGGGTGTGGTATCAGTGGAGCAGGACTTTTACAAGCGGCTGCTTGCGATCGCAGCCCAGGTTCTTGCCCGGATCGAAACAGAATTTGGCTTGGATACTGATCCAGATAAAGACTGGAACCAGCGCATCAGCCAGCTGCGTTACCACGTGATCGATCAGTGTGAACAGCAACTAGAGTTACCCCCCAACGGTGCCCCAATTCGAGAACGGGTGTATAAAATTCAGGCCCTGCTTGAGGCAGAGGAACCCAAAACTGTGGCAGAAGATGACGCCCTGTATCGAACGACGGTGCGACTGCTCAATTTTGATGCGATTTATGATGGCTATGTAGCCGCCGATCCCACCCCTGAGAGATTTTTAGATACGCTGATGCGGTTAGAGCGCGAAGTGTATCAAATCGAGCACATTCAGCCCAAGGCCTACCGACAGGCTATTTTTCGCGTGGGCGAGCCGATCAATCTGCGTCACTATGTCGACGATTTTCGACGGGATAAAACAGGGACCGTAGGGCGTTTAACGCAGCAGTTGCACACAGTGGTACAGGAGAATTTAGTTCAGCCCTAACTATCTTCGTACAGGGGGCCTTCACAAATATCTCCTAAATTGTCAGGACAGGTTTCAATGTCAATATCGATACCGCTGAGATCCAGCAGTTGCCACTCTCGTTCCACAGCCGGGGTGAGAATTTCTCCAATGGGGCTAACATCGGTAAATGGATTGTAGGCAACATTTAGCGAGCGGATAGTGGGAATGTTGGCCACCGGAGCAATACTCTCGATTTGGTTATAGCTAATGTCCAGGGTGGTGAGCTGAGTCAGGGCTGTGAGGGCGCTGATATCCGTTAGCTGAGTATTGGCCACTTGCAGAGTTTCTAGCTGGCTCAGGGCCGCGATGGGCGCTAAATCTGGAATAACTCGACCGTTGAGATTGAGGGTGGTGAGATGGGGAGTTGCGATCGCAATCACCTGCAAATCTATCCCCATCGGAAAATCCACCATCAGCCCATCATCTGGAAAATAGGCCGTTTCCAGCTGGGGTCCCTGCAGCGTAGTCACACTTGCCAGCTGCTGCTCAACCAAACCACAGTCTTCAATCGCTAAGGCAGACATCAGGGCCTCTACCGTTTGCCATGCGTAAGGACGACTGTAGAGCCCGCTGTTCCAGTTCGTAGGAATTCCGTAAAACGCCTTACACAACTCTGCAAATGTAGTTTGAGGCGATGCAGCAGCTGTCGTCATCACCGTTGCTACACACCCAACAGCAGTGACGCTGGTTAGTAAGGTTACAGCCAAAGCAGGGAGTTGGGACATAGCTACCTTCTGTGCACTAGACTCAAAAGCATTGGACCACCAAATCATGCCTGGGTCCATCACTTGTAAGAACCATTTATATTTGGGGCGTTGCTGATCCTCGTCCTTGGGAAAACGTCCCACTTTAAGTTGGTGACCGATTTATCCCTTAAATCAGCAACGACATATTTGAAGCATTGCTAAGCCAAGGCTGACAAAATTCTCTTAGATCCATCAGATCCAAGAAAATCGCTATTTCTGATATCCGGACTCTTTTTAGCTATTTTATTGGAAGTGAAGTAACATTTCCTAGCCAAAGTCTTCCAGACATTTTGTGAACATTACGCAACAGTATCAAAAATCACATACATGCTATTACTGTTGATTGCGTTTAAAACTCAGTAAATAGTCCGATAGCAGAATCCCTAAAGCTACTGATAAACACTGAACTATCAGTCAGATAGTCAGTGTCGTATGACAAAACTGTTATCACAGAAGAGAAATTAGTACGTGATTTAGGATCCGGTCTCAAGATTGTCCTATCGAGAAGGGGAAAAACACGTTATATTGCTATGAGAATAAAGGGGTTAGCGATCTACCAGTAATTGCGGGATTTTCGTACGGGGACATAAAAAGGACTCATAAATTCTTCCGAAAATTCCGTATTCATTGCTTCATGATATGCGGATGACCCTATGGGGTCAGGGTAATCTTAATATCAGGTAGTCTTGTCAGTCAGGTTTTCTATGGAAGGAGCGCAACCATCGCTTCAAAACCAGCAGCGTGTACTCGCCGCCATCGTGGTGACTGACGCAGTGGGGTTTAGCGCCCAGATGTCCGCTGATGAAGAGCGGGCGCTGGCAATTATCAATCGAGATCTTAAGCAAATTGCAGGACTCTGCAATGTGTTTAGGGGCCAAGTACTCAAATCAACTGGCGATGGTCTGTTGATGTGCTTTTTCAGTGCCGCTCAGGCTGTTGCCTGTGCGCTCAATATTCAAAAAAAGCTCCGTGGCGATAGCAAACGGGATAGCTTTGCCCATCGCATCGGGATTCATCTCGGTGATGTATACATCAACGATTCAGACGTCATGGGGAATGGCGTTAACATTGCTGCTAGGTTAGAAAGCTTTGCCGCGCCTGGAGAAATTTGTGTCTCCCAGGTGGTTTATGACGTGGTCAAAAGCCGTCTAGAACTCGATGCTACATTTCTAGGCCCACTCAACCTTAAAAATATTCAGGACCAGGTACCTGCTTATCAGATCCGCCCGATCATCGAACCCGATGTTTGCGACGTAGAGATGACGCGGCCCTTCTTTGCCGAGGGGGCCGAGGGCTATACCTTTGATAGCCCCATGGAGCAGGCGCTACAAACCCTAGGTGATCATGCTGATCACCTACGTATCAAAAAGCTCATCTTTGGTACCTGTCAAAATCTGTGGGAAAACGACACCACTGTTCTCGATCAGTTTTCTCTACAGTATCTAATTGAATCATTAATCCAGCGAAATCCCACAGTCGATCAGTGTCGCGCTAGTCTATACCGCATTGTTGCCACCCTCAACCACAAAGAGGTGTATTCCGATGTGGCAGAAATAATTCTCCAGGTGATTACACCTATTTACATTGAGCGCGCGGCGAATCTCCCCCCGTCTCAGCCAAACGATGTGGCTGATGTTGCAGAAGAGATTGCAGACGAGTCTAAAGATCGCTATCAGCAGGTAGCAGATGAGCTAGAGCGAGATCCCCAGATTATCCGCATCAAAAAGGTGCTGTACTGCCTATGTCATAAAGTCTGGGAAACAGATGTTCAAAAAATTGAACAGGCAGACACCGCGATTTTGGTGGAGCAGCTTTTCCAACTCACACCAACCCCCAACGACCTTAAATATCGACTGCGTCATCTGCTCCACCACTTAAACCGCAAGGCCAAATACACCAAAATCGTCAACGCTATTTTCAAGGCATTTCACCCTCTGTATAGCGCTCAGACAGAACTGATCCCGATGTCGACACCGGGGCTACCCAATGCCAGCGATACCGATAGCCCAGAAACCTGTTTTGGCGATCTGCCCGATGGCATTCACCCAGAAAATACCGTTGCCTTCTCAGCCAAGTCTTTAGAAGGTCCGGCCATGGGTGACATTGCCCAGGTTAAAGACCGAGCCGATCTGTTCGAACTGCGTCTTGACATCATCAAATATTGCAACCCACTGCGGGCCAAAATTCTGCTGCACTCCACCCTATACAGCCCGTTTACCGGCAGCTCCCAGGAGTGGTCCCTGCTGCGTAGCAAAACCCTAGAAGACTTTTTGCGAGAGGTCTTTAACTACTGTCAGTCCTTTCAAGACCTGGAAAGCAAGCTATCAATTATTGTCCACTGTTTAGAAGACAGTGATGACAATGAGCCGGTAGTTACAGCCATTTTGAATGCGATTAAACCTTACTATGCCGAACCCGCCAGTGAGGTCGCCATCCCTGCTGATAATCCTCAGAATACGATTGAGCCTACCCCCGTTACTTCGATGAGGCCCGCCTCCTATGGATAATTTAGAACTAATAGAATCCTATAACAGCGGTCAAACAGACTTTAGCGGTACATGTTTAGCGGGTTTGCAACTGTCCAAATCAGATCTGATTGGCGCTAACTTTTCCAAGGCGGACCTGGAGCGCACGGACCTGATGTTTTCCTATCTGAGCCGGGTGAACCTGCAGCAGGCGAATTTGAGCCATGCCAACCTCAGTGGCGTCAACCTCAACCAGGCGAATTTGATTTATTCCAACCTCAGCGATGCCAACTTACACGGAGCTAGCCTCCAGGGGGCAGACCTGCGGGGGGCGGATATGACCCTGGCAGATCTGTTTGATGTAAATTTGGCCGACGCCGACCTGCGCAATGCGGATCTTAGCGGTGCCAACCTGACCGGAGCCTGTTTACGCGGTGCCAACCTGCGGCAGGAGTTACGCAGTGAGCAAACAATTTTGCGTGGTGCCCATTTGCGGCAGGTGGACCTGCGGGGGGCCAACCTGAAGGGGGCCGATTTAGCCAATGTGGACCTCAGCGGGGCCAATCTAAGCGAAGCATTTCTCAAAGATGCGGACCTGCGCAACGCTAACCTCAACGGGGCCAACCTGAAGGGAGCGTCCCTGGCGGATGCGCATCTGGAGGGGGCAAACCTGCGCTATGCAAATCTGACCCGCACGCGGGCGCAGCGGGCGAATCTGGCCGGTTGTGATTTTACCGGCGCGGACCTCAAAGGCGTCAATTTAACAGATACTAAGCTGTGCGGTGCCCAGCTCTTTCAGATCATCATGACCGATGCGCGGCTGCTACGATCTGACCTGAGCCGTGCCAACCTCAGCGGGGCCAATTTAACCCAAGCAGACCTGACCAATGCTTACCTGGGCCGCACAAACTTGGGTGAGGCAACCCTGACCAATGCGATTCTCTACAAAGCTGAACTCAGTAGTGCTAACTTAGCTGGAGCCAAGCTAACGGGCGCAACCATGCCAGATGGTAAGGTCCACGATTAGTTGAATTAGGTAAGTAGATGAGCATCATTAATTTCAAAATACTGGAGGCCCCCTAAATCCCCCAATTCTGGGGGACTTTGAGTTCTGCCCCCAAAATTAGGGGTTGAGAGCCTTTTTCAGGAGTGTCACCTTTGAAAAATTCTTGTGTAATCTATTTTCTACCTACGTCGACAGATTCGGTTAGTTTGTCGGTCATCATGGTTTGGCCGGATTCTCGATGTGGTATTACGGCTGATTGAGTCTGTGGCTACCTTCATCAAGCACAATCTATGATGGGCTTCAATCGTCATCTCACAGCAAGGAATACTAGCCCCATGACTCAACCCATCAAGTATGCCAACGTTGCTGATATATACGACAGCTATGTGCAAACTACGCTAGATATTCCCTTCCTGCTGGACCAGGTTAAAGGGACCTCATCTGAAGTGTTAGAGCTGATGTCTGGCACGGGGCGGATTTCTCTACCACTGATCGAAGCGGGAGCCACCCTCACCTGTGTTGATAAATCTCCTGAGATGCTGGCCATCCTGGAGAAAAAGCTTACTCAGAACCGTAGGGTGTACACTGCGCACCTTTCAGCAGTTCAGCGATTCTCCAATACCCAATCTGAAGCAATTATGCATCCATAAAGCCTTTGAGGGCGGCAACGACGGGTTTGACGACTGGATGATCGATGGCTTCTTCGAGGGCGGTGGTGCCGCCTTCTTTGAGGGCGTTGATGACTCGGGCTTTAAGGGTGGGGTTGTTGTCGACGGATTCGATGAGTTTGGCGGTCATCATGGTTTGACCGACTGGGGTGGTGGGGTCGTAGTCGGTTTCGAGCTGGGTGAGGAGCGTTTTGATGTCTTTGGCAGCTTGGGTTAGGTTCTGACTGTTGTTGATTTGAGTGTGGATTTTGTCGCCCATAACTTTGTCACCTGCGATGTTGTCGCCGGAGCCATGTTGGTGGATGGTGGTGTTCATGGGTGGTTCTCCTGGTGTGTAGATTTGTTTGAGGTCTTGATTCAATTTTACGTGCCTGTTTTATTCCCTTCTATCAGGTCTCCGGCAACATTGTCGCCGTCGCCTTGTTGGATAATTTTAGTGCGGGCATCGGTGACAGAAATATTTAGCCCGTCTCCAGAGCTGTCTATGTCTACTCCTTTTTGTTTGAGTCTACGGATTTCGATGGGTTCGTAGCCGTCGAGGAGCTGGCGTAGGTTGAGCTTGAGTTTGAGTTTGCCGATGACGACGTTTTGTTCGCCCATGTCTTCTAGACCAAGAAGTTCTTGATAGTCAAGTGGCGGATGGTCGGGATGGTCGGGAACTGGGACCCACTCAGTGGGCTTGGTAAAGTTGGCATGGATTTTTCTGAATGTATCGCGGATGAGTCCTAGAAATAGTCTGCGGGTAGATTCTTTACCGCTGATGGCGATAAAGATTTTGTTGTCGGCCGGGTCGGCTTTGATGCGGGCGATGTTATAGACTTCGTTGCCTTCTGTGTAGGCGAGCATCACACCGCTGCGCCAGTAGGTTTGCTTGTGGATTTTGTCGTGCATCAGCACAATAAATCGAGAAATGACGCTATCGGGCAAGACAGTGTAGTGATACTGAAATTCTAAGATGTCGCCTTTCAAATCTGTGTCTTCGGGCTCTTCTTTAGGGAGAATGCCGGGAATGAGATACCGATCTGGACTGCATTCAAGTAGTTGAAAACAGAGCTGAAATTCTTTCATCAGCTCGATTAAGTAATTATGGCGATTTTCAGGATATCGCTCTGCAGGTAGGACACGGGTAAGGTCAGCCAGGGTTAATTGGCCCTTGGTCTCGGTTTTCAGAGCATCATCACTTAGTAATGTATAAATTCCCTGGGTTACCCAATCTGGATTCAGCACATTGGTATTTTGTAGCAGGGGATGGTCTCGATAATTGAGCACCAAGCCCAGGTTATGAAGTAGGCCGATGAGCTGGGTTTGGTTGGGTTCATCGGGAATACCATTACCGTAACAGATGCCAATGTATTCGTTATAGCCAATGAAGTCTTTCTCCATCGCTTCTAGTTGTTCTTTGACTTTAAACCAGGAGAGAGGAAGCAGGTCGTACACTTCTTTAAGTTGGCCAACTTCTTTGCGGATGGCTTGATTCAATTCATCAATTCCAGTGCTCTCTGAGCAAGAGGTTTCAATAATGGCTTTAATATTGGGGTATTTGTCCCGTAGGGCTTTGCGATTAATATCCAGTGGCTGTTCGTCGCGCTTATTGCCAACGATGATGACGGGGGATTTGTCGCCAAAGCTTTGGATTAGTTTTAGCCAGTAGTCGAGGCGGTTTTCTTCTTCACTGGTGCGGCAGTTGCAGACGAGCAGGTACAAACTGCGCTTGGTGAGAAAAAACTGGTGGGTGGCATGGTAGATTTCCTGTCCGCCAAAGTCCCAGACGTTGAGACGGACGTCTTTGCTATTAACATGGATTTTCCAGTTGGTGACATTGAGGCCATCAGTTTGTGCCTCGTTAGGGTCGAATTGATTGTTGATTAAACGGTTAATTAGGGATGTTTTACCAACACTGCCCTGACCAACAAGGATGAGCTTAGCCTCATTGAGGGGACGTACGTCACCGCTGCGGAGTTGACGACAGTAGTTGAAAATGCCAGAGACAGAGCCAACTTTATGATTGGAACCTAGAATCTCGGGAGAAATAGGTAAAGGATTACCACGCAAATCAAGAGTTTTTATCTGAATGATGTTTTCTAAACTTTCTGGTATCTGCGTGATTTGGTTAAAGCTGAGGTAGAGCTGTTGAAGAGAGCCTAGCTCAGCTAAGGAATCCGGTATCTGCGTGATTTGGTTTTCGCTGAGGTAGAGCTGTTGAAGAGAGCCTAGCTCAGCTAAGGAATCCGGTATCTGCGTGATTTGGTTTGCGCTGAGGTAGAGCTGTTGAAGAGAGCCTAGCTCAG
>JBCCXQ010000058.1:0-22354 GCA_039191365.1 Cyanobacteria bacterium P01_F01_bin.13 | reverse complement strand
TGACACATCTGCTGCTGAGACATCTCCAGGAGCATCGATTCAACATTTGGTGAGGTCCAATGCCAGATTGGTGGCCATTGCCGTGGCAATAGCTGTGGTTATTCGGCTGTTTATTGCAGAGCCTCGGTTTATTCCCTCCAATTCCATGGACCCCACCCTACACATTGGCGATCGACTGCTGATTGAAAAACTCTCCTATCGATTTCATCCGCCCCACTATGGTGACATTGTGGTATTCGAGCCACCACCTCAGCTTCAGGCCATCGGCTACCGCCGTGAACAGGCATTTATTAAGCGCGTCATTGGCTTACCTGGAGATACACTGGCCGTGCATCAAGGCCAGGTATATCGGAATAATCGCCCCCTTAAAGAGAGATACATCCTGGCTGCTCCAGCCTATGAAATGAATCCTATTACGGTGCCGGAGAATGCCCTATTTGTGATGGGCGATAATCGTAATGACAGCAATGACAGCCATGTTTGGGGCTTTTTGCCGATAAAAAATGTGATTGGTCAAGCCACGCTGCGGTTTTGGCCAGTGGATGCCTGGGGTACGATGTGATCAGGGCAGTGTGAAAAAGACAGGCGGAATACCGAACCTCTCTCCCTTGAAAGCTTTGCTAGGCTAATCGAGTGGATACTGTAAGCATTTTGAGATTGCAACGAGGAGCGTGACTATGGCAGCAACTGACTTCAAAGATTATTACCAGATTCTCGGGGTCAGTAAATCTGCTAGCACAGACGATATTAAACGTGCGTTTCGCAAGCTTGCTCGTAAATATCACCCCGATGTAAACCCTGGCGATCAGGTGGCTGAGGCTAAGTTTAAGGAAATCAACGAAGCCAACGAAATTTTATCGGACCCAGAAAAGCGACGAAAATATGACCAGTTCGGTCGCTACTGGCAGCAGGGTGGTCAGACAGGGGCTGCTCCCAGTGACTTTGGGGGCTTTGACTTTAGCAACTATGGCAGTTTTAACGAACTCCTTAATGAGCTGCTTGGTGGTTTGGGCGGCGGCTTTCCAGGGGGAGCCCGCACCAGCTATCGGCAGTCGACGGGGGCACCGGGGTTTGGCTTTGATACGACTGGTGGCAACAGCGCCCAGTTTGATCAAGAAGCCAGCATTACCCTGGCCATGGCAGACGCCTTTAATGGCACCCAAAAGAAATTTCGCATTGGTGGCGATGCTCTAACGGTGAAGATTCCGGCTGGTGTTAAGCCCGGTAGCAAAATCCGTCTGCGGGGCAAGGGTCAGATGAATCCCTACACTCGGCAGCGGGGTGATATTTACCTGAGCGTGGATGTCCAAACCCATCCTTTTTTCCAGTTTGATGATGACAATAACCTGGTGTGCGAGGTGCCGATTTCTCCTGATGAAGCGGTGCTCGGGGCCAAGATTGATGTGCCCACACCGGATGGTAATGTGACGGTCAATATTCCAGCAGGAATTCGTTCGGGACAGACGCTGCGTCTACGAGGAAAGGGCTGGCCTAACCCGAAAGGAGGCCGTACAGATCAGCTGGTTAAAGTGATGATCAAAGCTCCCAAGAATGTGACTGACAAGGAGCGTTCTCTGTACGAGCAGCTCCGCAATCTACGTAGCTACAATCCCCGACAAGAGTTGCAGAATGTGAAGCTGTAATAGAATTTAGAATTTAAGAGATAAAAGTTAGGAGGAGCTTGGCTTCTGTCTCCTATCTCCTAAATTCTAAGTCCTTGCTAAACCGGATTTTTCAGCTTATTCGGCAGCCGAGGAATGGTCTGCTATATCTGTAACGTAGCGTTCACCATTGTATCTGAGCTGGGGCTGAGGTAGTTCTGGGGTCTGCGAGTTCTGCTGGCTTATTTCCAGGGCCTTTTCTAGCTCTGCAATACGTTGCATCTGCTGGTTGAGCTGGGTAGCCAGCTGGGTTTGGTCTTCTAGGGTACCTGTGGATGAGACTAGATTAGAAAGGCTATTGAGCAGATCGCGCACATTCCCACGCAGGGTGGGGTCGCCCGTCAGGGTATCCACATCAGCCATGATTTTTTGGGCACTTTGAAACACATCGCGGGCTGATTCGATGGTTTGTTGTAGCAACACTAGATTTTCATTAGTGTTGAGGGTGGAGGAAATATCGCGCAGATCCTGGGATGCGATCGCAGCGTTGTTAGCCAAAAGCTCAATGTTGTCAATTAAGCGTCCCTCCTGAATCACCGGAGACAGGGTATCCATGGCCAATCTCAGTTGACCTGTACTGGCACTAATATTGTCGAGGGTGATGGCAAGGTCGTCCTGATTGGTGGCCAAAATAGCGTTGACCTGGACCAGGGTGGTTTCTAACTGCTCAGATGTTCGAGTCGTGGTCGCTTCGAGTTGTTCTGCGGCCTCTGACACCGAGACTAAGGTTTGACGGGCTGATACGGATACCGGTTGAATTTCATCGCGTAGATCCTTGGCGATTAAAGTAACCTCATCAGTCAGACCCACTACGTTATTTGAAATATCCCGAGTGTTCGCCAGGATTTCTCTAAGATCCTCCAGGGTTTTAGGATCTGCCAGAGCTTCAGATAGGGCCTCGGAAATTTGCTGAGAGGACTCCAGGAGGTCTTCATAGTTCACCCCAACGATGCCATTGACACGATCGCCGTTGCATAAAATCACACTGCTGTGACAGTCTTTTGCAATTGGGCCTGGGATTGAGCTGTCGTTAATACTGGCCCCGGGTGGGGGTTGGATGGAAATGGTCGTCTCGCCAATCAGACCAGACTGGCTCGTTTTAATGACAGACTGAGCTGGAATGCGCAATTGCCCTCTATTGATTTCGATGTCCACAGCCACTGTATTGGAACCGGGGGAAATGCGATTGATGTAACCGACAGGCACACCTCGATAACTCACAGCGGACCCTTCCTGAATGCCATTGGCGCTTGCAAAGTCTACTAAAATTCGGTAACTGCGCTGGTCGAAACTCAGCCCCCTAAGCCACATCACCAGACCGCCAAAGAGGGCAACTCCTGCTAAGATCAGCAGTCCCACAGAGCCTTCACGAATGGTTCTTGCACGCATGGTTTCCTATGGATTAACGGTAGACGGGAGCAGCTAATCGATCATCCTGGGGACGATTATACGGGGGGATACTAGCAGTATCAATTGAAAATCTCAATTGAAAAGTTTCAATTGGCCACCCGAATCGGACCGTCGATAGCGGCGTTAAAAAACTGTCGCACATAGGGATTAGGAGTAGAGTCAATTTCCTCTACCGGCCCCATCCATTGGATAGCTCCCTTATGTAGCATGACAACGCGGTCAGCGGTGCGCCGAATGGTGCTGTCTTGGTGGGTCACAATCACATAGGTGTTACAGCCACGATTGCCTTTGATATTGCGGATCAGGTCTTCGATGACGGTGGACGCAATCGGATCTAATCCCGCTGTGGGCTCATCGTAGAGAAGAACAGTGGGCTTGTCCTGAGCGTCGTCCTTGGGATTGGCAATCACCGCTCGGGCAAAGCTTACGCGCTTACGCATACCGCCTGAAAGTTCGGCTGGATAACGATTGCCGATGTTGGGTAGACCCACCATTTCTAGAGCTTTGTCGGTTAACTGACAAATTTCTGACTCAGACAGGTTGGAATGCTGATACAGAGAAAATCCTACGTTTTCCTGCACCGTCAAAGAATCAAATAGGGCCGCTTGCTGAAATACCATGCCAATGTTGATCGGATCGTTTGAATCCTCGATCAGCCCCTGGCGCTGCTGGCCACTGACAAAAATATCACCGCTATCGGCAGCAAGTAGCCCTGCAATAATGCGTAAAATAGTGGACTTGCCCGTACCCGATGGTCCGATCAGGGCAACCGCTTCGCCGGGTACAACGGTTAAATCAACATTGTCGAGGACCTGATTACTACCAAAACGTTTAGAGATTCCTTTGAGTTCCAGTAACGGGGCACTATCAGCACAGGGGGACGGAGGAACAGTTCCATTGAATTTTGAGACAGACATGGCGGCGGGTGCTATAACTCGCTAACAAGCTGGGGGCAGCTTATGACAAGATAACCCATGGTTATGAAAAGGGCGTGAGAGACAAGCGTATGCTCTTATGGATCGGCTCAATACAGAAGTTTTTGAAGCGTAATATCCGGTTTGTTTGGCAGGAAACAAAGGATTTGACACCGGTTCACAATCGTTGGGTGCGCTGGCTTTTGCCTGGGCTATTGGTCAAACGCTGGCTGTTTTTGAGCACAGTGGGAGTGCTCATGGTCGGTCTGGGAGCCATGATTTGGCTTAAGTTAACGCCGGTCTTTTTTACGGTCCGATTTGTATCTACAGTCCTGCGCACCATCACCCAGTTGATTCCTCGCTACATCAGTGGACCGCTGGCGATTTTATCTGGATTGTTGCTGATTATCTGGGGGCAAAGTCGAACCCTGGGCTCGATTACGGAGGTGTTGCTGCCAAGCAGTCAGGAAAGTAGTTTATGGGATGCGATCGCTACCCATCGAAAACTCAATCGCGGTCCTCGGATTGTCGTAGTGGGTGGCGGCACCGGCCTATCTACTATGCTGCGGGGGTTAAAACGCTACAGCGCCAACATTACAGCAATTGTTACCGTGGCGGACGATGGTGGCTCCTCTGGTCGACTGCGTCGGGAAATGGGCGGTCTGCCCCCAGGAGATATCCGCAACTGTCTGGCCGCACTGGCAGACCAGGAAAAGCTGGTCACCGAACTGTTTCAGTATCGATTTAGTAGCGGCAGCGGTCTTAGTGGTCACAGCTTTGGCAACTTGTTTCTGGCGGCTATGAACGAGGTAACCGGGGATTGGGAAAAAGCCATTGCCGCTAGCTCCCAAGTATTGGCGGTGCGGGGAGAAGTGCTGCCCTCTACCTTGAGCGATGTCAAACTCTGGGCTGAGCTGAGTGACGGTCGCCGAATTGAGGGGGAGTCGAATATCACTAAGGCCCGGGGCCGCATTATCACCATTGGCTGTACGCCTGCCTCCCCACCGGCGTTACCCAGAGCCGTGGCTGCCATTAAATCTGCTGACTACATCATCATGGGACCCGGCAGCCTTTACACCAGCATTGTGCCGAATCTGCTGGTGCCAGAAATTGCCGATGCGATCGCAGCAACCGAGGTCCCCCGTGTCTATGTGTGCAATATCATGACTGAACCGGGTGAAACCGACCATTACAGCGTATCGGAGCACATTCGCGCTATCGATCAAGCCTGCGGTCGTCGATTATTTGATGCCGTGCTGGTACAAAAGCGTTCACCCTCCATGGCGGCTCTGGAGCGCTATCTCAAGGAAGGAGCAGAACTCGTGACACTCGATCGAGATGCCGTGATTGCATCTGGTCGACGCATTGTTATTGCCAATGTAATGCACGAAACCGAAAAAGGTACGATTCGCCACGATCCACCTCGGTTAGCGAAGGTGCTAATGCGTTGGTACGCCCGGGTGTATTAGCCCTTAGCCAAAAAGCGTCGCGATACCCAGCTAATAATGCCGCTAATGATGGCTCCTGCCATCAAAATACCAATGGAGGGCATAAACAAGGGATCCCAAAGTCGGTACCACAAATCAAATCCAAGATTAATATTGGTGGCCTTTCCCACCAGGGCTGAAACAAACCAGATAAAACTGAACAGCACAAAGAAAAGGTTGATGGTCAATGCTGTGTTTAGCCAGTTGATCAAACGATCTTTCATTCAGTTAGTAGAAATTGATTGATACGACAGTGGAACATGCTTTTGCTAAAGCATTATCGCGAATCCAGGGTTATTAAATCAATGGCAGTGATGGAGAAACGCAACTTAATCGATAGACGCCTTTAAACAGCATTAACTGATTTGTTTGTTATCGATATAAAAGTTCATGTCAGGATAGTTTGAATGCCTTCAAAAATACCTAGAAACCAGTTTGTTATATCTGATTTTAGGATGGCTAAAAAGTTAATCAAAAACGAATTTTAACGGTAGAAAACCATAAAAAAATATGGCTAGCCTACTAAGGGTAGCCATACTGTAGAAGTTGAGTTTTACCGACTGTCTAACAATAGGGAGTGAGGGGTGAAGCCCCTATACAGCGTCAATATCCAGACCTTGAGAGGCCTTTAAATTGTCGGGATCAACATAGTGACAAACAGATTCATCAATACAAATCAAAGCCCAACCAGACTTTTCGATCCCCATTAATTCATAGGGTCCATCCTGAACAAAGAATCCCTTATGGTTTCTAGTGTCAGGTTTAACTTCTACAGCACGCTTATCCATTTTTAGGCTCC
This sequence comes from Cyanobacteria bacterium P01_F01_bin.13, assembly GCA_039191365.1. Classification (GTDB taxonomy): domain Bacteria; phylum Cyanobacteriota; class Cyanobacteriia; order Phormidesmidales; family Phormidesmidaceae; genus Leptothoe. The sequence continues at coordinate 16,083 of JBCCXQ010000058.1, read as the reverse complement.
TTGCAACGGGGTGAGTTCCAATAAAAAGAAAAACTTATTGGAATCTTTTCTTAAGCTTATCAGTTCCTTTTTATTTCAAGCATTAAGTTATCTGACCCAAAAAAAAGACTGATAAAATGCGGGGATCATTGCCCCGTAACCCTTACAGAAAGCTAAAAAAAAGCTTATTGAACATCAACAAAACCGCTGACTCAAATAGCTGATGAGTCACGCCTTAAACAAAAATTAATCAATTTTCGTTAAGTCGCTGGGTGCCATCTTGAAATAAAGTTTTCAGGGAAAACGCTTATTTCATAAAGGTTTCAACCTTCAAAGATCCATTTTTCTACGCGTTTCAGACTGTCCCAATCAGGTTTTCGCGTTAATCCTTCTTTAAAATTCTGTCGAATGTCTGCCTGCACCTCTTCTACCGACATGACTAGTTGGGTCGCTAACTCAACATGTTCGCGAACACCTTTGCGCCCGCTGTCGAGGATAGCAATGGCGATGTTGATATGGGCTTGGGGATCTTGGGGCGTAATTTTTATAGCTTTTTGAGCGGCCTTATAGGCGGCATTGGGTTTCCCAGCCAGTAAATAGAGCCACGATAAGCAGGTGTAGAGGGCGCTATTCTTAGGGGCGCGTGCGCATAAATCCTTGAATGTAGGGATAAGGGTATCGACGCTTTCGCCAGCCTGATAACGGTTTAGACCCTCTTCAAACAGTTCGTCAATAGTTTGGCTCATGGGGAGTCGTGTAAAAAAACTCCCTCATTTTAAGCCGCTGGAGGGTACCCAATAAAATCGGCCTTGAGGGTATGGGGCAGTTCTTGAGTTCCCTAGGCGCTAAAGGATTTACCGCAGCCACAAGTCTGATCGGCATTGGGGTTAGTGAACTGGAAGCCACCCCCAATCAGGGCGTCGCTATAGTCTAAAACTAGACCGTAGAGGTAGAGCATACTCTTCTTGTCGCAAATGACCTTGAAACCATCGTAGTCAAATACTTCATCATGCTCGCCAATATTGCCCATGGTTTCAAAATCCATCATGTAAGACATGCCAGAGCAGCCCCCTTGGCGTACGCCTACTCGCAGACACAGGTCGTCTCCTTGCTTCTCTTTTAGGGCAAGTACATGGCTAAGGGCGGCCTCAGTCATCATGATGCCCTGTTGCGATTGAGTTGCTTGAGTCATGGATCGTCGGTTTGGATTGCTGACGTTTATGCTTTGAGTCTAGTGTAGCTTAGCCTTTAATGGAGAGCCTTTTTAGCTTTAATGATTGTCATTGAGCTATTCCCAGAAGAAATGATTAGTTGAACAAATCTATCGGGTGATAGCCAACGGTTTCATTCTTTTCCACAATAGAGGCGGTTCGTACCATAGCGTTTGCTATACCAACTATCATTTGACCAGGGTAGACAAAACGTGTGATGGTCACCCTGGTCAAACAGCCTCTACTTTATTTTTCATATGCCTCCATTGAGTCCGTTTACCCTGCGTCGAATTCAGAAGCTACCTCAAGCCAATAGCGTTTGGGAGGGTGGACGTTGTTCAATGCCCGAGTCGGAAGATGATGAACGTGACTGTATTTTGTGGATTGATAGCAATCAGGGATATGTTCGCAATGTAGATATGGTGTCTGCTGAGAGTGGTTATGAGGCTGTGGCCCGCAGCTTACTGCAGGCGATTGAGCATCCCCAAGGACCCGCTGAACCCAGTCGTCCCCAGCGGATTGTAGTCAATGACCGGGAGCTGCAATTCTTTTTGCGGGGTGCCCTGCAAGGGTTAGATATTGATGTGGTATACGGAGCTAAGCTGCCCTGGGTAGATGAGATTTTTGATCATTTACTCTCTCAGATGGGTACACCGTCGTTGTCGTTGCCTGGGGTCTACAGTGAGCATCTTTGCCAAAAGGCGCTAGCGCTTTGGCATCAGGCTCCTTGGTATCGTCTCAGTGAACAGGAACTGCTGGCAGTTGACGTTAATCGTTGGGATACTGGCACGCTTTATGTGTCTATTTTGGGGATGGCCGATGTGGATTATGGCCTGCTTTTTTACCGCAGCTTAGACTCCCTGTTGCAATTTCGAGAACGGGTGTTGAGTTGCGATCACATGTCTCCCCAGGCTCTGCAACAGGTTTTTCTGACCCAAGACTGTTTCTTCCTAAACTATGCTGTTGAGCGTCCACGCCAGCCAGAGCCCGATGATTATGAATTTGGCAGTATTCACCCGCTTGAAGGCATGCGCCATGACCTAGATGAGGCGGAAGCGGCCACCCTAATTGTTGTTTTAGATGCCCTCCAGAAATTCTTTCAACAAGCCCCCGATCCCCTCGATGTTCTGGAACCTATTGAAAAGACCCTGCGAGTGCCTAATCCCATCGAAGGCGATAGTCCTGAGCAATGCGTTGTGAAAGTAATGTCGTTGCCAGAAATCTCTACTAACTTGATGGCAGAGACTGAGGAAATCCTGGATGTAGGAGAGGACATGGCCAGTGTTCCTATCCTGCACGATGACCTGGTACCCGATGGAGCCCTCATTTTGCTCACTAAGCTATCCCCAGAGCAGCTAAAACAGCTGCGCACAGACAAGGCTTATTATCAATCACTGTCCAAGGGCAAATCCACTACCAAAGCAGCATGGCCTGTGGTGATTATTCAAACATCGCGTCCCAAAGCCGTAGCATTAATTAAACGGATTGAATCCTTGGGCGGCATTCAAGCAATGTGTTTTAATCCTGGACACGATCCCTTTAATCAGCTCACCTTTCAACTGGGCATTTGGCAAACTGGCGACAGTGGCTTACATCTGTTCCACGAATACAATGTGGGGGATCAGCATCATCGTCAGGCCCTTGATAAATGGCACCATCAGCAAGCCAAAAGCCGGGGCCGCTGTGGGATCATGATTGCAGCAGGGGTTACCGGTCGAAATCGAGGCAATCCCCAATCAAAAGATATCCTGGCCTTTTTGGAAGTCGGTTTTTGTGCGCCGGAGATGCTAAATCTAGAACCCCTGGTTTTAAGCTATTCAGGCGAATAAGCCATGATATGAAGGCGTTGCATACAGAGCCTGTAGATTGCAACACCTTCACAAGTTTCTCAGAATTTTGACATAAAACTAGCATATGCCTGCTAAGGATGACTTCACGGGTCAGGGAGGACGAATATGCTATTTGTCAAAGACATCATGACAAAACCAGTCATCGTCATTCGTGGTTCAGCCACGGTAGAAAATGCCATTTGGCTGATGCGAACCAAGCGAGTTCGTTCGTTAATTGTTGAAAATGCTGACGAGCAGGAACCCTACGGAATTCTGACCGAGAGAGACATCATTTATAAGGTTATTGCCAAGGGACGTTCTCCACAGTTTGTTCGAGTTGACAGCATTATGCGATGTCCCTGCGTTCGCATGCCCATGGATGCCACTTTAGAGGAAGCCTCACAAATTTTCTCGGCTACTAGTATGCATCGTGCTCCGGTAATTGAGAGTGGGCGACTAGTGGGCATTGTGTCCTTGACCGATATCTTGATGAAGGGACATCAGGGGCTGTGGTCGCGGGATGACCTGTCGCAGAGAGTACAGGCTGCTTTACAACACGCCCGTATTATTGATGATGAGGATGCTCAGATTCAGCAAGAGTGTGATATTGCCTGGCAGGCCCTTGAAGCCACTCAACCGGAATCCATAAAGGCTGTTTAGATAGCCTATGTTGCCCTATTGATGTTGCCAATGAAATGCAGCTAAAAAGAATAAACTCACAGACATAATAATACCTGTTAGCAAAAATTGAGGCACTGACAGCAGGGCTAGAAAAGGCATTGTACAAACATGAACACCCCCCATAAAGACCAGGGCTGGTGCCCGTATACCAATACCTGTAATAACGTAACCAAGTGCACTGATGCCCAGCCATAGGACACAAAGATGACGCAAAATCATACCTGACCCAACGAAAATGCCATAGTCAGTAAAACCAAGACCAATGAGGACTAAAATTGACCAAGCGTAAAGGATCCAGCGTTGGTTTCGGGTAGTTACCCAAAACCAGGTCAGTTTGCCTGCGATAACAATAGCGAGACAAGAAAGAACTGACCAGATAATTGCTTGGGTATACCAATCCAAAAGATAGAACTGGGCGGTTAGAAAAATGATGGCCGTCATTACGCCCCAAGTAATCAGAGCCTGATCTAACCGGGTCAGGTATGTGGAAATAAGCGGGTCATCTTGTTGGCCAAACTGGATTTTTATAACTCCATGAAGATCGACAGGATCAACTAAGTTCTGCTTTAGCTGAAAAATGGACATCAGTTGTAAAACGAGGTTTTAAAGGCGCTATGTAAAAAAAACTGGGGAAATGAGAGCTTAAAAATTTGGAGACAGACTAATGGCTGCCATTAACGTCAAAAAAGCTCAGATAGCTTGGATACCATATATCAAGGTGTTCTATTTTTAGGTCCTTAAATTATATACTGGCTTAAATTCCTTAGCTACCAGAGGGTTAGCCGCTACCAGAGGGTTAGCCGCTACCAGAGGGTTAGCCGCTAAGTAGGGATACTCAATTATTTGTAAGACCGAGCAAATGATTAGAATGTAGGAGTCAGGAGGTAGAAGCCTTCTATATTCTGACTCCTGCATTCTCAGGACAGCCTTTTAGTATCTCACATTTAATTAGGAGCACCTACTTACCAGAGGATTAGCCCCATCATTCAATAAAACTCAAAAACACTATTGCTGTAACTTATAACAATCTTCTGATTGGCAGCTAACCCAATGTCAGTCCTACCTTGCTCGGGGTAGTTTAACCACAGTTAACCAGAAGTCCTCAATGGACTCCATGACTTTCATAAACTGTTTTAAGGTAACGGGCTTAGCAATATAACAGTTGGCCTGCAGAGCATAGCTTCTAAGAATATCCTCCTCAGCGTCTGAGGTGGTGAGTACCACCACTGGAATGGTAGCTAAATTGGGATCATCTTTAATCTCTGCTAGAACCTTGCGACCATCTTTTTTAGGTAAATTCAGATCTAACAAAATCAAATCCGGGCGAGGGGCCTTGCGATAGTCTCCAATCTGGCGCAGGAAATCCATGGCTTCAACGCCATCTTCAACGATATGCAATGTGTTAAGAACTTTTGCTTTCTCAAAGGTTTTTGCCGTCAGCTTGGCATCGCTGGGTGAATCTTCTACCAGCAAAATATCAATGGGTACAGATTCGCTCATAGTTATCAACAGTTTTTCTAAACTTAATGCGATTCGTAAATAATGGTCCTAGGGCTCGTTAAAAATTAAGCTCATGGTTTTAACTACTAAAGGTTTGATTCCATAGGGTTTTCGATCTCAAAACATGAAGTCATTTTTTAACAGCCCCTAGCCTTTAGGAAGTGTGAAGTAAAAGGACGCTCCCTGGCCCTGGGTAGACTCAATCCAAATCCGCCCACCGTGACGCTGCACAATTTTACGACAGATAGCTAAGCCAATACCGGTTCCCCCATAATGACGACGCGTATGTAACCGCTGAAAAATCTCGAAAATCTGTTCAAAATACTCGGGGTCAATACCGATACCATTATCCCGAATGCAGAACCGCCACTCATTCTGCTTTAACGTAGCTGAAATTTGAATACAAGGCGTTTCCTGACTGCGGAACTTAAGCGCATTGCTAATCAGATTTTGAAAGAGTTGTTGGATCTGGGATTCATCTGCAAACACTGTGGGTAAAGCGTCATAGGTCACTATTCCCTGGCATTCTTCAATGGCTAGTTTTAAGTTAGCCAATACTTTTTGGACTACGATTTCACAAGAAATTGGCGCAAATTCTTTGCCGCGTGTGCCTACTCGAGAGAACGTTAGCAGATCCTTAATTAGCTGCTGCATACGGGTGGCACCATCAATAATGAAGTCTACGTATTCGTTAGCTTCTCCATCTAAGCGGTCGCCATATTCCTCAGCTAATAGCTCTGTATAACTACTAATGGTGCGCAGCGGCTCTTGCAAATCGTGGGAGGCAACATAGGCAAACTGCTCAAGTTCGGCATTGGAGCGTTCTAGATCTTGAGCCCGTTGTTGTAGCTCTTGGGTCCGTTCCTGAACGTTTATTTCTAGCCTTTCGTTAAGCAGTCGTAGCTCATCTTCTGCCTGTTTGCGCTCGGTAATATTAGTATGGGTGCCAATCATCCGTTTAGCATTACCAGCGTCATCCCATTCGACTACTTTCCCTCGATCCAAAATCCAGCGGTAGGTACCGTCTTTACAACGTACCCGGTGTTCATTTTGGTAAACCGGGGCTTCCCCCTCCATGTGATGTTTCATGTTGGCATAGCATTGGTCTTTATCCTCAGGATGGACCCTTGAATCCCACTCATCCAGGCCACTCCCTACTTCATCATCGCCGTAGCCCAACATGGCTTTCCACTGATGTGAGTAAAAGACTTCATTGGTTTGTATATTCCAGTCCCAAACCCCATCCCCTGCACCTTCTAAAGCGAACTGCCAGCGGGCTTCACTTTCTCTTAAGGCATCCTCAACTTGTCTACGTTCCGTAATATCCCAGTTCACCCCAATCATGCGCTGGGCTTTGTCAGTTTCATCCCTCAACGTGATTGCATGGGCTTCAATAAAACGAATCTGTCCATCGGGCCATAGGACCCGAAATTCTGGGTGAAATTCGCGTTCCCCAGCAATGGCAGCCTGAATATTAGCGTGGGCGGCTGGCAAATCGTCGGGATGAACGCCTTGTTTCCAGGCTTCATACGCGCCACCAAAAGTCTCTGCAGTGATCCCATAAAGCTCATACATGCGATCATCCCAAATCAGCCGATCCTCCACCAAATCTAGATCCCAAACCCCAATTTTGGCGGAATCTGTTGCCAGGGCAAACCGTTGGGTCATTTCACGAATTTGGTTTTCGGCTTGTTTGCGTTCGGTAATGTCGCTGATGGAGCCTGCCATTCGGGTAGCCTGACCTGTTTCATCCCAAATCGCCTGGCCGCAGGCATAGATCCAGCGGTAGTCACCTTGTTTAGTTTGCAGCCGATATTCCACATCGTAGGGAAGGCGGCGCTCTACATGGTCGCGTATTGCCGTTAGCACCCGATCGTGATCGTCGGGATGTAACCGTGATTCAAAGGCACTGAACTGGTTTTCCATCTCATGGTCTTCATAGCCCAGAATCGCTTTGAATCGAGGGGTGTAGTAGACCTCATTGGTAAGTACGTTCCAATCCCAAAGACCATCGCGAGAGCCCTGTACCGCCAGCATATAGCGTTCCTGGCTGTCTCGCAGGGCCGCTTCGGTCTGCTCCAGAGCATTTACCTTTTCCCGCAGCAATGCGTTAAGTCGAGTGAGTTCAGCGGTTTGTGGGTCTATCTTCTGCATTGATCAGCGTCTAACTCAAAGGGATGACAGGAAATGACTCAATCATATTGGTAACAGTGGAAATGTGTTATCAGCGATGGCAGGCGTCAAGATTTATAACAAAGGATTTAGGTAGGCAACGGCAGGGGGCTACACAGGACCGTGGCAATGGGGTATTTTATACCGCTAGCCTATAGCCTCAATGGTCATGGCAAGAATAGCGATATTAGTGGTGGATAGAGACGTTGCTTGTCGTTGGGCCTGGTCGCCTCTGGATTCGTCAAACCCTTCTAGCAAGCCGTTGAGACCGGTAATGTCTTCGTTGGGGTCAATTTCATCTTTGATGCGTTCTCCCTGTGCGATCGCACTCAACCCTTTCAAAGTACGAGTAAACGGGGTGCGGCTGGCCAGCACCATGGCGGTGTGAAACCCAGGAATATCCAGGGCCACGTCGTATTGATCAACATCAGGGTCAGGGATTAGGGCTGTCTGCCCTGGAGATAATACAACCGTAGAGGAGATATTTGTGGGCAACAACAGGGCAAAATCTCCCGAGGGGGTAATACCAACCACGGCAATGTAGAGGGGAGCCGTATCCTGATTTTTTACAGTAATGCGCAGGGTTTTGTTGAGCTCAATTTGAGCAGGGCCGATTTGAGCCATTGGGTCAGGCCGATTTCCTCTACCAGACACCATTGCTGTGAGCAGACGTTGGGTTTCAATGTCTGCAATCTCGCCGTAAATTGCTAACTGAGATGTGCTGGCGTTAAGAGAGACTCGCATAAATTGAGCCGCCAGGTTTGACCTGAGTTTAGGGTAGAGCCTATTCAGGATGGACTGCATTGAGGTGTCACCCGAGGTAAAGGTGTTAGGTAGCCAGCGGGTCAGCCCCTGATCAAACAAACCAATAGTATTGAGCGCCGGTAGATCCACCTGTTGGGGTAGCTGCTGGCGATAGGCAGCAGTCATTTTACTGAGAATCAGCTGCACGTCGGTGCCATAGAGACCCTCAGCATCTGCAATGACTGCCTGCATATGGGACCATCCATTAATCCGCTTAGCAATTTGGTTAGCCTTAGGGGCCAGAGAGGGATCGATGCCAATGGTCAGGTTTAAATCCGTAGGAATCACCCGAGCAGTTTCACGCAGGGGAGTACTTTCTGGTAAAGGCTCCCCCGTAGTAGCCATAGCGAATAGTCCCTGACGTTCAGTAATCATTAACGGAGCGTTACCTGCCGAACTACCCGCCACACTCAGGGTGCTCCCCCGGTCAAAGGTGGCAATTACATCGGGATGCACTCCCCCCAGCCAGATGGTGGCTGCTTTACCATTGACGGCAGTGACAACGGCCTCGGCGGGGGCAGGTTGCTCGTTGTCGGGTACGAAGTACATGGTGTTGTCAGCGGCGGGCGGATCGATCAGGGGAATTTGACCCGAGAGCTGGCGAATATCCGAACTAACGTGGGCGATGGTGCTGCGCAGAGAGTCGGTTTGCTGCCAGAGAAACTGGGTCATCAAATAGGTAAAGGCTCCGGCATCAAAACCATCAAAGCTAACATCGGCCGCCGTCTGATTGCGCTGGGCGGCGGCAATAACAATCCCCTTAGCAACGCCAACTTCTCGACGTTTGAGAAACGCTGCGCGGTCGATACCCTGGGCGGCTTCTAGTTTACTGAGCCACTGTTCCTGGTAGTTGAGTTCGCGATCGCTCGGGTTAAATGTTTGCCCTCCGTCAGCGGCCCGAATGCGCATATTGCCTCGGGTGCCGCCGCCTGCATAACAGCTATCGAGAACAGCGGTAACATTGTCGGTATCGAGGGCAGACATCAGCAAAAACAGTGTGCGGCCCATAATGTCGTCAACGGTGTCGGTGTCGCCATCAATGTCACCAGGGACAAAGGTGCTGTTGAGGTCGTCAGCGCTAATGGGGTCCGGGTCGATTACCCGTGAGCCGTGACCGGAAAAGTGAAAGACAACAACATCGCCGGGTTGGGTGGGTTTGATCAGGTGGTCTTCAAAGGCGGTGAGGATATTGTCGCGGGTGGGTTTAAGGTCAGAGTCGTCGGAGACAACGACAATATCGCTGGGGTTAAAGCCAAAACGATGGATCAGCAGCTGGCGCTGCATTTCGGCATCGGTAGCGCAGCCGTAGAGGTTGAGAAAACGTTGGCTGTCTGGGTATTTGTTGATGCCGACCAGGAGGGCTCGTTTGCGAGCGGTGGGCTGGGCCAGTGCTTTGGCATAGCGAAGTCCCTGGCGCTGGATATGGAACTGGCTGAGGCCGAGGGCAGCGGCGGCTTGGAGAAAATGGCGACGTTTCATGGGGAGTGTCTATGCTGTTCAATACCTACAGACCATTACCAATCAGGATAAACGGTGCCCAGTAATAAGGGTGGGCGAGACCGCTGTCGGGGCGAGGTTGGTCACCGAGATTCTCATAGATAAACTTGAAGCGCTCTATCCCGTCATTGGTGGGAAGGCCATCACCGCATCCACCTGGTTTTTAAGAAAGTAGTAGCCCAGTCCGGCGATTTCGATGCCTTCCTCATCGGGGCCACCGAGGGCCGTTTGGCAGGCCGAGAGGACGGCTAAATGGATATTAGAGAGATAGGTGCCGAGGGTATCAATCTCGGGAATAGGAAGTTTTTGCTCATTACCCATCAGCAAATAAGACGCATCGCGGTTGCCGGGGATAAATTCTCCGTGGGTGGCAATGTGGAGAAAGCGAGGCGTATCGACCAGGACATCATTCCCCAGGGTGGTCCCTTCCTCGGATCGGTCTCCAATTTCGCGCGCGATCGCAAGATGTTGCTCGTAAATGCAAACGGGCAGCGTCGATGACGCTCATCCGCGGGTCCCTAAAGCCAATGCTATGATCAAGTGGTGAGATTTAGGGACGTGTAGCAAATAGAATACCAACTGATGTCCCTTTCCCCTTTTCCCCTTGTTAAAGCCAGAGCCTATTACTTTGGCAGATTCCTAAGCTAGATCAGCATGGCAGCTATCGTGAGGCCATCCCCCGTTCAAGTGGAAGTTAGCAACGAATTCCCCTTGTTCCCTCTAAAGTCCATTGCCAATCAAAATAAACGGAGCCCAATAGTAGGGATGACTCAGCTGATTCGCGTCGCTTCCTGCAGGAGTCTCACCCCAGGGCTGCACGGCAAACCGCTGATCATCCCCAGCGGCTATCTCCTCACCCTCAATCAACGCAATCTGCGCCTGCCGTAGCGCCTCTGCCTTTGTCATTCCTTCTGCCTGTAACGTCCCATAGAAACTCGTCATCAACGCCTGGGTACCCCCATCACTCACGGGCCACAGGGACGCAATCGCCGCCCGCGCCCCCGTCAGCTGAATCTGATACCCCAATCCCAAAATCTCTCGCCCATCGCCAAAGCCACCCACCCCAGTCTCGCAGGCGCTGAGTACCACCAGGTCCACATTGGGCAGCTGCCAGGTTTCCAGGTCATTCAACGTGGCCCGGTCGCCATTGCCAAAGAGAATAAATGAGTCCTCCGGCTGCCCCACTAGAAATGTGGCATGGGTAGCTAGATGCACAATGGAATAATCATTCATTAAGTACACCGAGTCGGCGGTAAAGTCCTCGTCTAGCAGGGTTTTGGTCTGGGGTAAAAGCTGTTGCACTGAGTCTACTTCGATGCCTGCATAGGGCAGTCCTTTAAATTGGAAGGTACGATCGCCCACCGTAACTTCATGGTTGCCGCTGGTAAATGCTCCTGCAAATACTTGGGGTGTCTCACTCTTAGGAGCCGTATTCAGATCTGTAAGGCTGGTGGTTGTAATGTTGTTGATGCGAAACTGTTGTACCAGCCATTCTTCGCCATCGTGGAGTGCTGCCAGGGGAATATAGCGCAGCTGATCATCAGAGGCATAGACAATGGTTTCTGCATCGACCTGGGCCAGATCATTGGCAATGGGACGAATCAGCCAATTGTAAAGCTGTTGAGCAGTCGCTCGAGGATCGTCATTAGGATTTTCTAGCTGGGAGCGAAACTCGGCAATAGTCCGGTTTAACGTAGTGCGATCTACCTGGACCGTGCGATGCAGCGGTGGTGCATCAGGGGTAAGTAACAACAGCTCCAGACGTTCTTCTAACACCAGTGGGTAAAACAACACCGCATTTTGGTCCAGGTTACGCAGGTTATCCTGTAGTGCCCGAATCTGTCGTAGCTCCAGGTTTTCTCCCCCGGTCGCTGTCCGCAGTCGGTCAAAAATGGCCTCCACCTCTGGACTGTCCAGTAGGGCCAAAAATGAATCCAGTATCTGGCCCTGCTGGCGACGTAGTTCAATTACCCGCTGCTGCTGGGCATCGTCGCGATCTGATGCCGGGATCAGTTCTAGCTGTCGCAGTTCTTGCCCCAGAGCTATTGCTTGGTCCATCAGTCCGTCATATTCGGTTTGAAAGTTCTGCTCTGGCGGCAGGGTTGGAATGCCGGGAGTTGTTGCTTCGTTCCCCCGCACAGTGCGCAAATATTCGTCCAGTTCCTGTACTTTTAGTAAGTCCAGCACCCGCTGAGCCTCTAGTACCCGATCTTGTTGTAAGAGTAAATCTGCCAGGCGGCGATAGTCCTCGGCAACAGTTTCTGTAAATGAATCTTGAGCTCCCTGGGGTAGAACTCTGAGATCCTTACGTACCGTCTCACGCAGATTGATAGATTGTTTATAGAAGGCGATGGCTAGCTCGGGTTTTTCTTGTAGGGTGAGAATGCGCCCCATATTCGCATAGACGATTGCTTCTAGGTGACGACTACCGACCGACTGGACCAGGGCCAGAGCTGCTTGGGTATAGCGGAGGGCCTGGTCTAGCTCTCCCTGATGGCGGTATACAGCCCCCAAGTTATTGAGGGAAAGACTTATATCAATGGGTTCGCCAATGCTCCGACGAAGACGGAGAGATTCTTGTAGCACAGCCTCTGCTTGTTCGTAGTTTTCTAGCTTTGCATAGGTATTACCAGCATTGCTGAGGGCACTGGCTTGATTACGGGGATCTTTAAGATCTCGAAAAATGTCTATACTTTGATTAAATAGTTCGATGGCCTGGTCATAGTTTTCTTGGTCAGAGTAAAGCTGACCTACATTGATCAGGGCGCTCGCTTCGCCACTAAGATTTCCTAGCTGACGTTCGATGGCCAGATTCTGTTGCATCAGGTCTAGAGCTTGATCAAACTGTCCTAAGCGCCAGCGCACCACACCCATGTTGCCAAGGATATTGAATTTGCCCGATAGATTACCCGTAGTTTCATAGATTGCCAATGCTTGTTCATAAACATCTAATGCTTCAGGAAAATAGCCTCGATCTTCATAGATCCCTCCCAGATTGTTTAAGAGCCCGGCTTCGACTTCTATCTCTCCTAACTCTCGCACAGTCTCTAACACTGTTTTCATTAAAGCTTCAGCTTCGTCATAACGTCCTTGACCGTGATAGGTAAAGGCAATATTCCCTAATGTATTGGCTTCACCTGAGCGATCGCCAATGGCTTGATAAATTTCCAGGGCTCGATTGTATATTTCCAATGCTCGATCGTAGTCACCCCAGTTTTCGTACAATCCGGCAATATTGTTGAGCTGTGTGGCTTGCCCTGGTTTTATATTGAGTTCCTCGGTAATGGCGAGGGCTTGTTGCAACAGCGCCAGGGCCTTGGGGTAGTTGGCACGACTCTCGTAATAATTACCCAGATTGGATAGGGTGGTCGCTTCTGAGTCGCGGTCACCCAACTGCTTTGCAATTGCCAGAGACGTTTCGTAATAGGTCAGGGCCTGGTCAATATTTCCTAGATTATTTTCGAGCAGGCCTAAATTATTGTTGGTGATGTCCTGTAGCGGCAGGTCACCAATCTGTTGGGCTAGCTTCAGGGCAAATTCTAGTTCTTTTCGAGCAGCTTCATATTGGTTGAGGGTTTGATAAACGGTCCCTATATTGTTATGGCGCAGCACCTGGCCAGGAAGATCGCCTAGGGTTTGTTCCATGGCCAATACCTGCTGGTGTAGTTCCAGGGCTTCTTGGTGGCGTCCCTGGGAGCTGTAAATGGAGGCAATATTGCCCAGGATACTGGCTTGACTAAACAAGTCGTTGTTTGCTGCTTGGGCATCTAGTGCCTGCTGGAGGTAGTCCAGGGCAATATCGTAGTCTCCTAAACTGCCGTAGTTAAATCCTAAATTGGCTAAAAGGGTGTAGCCTATCTCGATATATTGCCTACCGGTATTGTCAAGGGTTTGGTGGAGTGCTTGTGCCTGTTGCAACAGTTCGATGGCTTTTTCATATTGGCCTAAACTGCTGTAGGACCCACCGAGACCGTTTAGGAATCGAACTTCTTCTAATTGGTCACCAGCAGCTTGGGCAATGGCTAAGGCTTCTTGGTAGAGCTGTTTTGCTTCTGTAATTTGTCCAGTCTCGTCATAAACATTAGCCAGGTGGTTTAATACAAGGGCACGTTCTAGAGCTGTATCAGTGTCTGATGTTAGTGCAATGGATTGTTTGAACGCTGCGATCGCATCCCCATAGCGTCCCTGAGTGGTATAAATCAGGCCCATATCATTGAATACTACGGCCTGGTCTTGGGTATTCCCTAGCTGCTGATGGAGGACCAGGGACTGTTGGTAGTATGCCAACGCTTGCCCATAGTCCAACAGGTTTTTATACGCATTACCCAGATCTCGGAGGATCAGAGCCGTCAGGTCTTTATCATCCAGGGGCTGGGCTAGGGCCAAGGCTGGTTGAAAGGCGCGCTTAGCAGCCTCATAATCGCCCAAATCTAAATGCAGGTTACCAATTCTGTGATGGGTTCTGGCAACATTTAAGGTGGCGTCAGGGCCAACGGACTGATAAAGCTCTAAGACAATGTTGTGGGTGGCGAGGGCTTCGTCATAGCGCCTTTCTTGAGCATATAGATCTGCCAGGTTGTTTAGGGTAACAGCCTGGTCGGCTGGTTGCTGCAGTTGTTCATCCAGGGCAGCGGACTGTTGATAGGCAGAGATTGCGGCCTCGGTTTGTCCCTGGGCGGCATAGGCCTTGGCCAGCTTCCATAGCAATAGGCTCTCAGTTGCTGGGCTATCTGCAATGTCTAGGGCTTGCTGATAGGTGGCAATTTCGTTGTCGGTGTCGCCCTGGATGTTGTAAACACTGGCTAAGGTTTGCCGCAGGTCGATTACTTGTTCCAGGTCGTCAAGCTGCTGCCAGAGGGTCAGGGACCGTTGGTAGGCTGCGATCGCATCTCCATAGTTTTCTAGCTTCCTGTGATTATGCCCCAACGTTTCAAGAATGATGGCCTGGGCTCTTATCTCCTCCAAGGGTTCGAGCCGTTGAACCGCAATCTCATAGTTGGCAATAGCGTCAGCCAGCTGGTTTCTCTGGTCATAGATCAGACCCAGCTGCCAGAAAATGTAGGGCAACATCTGGGTATCGCCCGCCGCTTCTAACCGGGTCACGGTCGATTGCAGTAGCGGTAAGGGACGGTCCAAATCCCCCAGCTCACTGTAGTAAATTGTCAGGCTAATCACCGCATTGGCAAAGTCGGACAGGTCCGTTAGATTTTGTGTAAACCTGAGGGTGTCTTCATAGGCTGTTAGTGCAGCGTCGGTATTTTCCAGCCTGGCCTGAATCTGAGCAATTTGCAGCGTTATCCAGCCCATAAACTGATCGTTACCGCTACCACGGGCGATGTCGGCTGCCTGTTGTTGGGCCGCCAGTGCTGGTTGCCACTGTTCCTGGTCAAAGTATTCCAATCCCAAAAAATAAAACGTTTCCGATTCTTGGGTGAGCAGCCCAATGCGACGACTCACTGCGATGGATGCTTCAAAGTTTGCGATCGCGTCGACTGGATTTTCGAGCACTTGCTGCGCCAATCCTTGCCAGGTCAGTGTATTAGCTTCTCCATCGGTATCACCAATACGTCGCTGAATCGCCAGGGCCTGATCCAATCGCTCGACACCGGCTTCCGGCTCACCGGTTTGGACCAAATAGCTCGCCCGTTCTACCAAGGTTCTTGCCTGGCCTTGTTCATCCCCCAGCTGCCCATACAAAGACCATGCCTGGGTCAGTACCTGATCAGCCTGGTCAAACTGTTGTAACACCAGGTGTACTTTGGCTAGCTCTACCAGGGTTTGGGCCAATCCCGACCGATCGTCTAAGCCGGTGTAGAGTTCCTGGGCCTGGGTAAGAAAGGGGATCGCCTCATCAGCGCGATTGATCCAATAGTGGGTACGCCCCATGCCAAACAGGGCCTGGGCTTGTTTGAGTTGATCCCCCGACTGTTGCGCCTCGGTGAGCACCTGCTGGTAGTGCACCAGGGCATCCGATAGTTTCACGGCGCGGAACAGGGCCTCGGCAGTTTCCAGGGAGTACTTTTCCTGGGCTACGGCCAGTGTTTGTAAAGCGGGGACAGTAACCGTAGCAATGGTGCCTGATAGCAGCAAGCCGAGCGTAGTAGGAATCAGAACAATCGGTAAACGTCCTGGCATGGGTATGACAGTCAAGCAACTGACAGCAACGTACTCTACTCTTATCAGCTTACTTTGATGTCATTACGTAAAAAGTCGGCTTTGCTTAACGCCCTACGGTGTAAACACAAGTCGGAAAACGGCTCAAGATCTCCAGACCCCTTTCCCGCTGATCCTCAAAATTACTCCTAATGGGTACCTGACAAATACAGCAAAAATTGCTAGAAGGTTAGAAAATCACCCCATTTGTTGCCCATGGACCCTTTAACCATTGCCGTCGCGGCCGCGACAGTAGT
>JBCCXQ010000057.1:0-22443 GCA_039191365.1 Cyanobacteria bacterium P01_F01_bin.13 | reverse complement strand
GTGCACCGCCGTATTCTCTACGCTATGCACGAGCTGGGATTAACTGCAGATAGACCGTTTAGAAAGTGCGCCCGTGTTGTGGGTGAGGTGTTAGGTAAATATCACCCCCACGGTGATACAGCGGTGTACGATGCCCTGGTGCGGATGGCTCAAGACTTCTCCATGCGGGCCCCGCTGATCGATGGCCATGGCAACTTTGGTTCTATCGACAACGATCCACCAGCGGCTATGCGATACACCGAGTCGCGGCTGCATGCCCTGACTAGTTCTGCCTTACTTCAAGACATCGAATCCGAGACAGTCGATTTTGCCGATAACTTTGACGGCTCTCAGCAAGAGCCTACGGTGATGCCGGCGCGGCTGCCGCAGCTGTTGCTCAATGGCTCTTCGGGGATTGCAGTGGGAATGGCCACCAATATTCCCCCTCACAATTTGGCTGAGTTGGTGGGCGGTGTCATTGCCCTGATTCAGAATCCTGAGATTACCAGTCAGGAGCTGATGCAGTATGTGCATGGGCCAGATTTTCCCACGGGAGCCCTGATTGTTGGTAGTAATGGCATTCGGGATGCGTATCTCACCGGACGAGGGTCCGTCACCATGCGCGGGGTGGCTGCCATTGAAACCTTGGAATATACAGGTCGCCCTGATCGTGAAGCGATTATTATTACCGAATTACCCTATCAGACCAACAAAGCGGGGCTGATTGAGAAGATTGCCGAGATGGTGAATGATCGGCGTCTTGATGGTATCTCTGACATTCGCGATGAGAGCGATCGCGATGGCATGCGCGTGGTTATCGAGCTGAAGCGGGATGCCTATCCCAAGGTGGTGCTCAACAATCTCTACAAGCAGACACCCCTGCAGAACAACTTTGGTGTCAATATGTTGGCTCTGGTCAACGGTGAACCTCAGTTGTTGACGCTAAGAAGATTTTTAGAAGTCTTTTTAGACTTTCGGGTAGAAACGATTACTCGTCGTACCCGATACGAGCTACGCAAGGCTGAAGAGAGAGACCATATTCTCCAAGGGTATCTGATCGCCCTGGATAACCTTGATGCCGTGATTGCCTTGATTCGCAACGCTGCTGATGTAGCGACGGCCAAGCAAGAACTCATAGACTCCTATGAGCTATCCTCTGCCCAGGCCGATGCCATTTTGCAGATGCAGCTGCGCCGGCTGACGGCCTTAGAAGCCGACAAAATTCAGCAGGAGCATGAAGCGCTGCAAGAGAAAATCACGGACCTGCGAGATATTCTGGCTCGCCGCGAGCGGATTCTCGCCATCATTGAAGAAGAGCTACAGCAGCTGCGGACCACCCATGCCGATGAGCGGCGTACTGTGATTGAAGCGGCAGAAGATGAACTGACTGATATTTCTCTGATTGCCAATGAGCAGGTAGTGATTTTGGTGACCGAGCAGGGATATATCAAACGGATGCCGGTATCCACCTTTGAAGCTCAAAATCGGGCCACTCGGGGTAAATCAGGCACCCGCATGAAGGATGACGATGCCATTGAGCATTTCATTACCTGTTGCACCCACGATCATGTGTTGTTTTTTACGGATCGAGGGGTGGCCTACACTCTCCGGGCCTATCAGATTCCTGAGGGATCTCGGGTGGCTCGGGGTAATCCTATTGTGCAAATGTTGCCCATTCCCCGCGAGGAAAAAGTGACCTCGGTGCTGGGGGTACAGGAGTTTGCTGAAGATGTTTACTTGGTTATGCTCACCCAGGGTGGCTTTATCAAGAAAACGGCGCTTTCTGCATTTAGTAATATTCGCGCCAATGGCCTTATTGCCATCTCCCTTGAGGAGGGGGATCAGCTGCGGTGGGTACGTTTGGCTCGGGCTGAAGACAGCATTATAATTGGGTCTCAGCAGGGGATGACCATTCACTTTAGAGCCGATAATACTCAACTACGACCGTTGGGACGGCCAACTCGAGGTGTCAGATCCATGTCCCTACGAGAGGGTGACAAACTGATTAGCATGGACATCTTGCCCGCTGTCGTCACCGATCAGGTGGCCGCGTCGGATTCCTCTGATGATATGGATGATGGGGCTGATGAGGATGCCGTTGTTGAGGAGAATGGTGGACCTTGGGTCTTGGTGATTGCTGCCGGTGGCCTGGGGAAGCGTGTGCCAGTGGACAATTTCCGTTTGCAAAACCGGGCTGGTATGGGTCTGGTGGGGATGAAATTCCGCAAGGAAAATGATGAACTTGTAGCCTTGCGGGTAGTTAACCCCCGAGACGAACTGATGCTGGTGACTCAGCGCGGCATCATTATTCGTCAGGCAATTGACGCGATCTCAATCCAGTCGCGGATGGCGACCGGAGTCCAGCTGCAACGTCTGGATGGGGATGATGCGATCGCAGCTGTAGCGGTTGTTCCTGAACTAGAGATTGACGATGAGACTCAATCTGCCGATGATTCTGATGTAGAGGCTTTAGAGAATGAGGCTGCTAGCGATACTGGCGATGTTGCTACCCAGTCTTCGGAGCCAGAATCGGACAGTGAGAATGATCCCCTTCCTGAAGAATAACTCTTCCAGGGATGTCCTAAGGGGTCTAATTATGCCTATGATGCAAACGTCCTATGTATTAGGACGTTTGCTACAGTAATCAGCGATCAGGCTGCTAGATTCAGCTTATTGTGGCTTGACAACCAAATAAACAGCCTAGAAATCCAAAGTTGTACGTAGTAATACAGGGATTTCATTACAAAGTCTGTTATTAGTAAGACTTCCAGAGAAAAAAACTGATATTAGACGGTACTCTAAGGGCAGATGTAATTTGCGCTTAGGTTGAGTGCTGTAATTGGCACATGTAGATGTTCAGTAGGCATAGGGATAAAAATGACTCAACTCCATGGGGTGATTGGGTTTGACTCGCTAGGTTTGGACCCAATGTTCAACCTGGCCATTGCAAACTCGATTACACAATTTACCGATAGCATTGGCAGTCAGTTAGGCAGTTTTTTGCCAGGTCTGCTGGGTGCCTTTTTGTTGCTGATTGTAGGTCTATTGGTGGCCTCAATCGCCAAATCCTTTGTTCGGTTTTTACTCAAAAAAACAAATCTGGATAATCAGCTGGCAGCCAAGGCTGGTCTAGGTGACGATGTGCCTATCGAAAGCACGATAGGTAGCATTGTGTTCTGGGTGGTGATGCTCTTTTTCTTGATCGCCATCTTGAACGCCCTCAAGCTGGATGCTGTTTCACAGCCTATTAGTGGTCTGTTGCAGACCGTTTTTGAGTATGTTCCTCGGGTCGCGGGTGCTGCGGTTATCCTGTTTGTTACCTGGGTGATTGCTAAGGTAGCTAAGGCAGCTGTGATTAATGGCCTTGGCACCTTTAATCTAGATGAGCGTTTATCTGAGCAGACCGGTGTCGATGCTGAGGGGAATTCTTTCCAGGTCAATGAAACCCTTGGCAATGTTATCTACTGGTTCATTTTTCTATTAGCGCTACCGTTGGTGCTAAGTGCGCTGCAGTTGCCAGGTCTATTGGGACCTGTTGAAGAGCTACTCAATCAGTTCCTATCGGCGATCCCTCAGGTGCTAACGGCAGCCATTGTATTTGGTATTGGCTGGTTAGTCGCCAACATCGTCAAGGGCATTGTTACCAACTTACTGATGGCTACTGGAGCCGATAGCTTTGGGGCTCGATTTGGTTTGGCGGCCCGTCCCGATGACGGTATTTCCGTCTCTAGTCTGGCGGGTATTTTGGTTTATACCCTCATCCTTATTCCAGCTTCGATCGCAGCGCTGAATGAACTCAACATTGAGGCGATTTCAGGGCCAGCGGTAGATATGTTGGAGCGGGTGCTGTTTATTATTCCCCAGGTGTTGGCAGCTGGTGTGGTACTGGCAGTCTTCTACTTTATTGGTCAGTTTGTATCCGATTTAGTCGTGAGTCTGCTGTCGGGCATCGGCTTTGACAACATCACGAGTATCTTGGGTCTACCTGAAATCTCTATTTCTGCAGAGCCTGAAGGTATCCTGGCTGAGGGAGAGCCTGTCCCTGCAGTAGAAGCGCCCCAAAAGACACCGTCTGAAATTGTTGGTGTGATTGTTTTGGTGGGGATTGTACTGTTTGGTGCCATTACGGCCACTGAAATTCTTGACTTCCCGGTTCTGACCCAGATTGTCAAGAACATTATGGCTGTCTCAGTGCGGGTGCTTAGCGGCGTTGTTGTCTTCGCCATTGGCCTCTATGCAGCTAATCTCGCATTCCGCCTGATCAATGGTATGGGTATGTCCTCGTCTAACACCTTGGCCCAGGCTGCTCGGATTGCCATTATTGCCTTTGTGGGTGCGATGGCGCTACAGCAGATGGGTGTGGCCACTAGCATTGTCAACCTGGCCTTTGGTCTGCTGTTGGGAGCGATTGCCGTGGCGATTGCGATCGCATTTGGCCTAGGGGGCCGAGATGTTGCAGCTGACAATTTGCGTGAGTGGGTCAATAACCTCAAGCAGTAAATCGATTGTTCTAGGGGCTGTTTGGTGTAGATTTCCACACAGCCTTTAACCCCACCATAAACCCGTAGGGAGAAGCTACATGAGTTTCTCCCTACGGGTTTGTTGATCCCAGTACCTTTAGGGACACCCACTGTCCCAACGAGTAGAACCATGACACGATTTTTAATTTTTAAGTAAGGTAAAGATAGTCTTGAAAAAATACACGATTTCTAAGTGTTTTACCCTAGTACTCTCAAAATAAATCTATGAACAGTAACGAGTTAGCAAAATATATTGAAGCGACTGATGGCATCAGTAAACCCTGGCTGCTCATGCAGCTGCGACTTAAAAAACTTCAGGAGCGTCGTCACCAGCTATCGGCGGATGACTATGCCAAGCAAGTGGCAGATATTTATGCCGATCTCATGAAGTTGGGCGAGTGGTGGGTTGGTCGCGAAAACGATGTTTTTTAATCGATCAGCAATTTGGGGATATGTGAGAGATGTTGGATGAAAACACCGATAAAACGACTCTCAAAAGTTCTATCGCAGAAACGGGAGATAGCCAAGTGGCTTTAGCTGATGTCGACTTGAGTTCACCCAAGTATTACATCAGCCGAGAGTTGAGCTGGTTATCATTCAACGAACGCGTGCTGCATGAAGCCCTTGACCCACGTACACCTATGCTAGAGCGGCTGAAATTTTTAGCCATTTTTAGCAATAACTTAGACGAGTTTTTTATGGTGCGCGTGGCAGGACTCAAAAAGCAGCTGGAGGCCAACGTGAATCGACGCACCCCCGATGGTCGTACCCCTGCCGAACATCTGCAAGCTATCAGCAATAAGCTGAGACCCACATTTGCTAAGCAGCAAGAGTGCTTTTTACAAGTGAATGCTCAACTACGAGACAGTGGCATCCGACTGCTAGATCATGACGATCTCAGCAGTAAGCAAATTACATACTTACAGGCTTATTTTGAAGATCAAATCTTTCCGGTGCTGACGCCCCTGGCAGTCGATCCCGGTCATCCATTTCCCTACATCTCAAATCTCAGCTTAAATCTGGCGGTGGTAGTGCGTGAGGCTGACTCAGAAGAAACTCACTTTGCCCGCATTAAAGTGCCAAAGGTGTTACCTCGATTTATTCAGCTGCCCAAATCTTTGTGCTCTCCCGACACACTTTGGGCAGCTGTTCCTCTAGAGCAGGTGATTGGTAAGAACCTTGCATTTCTTTTTCCTGGCATGGTGATTGAGGAATACTACACCTTTCGCATTACCCGCAATGCCGATTTGTTTGTTGAAGAAGATGACGCTGATGATTTGATGCTGGCGCTGGAGCAAGAGCTGCGCAAGCGTCGTTTAGGAGGCTCCCTGGTGCGGATTGAGCTGCAGGCAGATACCTCTCCTGAGGTACGCGCCACCCTGCTCACCGAGATGAATTTGACTGAGGATGATATCTATGACGTTACGGGACTGGTTGGGCTGGGGGATTTGATGGCGCTGATTGACCTTCCCTTGCCAGAACATAAAGATCCTGATTGGACAGCCATGATTCCCCCGCCCTGGCATCGGATCAATCGTGATGAGGCTGATGGTGAAAGCGATGACGTATTTTCAATTATTCGTCGTCGCGACCGTCTAGTGCATCACCCCTACACTTCATTTACTGCGACTGTTCAACAATTTATCACCCAGGCAGCGGCGGATCCCGATGTCCTAACCATTAAAATGACGCTTTATCGGACGTCGGGAGATTCTCCTATCATCAATGCACTGATTTCAGCGGCTGAAAATGGTAAGCAAGTTGTTGCGTTGGTGGAACTTAAAGCCCGCTTTGACGAAGAGAATAATATTAACTGGGCCCGTACCCTTGAGAAAGCTGGAGTGCACGTGGTCTACGGCCTGATAGGATTAAAGACCCATACCAAAATTGCCCTTGTAGTTCGCAAAGAACATGATGGCATTCGCCGCTATGTTCACATTGGGACCGGAAACTATAACCCGAAAACTGCCCGCATTTACACCGATTTGGGGTTGCTCAGCTGTAGTGAAGAATTGGGGGCTGATTTGACCGATCTGTTTAACTTCCTAACGGGATACTCACGCCAAAAGGCCTATCGTCAGTTGCTGATTGCTCCCATCACTCTGCGGGAGCGTATGCTGGCGCTAATTAAACAGGAAGCTGACTATGGTCCTGAGGGACGAATTATCGCTAAGATGAATTCCCTCGTGGATCCTGGGATTATTCAAGCGTTGTATCAAGCCTCTCAAGCGGGAGTGAGTATTGACCTAATTGTGCGGGGTATTTGTTGTCTTACCCCTGGTATTGAGACAATTAGTCAAAACATTCGAGTTATCAGTATTATTGGCCGTTTCTTAGAACACTCTCGTATTTTCTATTTCCATAACGGTGGCAACGAACAGTTTTATATTGGCAGCGCTGATTGGATGCCGCGTAACTTAGATCGGCGAGTTGAAGCTGTCACCCCGATTCTAGCCCCCTATTTGTGTCGTGATCTAAAAAATCTTTTGGATATTTGTCTGGCTGATAATCGTCAGGCTTGGGAGATGCATGCAGATGGCACCTATGTACAACGCCAACCCCAGCCTAATGAACCCGAAAGAAGTACCCATGAGTATTTGATGCAACAGGTTAAAGCTAGGGCTGCATACTAAAAAAGGGCACCAACTTAAAGCGGGACGTTTTCCCAAGGATAGAATTCAGAATATAGGAGCTAGAAGTCATGCCCCTTCTACATTCTGTCTCCTATATTCTAGATTCATACCCAACCAAAATTTCTCGGTTTAGGTGGATACCCATAAAAAAGCATCAGTATTTTGGCTATATCAGCAAAAATGCTGATGAATTTAGGGGGGGAAACATATTTGAAAGCCTGACGATCTGTTAAAAATAAGTCACTTACCTATGTATAAAAATAGGTTTGTAATGGGTTTATAAATGGTGAATGGGAGTTGTTCAAATTGCTGAACGTACTTAAATCTGGGGATTTTGCAGATATATGGCATTATTAAAAATGTAAGTTACGTACGTATCCGGACAGTGCAATAATTCAAACATAAAGTCTTTAAATTTCATTTATATAAACTAATACCGATAGAGATATAAATTTTCGACCAGGTTCTAGGGAAAAACTTGCACTTTTAAGAACCATTGATTGAAATTGGTCAATATAGCTGGGCAAATGAATTGTTTATGTCTGTGTTCTTAAACTGCTGTTAATGTCAGTCCGAAAGAACGTTCAGAGAAATACGGTTTGCAGCTCCAGGATTATTGAGCTTATTTCTACTTAGGTGTATCTACTCAGTTGTTAATTACTTCTCATCTTTATTTATATCAAGAGAGTGCGAAGCAATTAACCAGTGCATAGTTGCATAGTTAATTGTTTTGGGAGATCAGCTGATTTCGACAGTCTATGAATCTGTTGAAAAAGGTTCTAAATATTCCCTGATTTATCTTTGCTCTATTTGATTTTTACCACTTCAAATCCCGTTCTTTGACCGGAACTTCTCCCATGGTTTTAGCAGGCACTATTACGCAAAAGACATTACATCCACTAACTTTGCTGGCACAGCTTGTGGGGCGTCAAGTTAGTGGTGAACTCTTGGTGGTTTCCAATGATGTTCGATGGTCTCTGTGGTTACAACGGGGCAAGCTCTTATTTGCAACGAGTTCTCAGAATGGATTCGATGCGTTGAGATTTGAGGGACGCCAGCTGTTTCCCGAGGCTATTTCTGATTTGGTATTGGCTCAGCTACAGCTTTATCATCGGCAGTACATTAACCAGGGTGATGAGCTGACTGCCGATTATCGGGCGGTTCGCTGGCTGGTGGAGCAAGAGCACATCACCTTTGACCAGGCAGGTCAGCTGATTCGTGCCTTGGCAGTTACTGCAGTAACATCCCTTCTTCGGGTGAGTCGAGGTAGCTATGAGGTGAATAGCTTTAGCAATATCGTTAGCTATCCCACGTTTTGCACCTTAGATATCCGGGCCTTGGTAGAGCAGTGTCATCAGGAAGCAGAGGCATTGTCATCAAAGCGCAACAGTACTCCTAGCAGTGAGATTGCAGCCCCTCCAATCAGTAAAGCTATTGAGGAACTGCCGACTCCAGGGAGCGATATTAAGGCATTGCTCAAGCAGGCTTCTGTTCGTTCCTTTGAGCCGTCTTTGAAAGTCCTCAGCCCGGATACAACATTCCGACCAGTTGATAGGAAGGACAGTACATCTCCTTCCTATCAACTGGTATGTATCGATTCCGATCAGCAGTCCATTCAAGAGCTGCGGATGTTCTTGGAGGACACTGTTTTCTCGATTACGTCTGTGGATGATGTGGCTACTGCAGTTGCGGACTTGGCCAAATGCCAACCTGATTTGATTATGCTGACGACGACCATGGATGGTTTGGACGGTTTTGATCTGTGCTCCCACCTGCGTCGACATCCCCAGTATAAGGATGTACCCATTATTTTATTGGCTAAAAAGAGCAACCTGATTGGGCGCATTCGGGCCAGATTGTGTGGTGCCTCTTTTTATATTGGTAAGCCCATTAATCGCACTAAGCTCATGGTGAAATTATTCACTCTGCTGGTGTAGATTAATTGCTTAACTGTTTCAACCCAGGGTAATAATTTACTGCTAAGGGCTGGTCCGAGGACCAGCCCTTAGCAGTAAATATAAGCGATGAATTTAATGAGGGCTCCAACTGGTTAGCTGCTCTTTACTATGGTGGTGGGTGATAGTGGTCTGCTCCACAGGCTCGATTGAATGAAAGTGGTTGTAATCGACAATGGAACGACCCTCATCACTTGTAGAGATAATATCTACAAACTTATGGTCCCAATAGATGTCGTAGGCACTGAAAGAATGACGTGCGTGGATAGTCTGGGACAAGGTTTCGTCCAGACCTGTCAGGGTGACAATAATCTCCGCTCGTCGTTGCCGTAAGCTTTCTGGAGTTTCTCCATAGAAAAGACTATCGCTGGTGAGACGATGCATAGCTGTCCAGGAGAGGCTAAAGACTGGTGTATGGGAACGCACCAGTGGTAGGTCGTGGAACCGACGAATATATTCGCCTTCCTCGGTGGTCTCATCACGCACGAGGGTAACCCACAGCTGCGCTTCCAGAATATAGTTTCGACGTTCGTTAGCGGTGCGAAACATCAGGGTGGGAACACCATTGAAGGGGGCGATTACGGCAACGTTGCTGTAGAGAATGCGGGCAGTGGGTAAGGAAAAACGAGCAAAGACCAGACCCGTAGTCATGGCGATAAAGAACAACCCAAAAATCGACTCAATCACCACGAGCCAGTGGGTGTAGTTACTGGTGGGGTACATGGCACCATAGCCAATGGATGCCATGGTTTGGACGCTAAAGAAGAATAGGTCTTGAAAATGGCCGCTGCGTATATTTGCGATCGCATCTGCATCCAGACTGTACGCCAGGGCGAACAAACCATTGACCCCCAGGTAGCAACTGCTGACCAACATGATAAATGCAGGCCAGGAGATGGTTAGCAAGATATGGTAGAGGTCACCCCAGTAAGAGTGGGTAACCCCGAGTCGCTCAATATTGGGATAGCGCTGCTCTCGATACAGTAATAATCGTTTCGAGGCATGACGGAGTCGAGGTTTTAACATACGCACAGTCGATGGAATAGGACGATTCGAAGCTAGCCTCAAGCGCGAGTACCCAAAAGTTGCAGCTAGAAACAACAAACTGGTGGCATGGAATAGCCCGAAAGGTAATCCCATGTTGCAGATTGAACGATACAAGTTGACTTTACATGCTGTCAGCGTTCAACATTGAACCCATTGTTAAGCGTTTGGCATCAAAAACTAGGGTTCTAACGATAAGCGTTTAAGCTACCCAATCTCAAACCGGAAGGCGTTACAAAATTTTACGCTTTTATTTTTGCCTATTGTAGCTAAAAGCGATTGATTTCCCAGTATTCGTTTTAGCGAGTTGTCCCATTGCCCAATAAAAAGGCGATTACAAATCGAAAGCTAACGACATCAATAGGGGAAGACACCTCTTACACTGGTTTTACATGGCCGATGGAGTTTGCGTGATTGCTACCTGGTTATCCAAGCATGCTTATGTTACCTAAACAGATTTTTTAGAAGAATACTGGGTATATTAAAGAAAACTGGCCGTAATTCCCCTGAGCCAGCGTGATGTATTGCTTAGACATGATGACCTTAGGACCGCAAAAGATGAGCAATTTGGGTTTCTTCAACAGTATTCGCCATATCGCTCGGTTCAATGTCAAGCTGCTGGTGGGGGTCTGGTTACTGGCCTGTTTACCGGTCATGGCACAGACCCCTAGCCGTTTTCAGGAATCTGTACTGCTTGCTCAGAGTGAAGCAAATTTGAACTTGCAATACGGAAGTAGTGGGCCACAAGTTGAGCAATTGCAGCGGGCATTGGGGCGAAATGGACTGTTCCCTTATGAAATTGATGGTGTCTATGGTGACGATACTCGACAGGCTGTACGTCAATTCCAGCGTATTCGTCGCCTAGAGGTTACTGGTCTGGCTGATTATGAAACGTTGCTTGCCCTAGATATCGATCCCAATAGCTTATTGCCAAGCATGGTACATCCTGCCCATGGGGCTATTAGTACAGATTTATTGCGATTTGGTGATCGTTCATCTGATGTACAGACCCTTCAGCAGGTGCTTGTTGGCTTTGGTTTCGGGTTACCGACTACTGGTTACTATGGCGATGAAACTCGTCAGGCCGTAAGAACTTATCAGCGCACTGCAGGTCTCGTACCCGTGAATGGGATTGCCGACCGAGGTACTCTACTGCACATGGGGTTTGAACCTGGTGGCGGTGCTACTGCTGGCACAGCATTTACCACCCCAGGCGGTTCCCGTAACAATTCCCGCCCCCTGGGTAATAGCGCTACCCAAGGAAGTTATGTTGCAGCAGTTATTGCGGGCAGGTCTGAGCTTGCAAAAGTACGCAGTAATTTTCCCTATGCCAGAATTGAAAACAATCGGATAGGAGACTACATCAGCCTTGGCCGTTTTACAGAGCGTTCTGAGGCTTCTGATTTAGTTGATGCTGCCCGCGACCTTGGCTATGAATCACGAATACTGCGGGATTAGGGCACTGCGAAATTAAATGTTAGCGATTGCAACGCTAATAAGTACAGTTTTGTCAATCATTCGCTAATATATACGCCATCTAGCTCGATCGGGTAGTCCCTTATCTGGCCGAATCGGAGTGTATGTCCTTATAGCTGGGCCTGGTGTGCTCAGCTAGAGCTTGCCAGCGTTATATCAGGGAATTTTGTTATGTCCAAATTACTGACGGCTACCCTTGGGGGAGCCATTCTGGCCTTTGTAGGATTGCCCAGCTATGCTCAGTCCCAGCGGCTACCAGCACCGCCACCGCCACCGTTGCCCAATCCCAGCAGCATTCCCTTTTCAACCACTACCCCGTCACTAGGGCCTGGAGACTTTGGTGATGATGTGATTTCGTTACAGCAAGCGCTTGAACGTAATGGCCTTGATCCGGGACCCATTGATGGCGACTATGGACCCATGACCCAGGACGCCGTGGAAGAATTCCAACAGTGGTATGACTTACCAGTGACGGGCGTTGCGGGTCCACAAACGTTAGATGTATTGGGGCTAATAGATGATGTGGGTACAGATGTGGTGGCCGTCAATGTCCCCAGGTCTGCACAGGGCAGTAATTTTCCTTATATTGCTGCGGTGATTGAGTCTACCAATGAGCTTGGGCAAGTCCAACGAGTATTTGGCAATGCTGCTATTGATTCGGTACGCCAAGGCAAGTTTATTAACATTGGCCGATACGGCAGCCGTTCGGATGCGGCTGCCCGGGTACGCGAAGCCCGTCGTTTAGGGTTTGATGCCCGCATTCTGTATCGACGTTAATTTTTTCTTAGCCTCATTTGGCCTTATTCGGCTATACCAAGAGCCTGACCAAGGCTAGGGATAGGGGCGCATTGCTGAATGTAGCTGTAATACACTTCTTGCGATCGCTCCAGATTCAAGTTGAGGCCCAGGTTAGCACCCAGGGTAATTAACCGGTTGATCCCTTGAATCGCCAGTGGATTGACGCTCAGAATGCAGTCTAGATGTGTAAACTCTGGCTCACTTCGCAGAATCTGACGTAACGCTTGTAAAATCAGGCCTTCTAACAGTGTTGCCGCAGTGGGGAGGGTGAGGTGGCAGCGCAAGTGATTTGCTTCGATAGCGATTCCTTCCAATTCCCCAAGATAACCGGTGCTAATGGCCAAGATATTTTCATCGATGTCGCTTAAGTCTTGCTCTAACTGTCGTAAAACATTGATAGCACGGTGGCTTAGGGTGATTTCAGCAGCTACCTGTAATTCGCGAGGTACGTCCATATGCTCGCGATGGAAGGCCATCAGGACACCATAGTTTTCCCGATAGATTTGGGTATAAAGCTGGTTGAGCTGATGTAAAGTGTTTTGGCTGAGCAGCTGCATAATGTGCTGACGCTCTTCACTAAATAGCTGCTGCAGATTAAAGGTATGTTCACCAAACTGAGTTTGGATGGCGGCAATAGTTTGGACCATACTGCCTTGAGCAAAGGTCCTGAGAACAGCCTCCTTGGCACGGGCATAGGCAAGCCGATTTTTGAAGGGACGGATTCCACAGAGAAATTCCTGGCCCCCCAAATGGCAGACTGCAAAGGTATAACTGGCTTTGACCTGGGTGATTTCTGAGACAATGTTGACTTGCCCCAGAGCCAGGGTGAGAGCCCCCATGGTTTGCTTTTGGTAGTCCTGGTGAGTCAGGGTGTGGCAGTATAGCCGTTGTTCACGATGATAAGTATGAAATAGTGAAGACATGGCATAGTGGGCCACCACCTGTTCAGCACTGATGCGTGCTGTCTGTACCTGGGCACGATACACACCAGCACCATCTTTAAACAGGGACACATTGCTAGGAGCCAGGGCTAGTTTGTCTATAAAGTCGGCTTCTAGTGACTCGCCACAGATTGCTTCGGCTAGCTCGATGGCCCGAGCTGCATAGCGCAAAATCTGAGTACCTTCGGGACGGGAGATCTCTTCAAAAAACCAACCGCAGCTGGTGTACATCAGCATGGCATGACGCTGCATCTCTAGAAGAGAGAGGGCGTCTGTGCGCTCCGTCTGGGTGAGTTCGTGGTGCTGATGCTGGGTAAAGAACTGTTCAAGGGCGAGGGGAGTGCGATCGCACACCACATCTATATAACTATCCCGAGCGGCCCAAACATCTTTGAACAGCTCTTCCCCCGTAATCTCATAGATTTCCACCAGCTCATCCCGCAGCCAGTCAAGGGCATTACGTAGGGGAGCCCGCCACTGCTGATGCCACTCGCCACCGCCACAACAGCCGCAGTCACTTCTCCAACGCTCAACACCGTGGGCGCAGCTCCAGGCTGTAACCGGCTTTAGCTCCAGTTCCCAGGTGGGCGGGAACAAGCTGAGATAGCGGGCATAGCTAATTATCTGCCAACCCCGGTCGATAAATTCATGCTGTAGGGCATAGGCCAGGGCCCGCTCTGCTCCCCCGCGATGGTGCCCAAAGGTTTCACCGTCGGTTGCTACTGAGATCAGCTGGGCATCTTTGCGATCGCCTCGAATGGCCTGACCAAGCCGATCTGCGAAGGACTGGGACGATTGCAAAATGTCACTAAAGCCCATGTCGCCAGAAATCGGCCCATCGTACACAAAAATGTCGATATAGTTTTGCCCTGTGGGTAAACCGGGCACATAGCAACGGTATGGACGGGTGGGATCAATTTGACCGCCACCGACTTCATGCCAGTCTGAGTACTCAGGTGCAATCTGGCGACAACGCTGCACCTGGGAAGGGGCCACAATGGTGAACTTGATCCCCTCCTGGATCAAAACTCGCAGAGTGTCCTGGTCAACGGCAGTTTCTGCCAGCCACATCCCTTCGGGATCGCGATGGAAGCGCTTGCGAAAATCGGCAATGCCCCAACGCACCTGGGTAAGTTTGTCGCGCTCGTTAGCCAGGGGCAAAATCATATGGTTGTAGACCTGGGCAATGGCGTTACCATGGCCGTCATTGTGATCGCAGCTGCGCTTATCCGCAGTCAATATGCGTCGATAGGTTTCAATATCATGACGTGCCAGCCAACTCATTAACGTTGGGCCAATATTGAAACTAATAAACTCATAGTTGTTGACAATTTGCAGCACATGGCCATGATGATCCATGATGCGCGCAAATGCATTGGGTCGATAAGACTCTCGTAGAATGCGCTCGTTCCAATCATGGAAAGGCGCTGCACCAGGCTGTCGCTCTACCGCTTCTAACGAAGGGTTTTCGCGGGGCGGTTGATAAAAGTGCCCATGAACACATACATATACTTCAGACGAGGAGGATACCTCAGAAGAGAGCACCTCAGATGACGGCATCAGCTCTTGAGATTCAGAGACGGATGCTGTCACAGAATGGGAATTAACCATGTTATGTGACACTGCACTATAGAAGAGAGCTAAAAAGAGAACGGCGACGACCTACCACTGGTATTCAACATCTCGGAGTGGAGGGATTAAGAGGGTTCAACAATAACCTATAAACCAGCCTACATAACCCAACCCAGAGTAATCGCCCGTTACGATATCAGGACCCAAGCGTTAGTCATCGTTACTCTAACGGACTTAGGATTTCTTATCCAGGGACGTTATATTTCTCAAAGCAGCGTTACTTTAAACAATGTTTTTCGTAGTATGACTCTTCTCTTGTTCCTTTTGGATTGTGGAGAAAATCCACTACAGGACTGGATTTGCCTATCTGCTAGGCAATGATAGCTATGGGTGTTTTGGATGTGAGAAAAATTAAATTAGAAGTCAAAGAGTCAAGACAATACGCAGAAGAGAACTAGAGAAGTTAGTTGAAATTACTATATTTCAGTTATGTCGTGATTTCGTTTAATGTCAATAAAATACTTGGGATCACGTCTAAGAGAGAGTTCTGTTTGTTGATGGCCATAAGTCAATGGCCCGAATTCTCAAAAGCAAGGATCAAAAAAACGGGCCACAGTGGCGTATCTTAAGTTTTGATTATCTCAAGATTTTAAGATTGGTCTAAGACAGATGCATACCCAAATAGGTTTTGGATAAGTAGTTGGCCAGACGCTTAAAATTATTCTTTACAGCTGGACGAACTCCTTCTTCTGAGGTGATGCCAATCAAGTTGGCAAAGGCTTCATCAGAGATGGTGCCATTCTGATGTTGTTTGAAAGCATTCACAACGGATAGTAGTTCGTCATTAGAAAACTGATAGCCCATAGATGCCGCCAATTCAATAACTTTTGGGGCACGTTGGCTTAAGGCTAGGGATTCTTCGGGATCAATGTTGACGCTAGAGCTAATGTCGCCGTCACCACAGCCAAGCAACTGTTCAAGCTGCTGCTGTAGGGCGATATTGTCAGCGGTCTTCTGCATAAACTGCAGAACTGTTTGGGTAGTCATGGGCAGCCTCAGGGTAGGTTATTAACTATTTAGTGAAAAGACCATAACGAGTCGTTACTCTAAGGGCCTGTTCATACCACTAGCTATAACAACTTTGACCCTGAGTGAACGTTAACAAAAACAGAAATTTTCACTAGACGTGTTAACGAGCCCCACCAGAACGAGTGCGGCTAGGCTTGCCAGCGGGTGCAGGCGTGTACCGATGGCGGTTACGGCGTTTTTGACGTTTGTTGGTAGATAAGTAAGCCATGGCCAGAATGTCCTTTAACGGATGTTGCGGAAAGCAAACAAAGAATATTTTGAATATTTTTTGCTTTCTATATTGACTTCTTCAAGAAGCTGGTTCGGATTTCCGCACAGTTCCAATTTGGCCCTTGTCAAGCTAAATGAGTTTATGGGTATATAAGTACTATTGATGGAGCATGATTTATAAACTTGCAGCTAATTTGCAGCCTGCTAGCCCTGTAGAATGTGATGGGTTCGAATGCAAATGATGGGAGCTTAGCTTGATCCCATTGACTGAGCGCCCTAACTATAATTAGGAATTTAAGACACTATAAACGATGGTCATGATTGATCTCGCCGCCCTTGCTAATAAACTCACAACCGGCGATCTTAAAGATAAGAAGCTATCACTGGCTGCTTTGCGAGATGTCCCTGATTCTGATGCACTGCAACTCATTAAGCTTGTCCTAGATGATGAAAATCAGCAGGTGCGTTCGATGGCGATTTTTGCCTTAGGAGTCAAGCAGACGCCAGAAAGCTTTCCTCTGTTAGTCAAAATTCTAGAGACTGACCCAGACTATGGCATTCGGGCTGATGCGGCGGGGGCGTTGGGGTATTTAGAGGATCCCCGTGCGTTCGAACCGCTGATCCGTTCGTTTTATGAAGATACCGATTGGCTAGTGCGCTTTAGTGCAGCGGTATCCCTCGGTAACCTCAAAGATCCCCGTGCCCATGATGCCTTGTTGCAGGCGTTGCACAGTCCAGAGGTGATTTTACAGCAGGCTGCGATCGCAGCCTTGGGTGAAATTGGTGATTTGAGTGCCCTGGACGAAATTCTGGCCTTTGCTCAGTCAGAAGATTGGCTGGTAAGGCAGCGATTAGCAGAAGCCCTGGGGAATTTGCCGACTGAAAAAAGTATATCGGCGCTGCGTTATTTGGCTAAAGACGGCCATCCCCAAGTTTCAGAGGCGGCTCAGATTTCAATGGACCGTTTAGGGGCTTAATCAAAAAACTTCTTGCAACTTGCATTGCATCCTGTGTAACTTTCCTACGAGGGAACTGATAACCCGTATTGGGCCAAAAATCGGGCTTTTGAAAGCTCCCTGATGTTTGGGGAATGGTACTTGTATGAATGCTTGGTTAGTGCCAGTGTATGCGATCTCAAACAGCATAGCTGCACTGCTCTGTGTCGGCTTGCTCTTCCTGTGCCCTCGTAATCAGAATGAGCTGACCTGGCGATGGTTACGTTTTGTTTTGGTAATCAACGCATTTTGGACAATCGTTTCTGCCTGGTCCTCATTGAGTCAGACTTCAGAGGAATATACGTTCTGGCTACGGTGGCAGGTGATTCCCATTGCTTTGGTTGTGCCAGTATGGCTGTTATTTTTACTGAGTCGCATTGGCTATCGTCGGCATTGGTTTCATCCCTTTCTGTTTGTTTTGCCAATTGTGACGATTTTGATTACCTGGCATCCTGCATCCCAACCATGGATGTGGTACATCAAGCAGTTTAATCAGGTATTAGACAGCTCTCTAGCGCAGTATGCAACCGGTCCATGGTTTCAATTTGTGCATAGGCCCTACAGTAGTGGGTTATTTTTTATCGGACTTGCGGTGTTAGTCCCTGTCATTCTAGATGCAACGCCGACACAACGATGGGAGTTTCAATTATTACTGGGGTCTTATACCTTGGTCGGTTCTGTCAACCTTGTAATGTTGTCTCCGATATGGGTGAAGCTGCGCTGCTTGGATCTGACTCCCCTGGCCTTTACAACAGCTTTGACCGTATATTGTGTTGCTATCTCACGACGGATGCTGTTACCAGCATCTCCCCTGGCCTATCGACAAATTTTTCAGGGCTTAGAAACGGCTATACTTGTGCTGAACAATGAACGACAGTTACTAGAATATAACCCCCTAGCAGAGATAAGGTTAGCGCTTTCCCCTAACAGTCTAAGATCTCATATTAAATCTCTTCTGGTCTTTATGACAGAGGAGCAATGGATGGTGTTGCAGCAGCAGGGGGTGGTTGAATGTACCCAATTGGATATCCACTGGGTGTTACGGGAAACCCCTATTACTAAAGAGACAAAGTTTCAAGACACTCTGACGTTGGGATATATCCTATGTTTGGACGATATATCTGAGGAGAGAAAACTGCAGGCGCAGCTGTTAGAAAGTGCGTTGCTTTATGATCCCCTGACCCAGTTGCCAAATCGCACGCTGTTTATGAAGCGACTGGAATTGATGCTAGAGAAAAAGACTCCTCTAGCTGTTCTATTTTTAGATTTAGATCGGTTTAAGTCTGTTAATGACTCCTTGGGGCATCGAGCCGGAGATTATTTGTTGCAGCGAATCTCTCAGTTGATACAGTCATGCCTCCAGCCGCAGGATATGCTGGCTCGCTTTGGCGGAGACGAGTTTGCGATTTTGATGGAGTCTGTTAACGAGGCATTGGTGCGGCAAACATGCGATCGCATCCAGGCTGCTATCTACACACCAGTTTCCTTTGAAGGATATCAGCTGCTGGTGAGTACTAGTATCGGTGTTGCGTTTGCCCATATGTCAACGGTTCTATCGAGAAAGGTAAGGCCATCTCAGAAAACGATATTGACCGCCGAACAGCTGATTCGTAACGCTGATTTAGCCATGTATCAGGCTAAATCGTCGGGAAAAGCTTGTTATCGAGTCTACAACAATACTCTGCATCAGCAGGCCATGGCAGCGATAGAGATGGAAGCTGATCTCCGACAAGCCCTGCAACACAATCAGTTTGAACTGTATTATCAGCCGATTGTAGATCTCAGGAGTGAAACCATGGTTGGTGTAGAAGCCCTATTGCGGTGGCATCATCCCACCCATGGTCTGCTCTCACCGTCAGCGTTTATGCCTACTGCTGAAAATCTGGGAATTATGGCGAACATTGATGCATGGGTTATCTTGGAGGCTTGTCAACAGTATCAACAATGGCAAGTTGACAAGCCTCAACGGACACTGATGGTTGGTGTCAATGTATCGGCTAATAATTGGGGAACTCAATCACTGATCGACTCAGTTAAACAGGGGCTAGCGGGTCAAAACGGTGATTGGCTGAAGCTTGAGATTTCGGAAAACACGCTGTTAGATAGCGTAATTGATAATGGTTGGGTCATTAGCCAACTCAAGAATCTCGATGTGGATATTCATCTAGATGATTTTGGTACGGGTTATTCTTCCCTCAGCTATTTATGTCAAATTTGTTGTGATGGGCTGAAAATCGATCAGTCATTTGTGACAAGTTTGGGGCAACGTCCCCAAGCCCATACGTTAGTCAAAACAATTGTTGATTTAGCCCATAGCCTAAACCTTGCCGTGGTGGCTGAAGGTATTGAAACAAGGCAGCAATGGGAGGCTTTAAGGTCTTTAGGCTGTACCTGGGGGCAGGGGTATTTTTGGTCAAGACCTGTACCGGCTAATGAGCTAGAGGTGATGTTTAGATAGCTGCTCAAAATAGAATTTATAGCAAATCTCCTGATGCATTAGGAGATCTGCTCGTCAGGTTAGCATTGTAACGTAAGGCTTTTAGGGATACCCATTGTCCTGACTAACTGACAGATGCTTAGTTCTCAAACAAGGTGTCTAGCTCCCGATAGTCGGGCAGTGTAGTATCAATGGGATGACCCTGACGAATAACGATGCGATCGCACTGCGCCCTGGCTACCAACTCATTCAATGTGCGAGCTTTGAAACAAATTAGATTGGCTGAGCCTCCTGGTGCCAGAGTTCCCATATTTGTTAGGCCCATGAGTTGGGCAGGACGACTGGTGAGACTGCTGGGCCAGTGGTCAAAGGGACGGTCAAGATGACCAATACGAACCGATTGTTTAAACACATCCAACCCATCGTGATCACCGTATGCATAGAACGGATCGCGACAGTTATCGCTGGCTAATGTCACCGGGATGCCCCGCTGGTGAATTTCATGGAGCAGTGTCACCCCTCGATATCGAGGGGTATGGGTTGCCTGACGATCCTGCAGATAGAGATTGCACATGGGCAAACTGACAATGCCAATATTGGCCGCTTTGACCAGATTTAATGTTTTCTCGACTACCTTGGGAGGCTGTACCGAGAGGCTACAACAGTGTCCACAGGTGATAGTACCCTGAAAGTCATGGCGCAGGGCTGCTTCGGCTATATAGCGAAGGGTGATGTCGTCAGGATTGAGACTTTCATCGGTGTGAAAATCGAGGTCTAACCCATGGCGTTTGGCCAGGGTGAAGATCTGGTCGAGCTGGGAGACCAGATCTTTATTCATGTAGGCCACTCCCCCCAGCACCCCATCGAACTCTGCCACCAGTTGGGCTAAGGGGGCCGCCTCAGGTGTGAGAAAATAGTCCAGAGATACAAGGCAGACGGCTTGTAGGGTAAGTCGGTCTAGCCACTGGCGGCGCAGTTTGTCAAACACCGTAAAGCTCGTTTTTCCTAGCGGGCCAAAGCTATCCAGGTGGGTTCGAATGGCCTGGGTCCCGTGGACATAGCTGCATTTAAGACCAAACCCCATGCGCTGGTAAAGCTCGGCGGCGTGCCAGTTACTATGGTCGTTGCGTACGGTTTCCAGGGCTCCCATAAAAGTGCCATCTGGGTTAGGGCAGCGGGGCCAGATATGTCCCTTGTCCAGGTGGGTGTGCATATCGACAAAACAAGGCCAAATTAATCCCTGGCCCAGATCTACGGTGGGTTTATTGCCCAGATCTGTTTGGCCTGTGGGGAGGATACTTGCGATCGCACCTCCCTTCACTTCTACATCTACGGCCACCAACTCCTCCTGGTGGGGAAATGCTTGTAGCGCAGTAATTGGCTTTAGGGCTATATCATCGCTGAGTAAACACAGCGGTATTCGACCATTTAGTAGCCAGTAATGATCGGCATCAGGCACATTGACAAATCCACGCATAATTTTTCTGGCCGTTAATTTTCGCGTTTGATGGCACTCTCATGCCAATGGGCCAGCAGTCGATCCGACAATACCGTTAGTCCAACAAAGATCGTAACTCCTAGCACTGTTGTCATCAACAATGCAGCGAACATTCGAGGAATTTGCAGGTTAAAGCTGGAGATCAAAATTTGATAGGCGATGCCAGAACGGGTTCCGCCTGTGCCCGCCACAAATTCAGCCACAACGGCTCCAATCAGGGCCAGACCACCGCTAATGCGCAGTCCCCCCAGAAAGTAGGGGAGAGCACTGGGCAATCGCAAATGAATTAGGGTTTGCCAGCGGGATGCACCATAGATTTCAAATAGGTTTTGCAAATTATGATCGGCGCTGTTGAGACCCAGGGTGGTGTTAGACACAATCGGAAAAAAGGCCACAATCCAGGCGCAAACAACCAGGGCCATAAAGGTGTTGTTTTGGAGCCAGATAATGATTAGGGGTGCGATCGCAACAATCGGTGTCGTTTGCAAAATCACTGCATAGGGGAAAAAGCTACGCTCCACCCACTTGCTCTGAGCAAACAAGATTGCGATTAGCAATCCTGAAATGACTGCAGCCAGAAATGCAACGACTGTAATTTGAACTGTGACCAACAATGATGGAAACAAATCTCCCCATTCTTCTACTAGGGTTTTGAGTACAAGCCCTGGACCGGGTAGAAGATAGGGAGGGGTGTTAGTAATTCGTACAAAAGTATCCCAGCCAACGACGGCAGCTAGGCCTACTAGCGTCGGGGCTATCCAATTTGAAAAAGTTTCTAATTTTCTTTTCTTAAACACCTGCGATACCTGTTGTCTTGTGGTTGTTTTTACGGTCGGCTACGCCAACATCTTCTTCCTCTGACAGGACTGCCATAATCTCGCGACAATAATGATTAAACTGTGACGATGTGCGAAACGCATCTGTTCTAGGATAGGTAGCCTCAATGGGAATGTCGGCGATAACTCGTCCGGGGCGAGCTGCCATGACGATTACTCGTGTAGAGAGGTAAACGGCTTCATAAATGTTGTGGGTGACAAACAAGACGGTCCAGTGTTTTTCTTCCCACAGGTGTAGCAGGTCACTATTCAAACGACTACGGGTCATTTCATCTAGGGCACCAAAGGGTTCATCCATCAGCAATACCTGAGGTTTAGTCACCAGCGCGCGGGCAATGGATACGCGCATTTTCATCCCTCCCGATAGCTGTCGAGGATAGCTTTTTTCAAAGCCGTCGAGGCCAACGGTATTAATTGCCTCTTGAATGCTTGCCCGCACAGACCGCAATGACTGACCCTT
>JBCCXQ010000056.1:0-22479 GCA_039191365.1 Cyanobacteria bacterium P01_F01_bin.13 | reverse complement strand
GACAGGAGAATCACCCGCTAGCTGGAATCAGCTGCTGACTGACTACGATACCCACAGTGCTGCCGCAGAGGCCCGTTACGAGTTAGGCAAACGGGATCCGGCGCAGTGGGATGCACTACTAGCGAAGCATCCTAACCATCCACGAGCTGTCGAGGTGGCGTTGCAGCAGCTGAGAACCGGTACATCCAAGGACAAGCTCCTGTTGGTGGCTGCCCATGGCCTTTATCATGAAGACTATGAGGCCAGCCTTGACCGACTCACTAGTGAGTATGGTAAAAATCTCACCCCTGAACAGTGGGATACCATTGGCTTTGGCTATTGGGAAAATCAGCGGTATGGGCAAGCAGCCCAGGCCTATGCTAAAGCCCCTACTTCCCCTACCAGCCTCTACCGAGCAGCGCGGGGAGCCCAGATCGATCAAAAAAAGGTGGTTGCGATCGCAGCCTACCAAAAACTTGCCAAAACTTACCCCAACGCCCCTGAAACCGGTCTAGGACTGATTAAACTAGTAGACTCCCTACCGGACAAAGCGGCCCTTGCTCCTCTGGATCAAGTCATCAAAACA
The DNA here is from genome assembly GCA_039191365.1 of Cyanobacteria bacterium P01_F01_bin.13. GTDB lineage: Bacteria > Cyanobacteriota > Cyanobacteriia > Phormidesmidales > Phormidesmidaceae > Leptothoe. The sequence continues at coordinate 21,914 of JBCCXQ010000056.1, read as the reverse complement.
TTTCCAGATCGAGCAGGGGACGCCCTGGTTAAAAAAGCCAATATTTTAGAGCAGCTCAATAGTGCCACATCCGCCAAAAATGCACGCACCTCAGTACTCAGCCAGTACAGTGACTCTGAGGCCGCTGCCGAACTCCGCCTCAGTCGAGCCCATAAAGCTGCTAAAGCCAATGATCTAGCCACCGCTCGCCAGCTGGTAGAAGAGCTGATTGCGGCTAATCCCCAAAGCAAACTGGCTGCTGAAGCCAGTTTCTGGTCCGGGAAATGGGCTCAGCAACTAGGGCAGGACCCTAGCCAATTCTATGAACGTACCCTGGCACAATATCCCGAATCCTATTTCGCCTGGCGCTCGGCAGTCATGCTGGGGTGGGATGTAGGTGACTTTGATAGCGTGCGTTATCTTGCCCCCGAGGTCAGTCTGCCTCAACAGCGAGAGCCATTGCCAGCTGGCTCAGAGACGCTGCAACTGCTCTATCGCCTAGGTCAAGACACAGACGCTTGGAGCCTCTGGCAAACTGAGTTTTCAAATGTTCAAGACCCAACCGTAGCAGAACAGTTTACCGATGGCGTTCTACGTGTGGGTGTGGGTGACAATCTCGATGGCATCTTTATGCTTACCAGCCTAGCCTGGCGCGATCAAGATGGCGAACAGTCAGAGTACCAGCAGCTCAGAACCACCGCTAGTTATTGGCAAACGGTTTATCCATTCCCCTTTTCTGACCTGATTCAAATCTGGTCTCAGCAGCGTCAGCTTAACCCCCTGCTGGTCACCGCCCTGATGCGTCAAGAATCTCGATTTGAGCCTAAAATCCGCTCCGTTGCTGGAGCCATTGGCCTGATGCAAGTAATCCCCAGTACCGCCGACTGGGTTTTGAGCCAAATCGGTGAAAACAATAGCGATTTGGATACCAAACTAGAAACACCTGGTGAAAACATTAAGCTGGGCACCTGGTACCTGGACTATACCCATGGGGAATATAACAATAACTCTATGTTTGCCGTTGCCAGCTACAATGCTGGTCCAGGCGCGGTAGCCGACTGGATTGCCAGGGGATATGGCGACTTGGATGTCTTCGTTGAAAACATTCCATATACCGAAACCCAGGGTTATGTCGAAGCAGTCTTTGGCGGCTATTGGAACTATTTACGGCTCTATAACCCTGCTATTCGTAGTCGAGTGGCCCAATACACAGCTAAATAGCTAAAGTGACGTGGTTTATAGGTACTAATAGCCCTATGCGATTCGAGCAGTTGACCATACAATGGGTCGCAGGGAATATACGTAGATTAACGTGACTAGCTACAGCACCGTTCAGAAGCAGCAACTTAGCCAACTCGGCGCTTACCTGCAAGAAAAGCGTCAGGAGCAGGGAAAGTCCTTAGAAGATATCTCCCTACAGACCTATATTCGGGCTCAACTGCTAAAAGCCGTAGAAACCGGTGATACGTCCGATTTACCTCAGCCTATTTTTGTTCAAGGGTTTATCCGTCGCTATGCAGATGCCCTGGGATTAGATGGCGCTAATTTTGCTAAGCAGTTTCCAGTCCACTCTATTCCTGACACGCCCCGCCCCGTAGCCCGACCCGCTACACCGGTGGATACGACTTATCGGGATACTTCAAAAGTATCTCCTGCCCAATCAAAGCCTAACCGGCCAAAGCCGACCGTAGGAGCTCTTCCTACGCAAACGGATCCTTCCCTAGCGTCATTTCCTGACAGTACAGGTATATCTGGGCATGCTCCGTCTGATAAAACGGGTGCAACTCGGGAATTTAACCTGGATCCACGTCCGATGAGTGATAATGAGCTGGCTGCTCTAGGGTTGGGTAATTCGGCCGACAGTACCAGCCAGCAAAGCTCTGCTTCCTATCAAAGCGCCCCCTTTATCAAAGAAAAGCCAGCTAAAGATGGGGCGGCCACTACTGCAGCATCTGCCCCGTCGCCTGCGTTAGGCGCTCTGCCGGCTAAGCCGATGGGCTCTAGCTTGTCGGACAGTTCTAACTCAGGCGTTAACTGGTTGCCCTTGGGGATCGGTGTGGCTGTTCTTGCTGGTGCGATCGCACTGATCGGCCCTAGAATCATCGGCGGCTCTGACCAACAGCCCACACCAACAGACGCTGAAGCTCCTCAAACTGAGCTTGCTCAGGCAGACCCTGCGCAAACAGAAACTGCCCCAGCAGAATCGCCCCAGGCAGAAACATCCCAGACAGAAGTCTTACAGCCTCCTCCAGAGACACCCCAAGCCCTGGTAGAAGAGCCCCCAGAGCCCGCACCCACCGTTAGCGATGCGCCCGTAAGCCTTCAGGTAGAGATTACTGAGGCAGGTCCCTCTTGGATGAGTGTAGTTGTAGATGGCAAAGTTGCCTTTGAAGGTCTGCTGGACCCTGGTGTCAAGCAGACCTGGGAAGGTCAAAAGTCCATTACCATGAATGTTGGTAATGCAGGTGCCGCAATTATTTCAGCTAACGGTAGCGAGCCTAAACCTGCTGGTAACCCAGGCGGAGCTGAGTTTCTAACCTTTACTCCAACAGACGCTGCTGCAGAATAATTTGCCCATCAGTCCAAGAGCTTGGTCCAAACAGGCTAAGCACCTCTAGTATCTAGTCCGTATACCCTTCGGTATTCCTATTCAGCAAGATATATCCCATTGGCACAGCAGCGGGGCAATTACAGCGATAGAATAAAAAACATAGCTATAGACTGGCCCTACAGCCCATGACGTCCAACTTAGAGACGGTAGAATCCACCGAGCAGCGAGACTATCTCAACGAAATGCCCGATGAGGTCGAAATGTCTCTCTTCGATCACCTCGAAGAGCTGCGACTGCGTATTTTCTATTCGTTGATCGCAGTGTTAGTAGGCGTTATCGGCTGCTTTTGCATCGTCAACCGCATTGTCGAAATCCTAGAAATTCCTGCTCAAGGAGCCAAATTTCTGCAGCTCTCCCCCGGTGAATACTTTTTTGTATCTATTAAGGTGGCAGGCTACAGCGGTATTTTAGTCGCGAGCCCCTTTATCCTGTATCAAATTGCCTTATTCGTATTGCCTGGGCTCACCCGACGAGAGCGACGGCTAGTAGGCCCTATTGTGCTGGGCTCTAGTGTGCTCTTTGTCGTCGGTATCTTTTTCGCCTACATTGCGCTCATTCCTGCCGCTCTGAACTTCTTTATCAACTACGGTGAGGGCGTAGTCGAGCAGCTATGGTCTATCGATCGCTACTTTGAGTTTGTCCTACTGCTGCTGTTTAGCACCGGCTTAGCTTTTCAGATTCCGGTTATCCAGTTCATGCTAGGTCTATTGGGCATCGTCAGTTCCGCCACCATGCTAAAGGGTTGGCGCTCGGTTTTATTGGGAGCTGTGGTATTGGGAGCTGTCCTAACGCCTTCCACCGACCCCATCACCCAAAGCTTACTGGCAGGAGCCGTGCTGTTTCTATACTTTGGTGGCATCCTGGTAGTTAAAGCGATTGGGAAGTAATCTTTAGCTATCTCCGCTTGAAAAGCGCTTGCTCATCCCCAGAAGCCATAAGGCTCTGCTCAGCCAAGCTGCAACTTTTAAAGCGGATGCTTTGCAGGTACCCCTATCTGCCTGGGAAATTCTTTATCTGTTTTTTCTACCTTTTTCACATATAGACAGTGGCGGACTCCTTGGCTTAGGGGTGTTTCCCAGGGGCAGATGGCCACTAGTTCACCACCTAGGGTGTCCAGTGCTCCCATAAATAACTCTTCTTCTTCGTCTGTCCACTGACCGCGAAATAGCACGGCAAACCCACTTTTTTTCAATAGGGGTAGGGCATATTCTGCGCAGGTGGAGGCTGGTCCCACGGCTCGCACCATAGCCAGGTCATACTGGGCGCGATGGGTTGGATCGCGACCTATCGTTTCGACCCGCTCTGCTAAAAACGCCGTATTGGTTAGTCCTAACTGGTCACACAGGGTTTCTAGAAATGCAATTTTTTTGCGGGTGGAGTCGAGGAGCGTCACCTGCCATTGGGGGCGTGCGATCGCAACCGGTACCCCTGGAAATCCTCCCCCCGTACCAATGTCGATTACCTGCTTCACCGTCGGCAGCCATTCTGGTTTCTGTGGCTCATACCAGGGAGCCAAACCACTCAGAGAATCCCACAGATGCTTCTCCCAAAAATCAGCGGGTTCAGTGATACGGGTTAAATTGGCCAGACGGTTACCATCGAGAATCCCCTGATACAAACGCTCAAATAAGGTCTGCTGCTCTGCCGTTGGCTGCCATTGCAAAGTCTCCTGCCAAATGTCGCCATGGATTGGTAACCGTTCGGTTATAGCTTCTGTCATTACTGTGCTCCCGATGCTTCCCCTGTATCCCTTGCACCTGTTCGGTGTCTTGAAATCAAGCCAACCTACGCCATTGGCACCATCTCCAACGGTTGCGTCACCAGCTCCCCATTCTGCAGTGTCCAGCAATAATCTGCCAAATGGGCCAAGTCACCAGCATCATGGGACACCACTAGCAAACTCCAGTCTTTTTTCAGCTGGACTAACAAACTGATCAGCTGCTGTTTCATTGACCAATCCAGCCCAGCCGTCGGCTCATCTAGCAGTAACAAATAGGGCTGTCGAATTAACTGGACCGCTAGCGCCAGTCGACGCTGCTGACCACCGCTTAGAGCATGGGGCGCAGCCTGCAGTGAAATCGCCCCCAGGCCAACTGACTCAAGCGTCTTCGTAACCTGCTCCGCCCCCAGTTCTGGATGGCCGATGCGCAGCTCTTCTAGTACTGTGTGGCCACAAAAGTGACGCTCAGGAAACTGAAATACCAGTCCTGCTAACTGTTGGAGTGTCTCTGGCTGCAGTTCCTGATCACGCCAGTGCAGTGTCCCCTTCGACGGAACCACTAACCCGGCTAAAATCTCAAGCAGTGTACTCTTTCCAGAGCCGCTTGGTCCCACGATCAACCCCATCTTTTTGGGCTCCAGCTTGAACGAAATCTGCTTAAGAATCGGCACTGCACTGGCTGCTGGATGATAGGAAACACGATCAAGGGTGAGCATTAGGGCGACAAGAAGGTCCATTCCTCACTATAGCCAATGTGCTCACCCCTTATAGCTTTCTGAATTGAATAGGATTGCTAAAGGCATGGTTAGCGTTATCTCCAGGTTCCAACGAGCAAACGATCAACATATGTTGTGAACTATGTGCGCAAAGCTATAAATAGCCTTGCTATGCTAAGTAACCGGAATCATGCAACCTAATCTATGGAAATTCGCTTTCGCGAGTGCGACTTCTTTAACCTCTGGATTTGGCTAGAACTCGATACTGTGCCCTCACCGATGGAGCAGCAGTATATCGAAGAAATTTTTGACTCATGGTTTTTCTTGGGCAAGCTCGGTGGCTTTAATGCCGAAAATCTACAAGTCCAGGATGGCGGTCATGCCATCAGCTATATGAACTATGACAATGATGAAGCTGAGAGCAGTCTGATGTCGGTCATGCACAATATGTCTGAAGTACAGTTTCAAGGTACTTGGGCCCGCTGCTGGTTTGATTTGGGGACGACAGATGCCATTGCCCTAGACGTATTGGCCAATACGCTGCAACAGTTCAGCAAGGACTACATCGTCATCAAACGTGTCTACATTGGTGGCGAAAATGAAGACTGGCCCATTCCCCGCGACCAGCATGCTGATTTTGTAGATGCTATGCATTAATTCACCATCCCCGTAGGAGCGTTACATGCAACGCTCCTACGGGGATTCATTACAAGATATCTGAAGACAGTCTCAGCAGACTCAAACACCTTTCTAAGATCGATTCAGAATTCACCAGGCATAATAGCAGTGCCCCCTCAGAGAGAACATCTATCATGGACTACGAAGCACAGCGTCAGGCCAGCCTGGAATCGCCTACATTTTCACAGTTAGAAAGCTGGCTTACCAAACGCATTCGTGAACTGAGTGTTGATGCCCTGGCTGCTCAAACATTTACCTGCACTGCGTGTGGAGAAGTAGCAGGAGAATATGTCGTAGATTACGAGGGCAAAACCTTCCGCTTTGACACAGCGACTACCTATGCCTTTTTAGAATTTATCTTGGCTAAACAACCGATTACGGTGACTTAGGCAAAGGGTTTCTTTAAGTCATAACCTCATAATCAAACCGCTCCCGTTTCTCAAACTCAAACGGTCCAGCCACTGACCCCCAAAGCAGCTCATCGGTTTCTGGGTCGCGTCCTCGATCGTAGCTAATCAACTTATCGTCAGTAATCTCAAATTCATTATCCAGGTAGCTGGTTTTGCCTTTACGCACCACCATACAGCTTTTGCCTGGAACCACCTTGCCGATAAAACTGTGACCTGTCCAACGGACAGTCATATCGCAACCAGACATCTTTTCAATCTGTTCTACGGTAATAGTGGCAAGCTTTGCCTTATCACGAGCTGCCCCAATAATGGAATTCTGGTCTTTGAAAGAAAAATTTTCCAGCAAAATATGGTCATTCTGGGGCAAAAAATGTAAAACTCGCACCCGGTAAGGTTGGTTCAACATAAAGTCATAGGCCTGCTCCAGATACAAGCAGCTACCAGGTAAAAAGCCTGAGGGCAACGGTCTCATACACACTCGAATGTGAGCAAAAAAGGGTGGATTTTCAATTGCCTGGGCTTGATTGCTAAAGTCAGCAGCCATCCACTTCAGCAAAGTAGAAACATCAGTTTCGTGGGCCATGGAGATATGGGGAGTGTAGCGTCGCCATTTATTATGAAAAGATAGAATCCTCTTAAGAGCAAATTTATGGAGCTTCGCTCAGTTTTCCATACATTTTTCGACCACTGTGTGGGCAGCTGGTCTACGGAGCGCACTTACCACTATCTCACCCAAAATGAAGTCGAGCGTTCTCACACTGACTTTCAAGTCGCGCCCCTAACGCCAGAGCTCAAGGCTAAAGTGCTCTCTGACAATGCTTACGATGAAGTCAAGGATTTATCAACGCTCCCAGGATTTCACCTTGCTTTTAATACAGTGTCAGAAAAGGGCGAAAAGGTCTCTCAATCCTTGAATTTGCTATTTGTGGTCCACCACGAGACTGGCCACCTTCTTGAAGGGGATTACCTGCGAGATCGTGCCTACGAAGAAGCGCGGCCCATTATTTCCCGCTTCCGGTTTGATGGCAATACTAACGAGCTATTAATGACCACCAACTATACCCGTGTGGTATCCGTTGACTCCATTACCCTAATCAATCCCGACACTCGCATCCGCCGCATTCTTAACTATCTGCGCCCCCCGGCCGGTCAGCCCCTGGAAAAACTTGGACTAGTAGGATTCGGTGTCGAGCAAAAAGTAACTTAGAACCATATAGGCGGTAGAAGTCCAAAACCCAGTTCCCTACGGAACTGGAACAAATTAACGTGTATTGATTTCTATAAAGGTTACATACGATATCCCCACGTAGAGGGAACGCTAGGGTAACTCTTAGAAAATACCGTCGCTACGGAGAGCGCACCAGTGGGTTTATTTGAGAAAGTTCGGGCCGAATTTATCGACATTATCGAATGGCTCGATCCGTCGCAAGATACCATTGCTTATCGCTTTGAGCGGTTTCAAAACGAAATCAAAATGGGGGCACAGCTAACGGTACGCCCCGGCCAGGTGGCTATTTTAGTTGGTGAAGGGCATGTGGCCGATGTTTATGAGCCAGGCCGCTATCGGTTAGAAACCCAGAATATGCCAGTTTTAACCACCCTCATGGGTTGGAAATATGGCTTCAACTCTCCATTTAAGGCTGAAGTTTACTTCTTTAATACAAAGGTTTTTACCAATCTCAAATGGGGCACGGCTAATCCCATTACTATTCGTGACCCTGAACTCGGTCCGATTCGTCTGCGGGCCTATGGCACTTATACTATGCGCGTAGCAAATGCCCGCACCCTATTGGAGCAGCTTATAAGCACGGATGGCCTCTTCCAAACCGACGAGATTAGCGATCATCTCCGCAATATGATCGTATCTGCGTTTGCCAGCTGGGTAGGTCAAGATCAAACTCCGTTATTCGATCTGGCTGCTAATTACCAAATTATGGGGGAGCAGGTACGCGACGCCATGCAGCCCAATATGGGACAGTTTGGCCTAGAGCTACGTCAGCTGCTGATTGAGAATATTTCTCTGCCGCCAGAAGTTGAAGCCGCTCTCGACAAACGGGCTTCCATCGGCATCCTGGGCAATATGCAGCAGTACACCCAATACCAGGCCGCCAACGCCATCGAACAATCTGCTAAAAATCCCGCTGGAGCTAGCCCTGGCCTGGACTTGGGTGTCGGCATTGCCATGGGACAACAAATCGCCAATGCTATGAACCCGCGTGCTGCCGCCCCTGTCGCCCCTGCCTCTCCTGCTCCGGCAGCGCCACCGCCGCCAATGCCAGCTGCCGCCTGGTATATCACTCGTGATGGGCAAAACTTTGGCCCTTTTCCCCAGGACCAGCTGTTGGCCAATGGGTTAACGGCTCAGTCCAATGTATGGAAACAGGGCATGGCGGGTTGGCAACCAGCGAACACCATGCCTGAGCTACAGGTCTTGCTGAACAGTGTGCCGCCTCCGCCACCGGGAGCTTAACTATCCTTGTCGGCCAACCTCAGCAACCGAAACCCACCCCCTGCCACTACTTCCCAGGAGGGGAGTTTGTTCAAGAAAGCTTTCAAACCTTATGGCCGATGGAAGTTTGTTCTTTACTCCCCCCTTTTCCAATGGAGCCAATAACCTCCGTTAATCAATATCAGTGTCCAGGCTGTAAGGCCAACATGGTTTTCGATCCCGATCTAGGGCAGCTTAAGTGCCCTTACTGTGGTCGTGCTGAAGCGATGCCTGAGGTTACCGCTACCACCCTGCGGGCAACACTGCAGGAACACGATCTGGCGGCGTTTATTAATACAAACCGGACTCAAATTGCTCAGCTATCAACGACGGCACAGGAGGTCAACTGTCCTGGCTGCCGAGCGACAATTGCGTTTGAACCACCTGATATCGCGGGTCAATGCCCATTCTGTGCCACCAGCATTGTGACTCAGGAAAGTCGTCCGTCTGACCCCACACTGGCACCGTCAGCGTTGGTTCCTTTTAAGGTGGGTCGCAAGACCGCTCTGAAAAATTTAAAAGAATGGCTTGCCTTTCGTTGGGATTTGAAGGATCTAAAGGCTATATTTCTACCTGGAAAATTAAAGCAGTTGGCTCAGAATCAGGCGCTTACTGGCGTCTATTTACCTTTTTGGACCTACGACGCTCAAACCGATAGCCATTATCAGGGACAACGAGGGACTCACTATTACGTCACTAAACGCACTAAGGAGGGTACAGAGCGGGTTCGAAAAACTCGATGGCGACGTGTCTCAGGGCAGCTCTCACGTTTTTTTGATGACGTATTAGTGCCGGCAACACAGGCAATTGAGAATAAAAAATTACAAAAGCTGTGGCCCAGCTTGCCATTGTCTCAACTGAAACCCTACAGTGCAGAATACTTGGCTGGGTTTCAAGCTCAGCGCTATGAAATCCCTGTTAAGGAAGGGTTTGAGCATGCTAAGACAATTATGTCGGGGGCCATCGCCAACGACATTCGCCGTGATATTGGCGGTGATGAACAGCGCATTCACTCGGTTTCTACAGACTATTCGCAGGAAACCTTTAAGCACATTTTGCTACCGGTTTGGATGGCTACCTACCGCTATGGGGGTAAAACGTATCAAGTCATGATTAATGCACAAACGGGAACCGTTATGGGTGAACGCCCAGTGGCCCCATGGAAAGTTGCGCTGGCGATTGCGATCTCAACTTTCCTCCTAATCACAATCATTCTGGCCGCCAACGGATAACCGCCCTTGAATCGCTCACAATGCTCTTGACAAACATTCCAACCCCTTTTGTGGAGGCCTTATCCAAATTTTTTTAAAACCGCCATTGCCGTTTCAAAAAATAATGATTAACATTTATTTACACGGTGTTACCCACCTTAACGTTTCGTTTGAAGGATTTTGAATCATGGCAGAAGAGAACGCAAAGTTTGGTTTCACTCAGATCGCTGAAAACTGGAATGGCCGTCTGGCTATGCTAGGTTTTATCATCGGTCTTGCTACTGAGCTTATGACTGGTCAGGGCATCCTTTCCCAGCTGGGTCTGATGTAGGCTGACGCTTTAAGCGAATTCAATCAGAGATATCTCCATCTCTCCAGCATCAAGTTTTCCATTTAGTCAAAGAACATTAGGGCAAGTTTCGGCTTGTCCTTTTTTATATAAACCTTGGCCACGTCCAAAACTGGAGTTTTTCCGGTGGGGAAAGCTACAGGTTTCAACTTGGACGTGGTTTATATTCCGACTCACCCCAGGTCGCGACATCCTTTAACTCTGGCGGAATTCTATGGTCAGGGTGAAACTCTAAAACGGTTTCTCGATAGCCTAAATAGCCTGATTCGGTAAAGGATAGTAACATGCGTGCCAGGGCGATCCAGACCGTTTCATCAAACTCCCAGTCCCGATTAAACCCGGCCCGATCAGCAATGGATTTTAGTGCCCAAAAGTAGCTGTTACGCACTACTGAACCCTGTTTTTTATAGGGGGGCACATCATCCTGATGGATAAATAAAACTTGGTTGCTGATCGTTGCTCTCATGGGCATCAATGGCTGACAGCGTTACCTGTGATTTTATTGACAGGGCTGATCCTCGGTATGATTTGACCAGCATTTTCTCTACAACATCCCATGGTGGCGGCAGTTTCCCTACGTAACGTTCACAAAGTCTATAACAACACCTGTGTGGTTAACGACCTCTCGTTGACGATTCAACCGGGCGAAATCTTTGGTCTGCTGGGGCCTAACGGTGCAGGCAAATCCACCACCATTCGTATGGTTACCACCTTGACCCAGGTCACCCAGGGGGATATTGTCGTCTCTGGCTATGATGTTCATCGGCAGAAAGCCGAAGTGCGTCGCCAGATTGGTGTGGTTCTACAGCAAACCAGTGTTGATGGGGACCTGTCCGTCTGGGAAAATATGGAATTTCATGGCAGAATGCACCATCTGTCCAACCCTCAGCGACAGCGAGATATTGATCAATGGCTGGCCTATGTGGAACTGTCTGAGCGTCGTAACGATAAGGTCAAAACCTTGTCTGGCGGTATGAAACGCCGTTTGCAGATTGCCCGAGCATTACTACACCAGCCCAAAATTCTGTTTTTAGATGAGCCTACGGTCGGTCTGGATCCTCAAACCCGCCGCCGTCTGTGGGAAATTATCCTTGACCTCAATAAGCAGCAGGGTATGACCATGCTGCTTACCACTCACTACATGGAAGAGGTGGAATATCTGTGCGATCGCATCGGCATTATGGACCAAGGGCGCTTGATTGAAATGGGTACCCTGGCGGAGTTGCGATCGCAACATGGCGAAGGCATCGTCATTAAACAAACCGATGACCGTTGGAGCTATACCTTTTTTCCCACATTACAGGACGCCAACGAGTACCTTGATCAGCAACCCGAAAAAACCGGCATGATGACCCGTCCGTCCAATTTAGAAGATATCTTTGTCCAACTGACCGGGCATAACCTCGACTAATTGCGCTGTAAAATGTGCCATACCCCAAAGGGGATGCGCAGATGGTCACGCATCCCCTTTGGGAAAAGTATCTCACGTAGCTAACTCTTGCTGGACCTAATCCAAATAGCCCATCAGCACAGAACTATCTTCGTCGATGTCATTCGACGCAATGGGGCGGTGACCAGGTAGCGTATCTAGATCAGAAACCACTAAAGTGCTCACTGCCACAGGGCGATGACCTGGCAGATGATCGGTGCTAGCAACCTCAAAGTTATCCGCCATCACTGGACGTGTGCCAGCCGAGGATAAAGTGCTCACTACCTCAACATCACTCACAGTAATAGGACGGTTGTTGGGCAATGTATTTGTCTCAACCACCCGAGTATTATCTTCTAACACAATGATGTCAGGCTTCTCAGCCTTTACAATGCCACCGCTCTTCGCTGCAGCAGATGTCGTTGCTTTTTTGCGAGTGTTGCCTGAAGATCTAGACTCTTGAGTTGTTGTACTAGTGGTTTCCGGTGCGTCGCTGCTCATAACCATATAACCCCTTTTACTTGTTAAAGTACTCCTGCGGAACTCATCGATACTGCGCTCCAGCTATCCCAAGCTCGAACACTAGGTATTTCTACTAGCAATGAACATCCTATAAGTCATCGAGCATAAACCCATGAGCTATCAGGATATTCACAAGCTTCAGTGGTACAAATATCTAAATAATTATAAGTTAAAAAACAACCGCTTTAGTTTATTAAAGCTAATCAGTCCGATAATCCCTCAATTTTATGAATCCCTAAATCTTAGGGATATTTATTACCGTTAGTCGTCAGATTCTGAATCGCCATCTATAATAGAAGATGCTCTCCAAGCTAATCCTAGTTTGGGTTACTTAAAGCAAGGGGCTGTAACGGTTTCGACGTTTTGACGAAAGTCGCGCTGTGATTCAGGTCGAGAGCGAGTCCACTCTCGAAAATCAAGACTCAACTAAATACAGATGCAAACAACATCGTACCTTTTGCTCGTAAGCAAGTAGCTGTAGCTGCCGCTTAAACACCTCTTTCAGGTTCGAGCGCTTATCGCCTGACTCCGTTAAGGGTGATAAGCCTAACCCCAACGGATGCGTTAGGTTAATTCCTCTGGTGAGCAACCTAACAAAGACCTTTACCAGAGCATCCCACTGTTCGGGATAATGAACAGTTCCCGCCTAGAGGATCAGATAGGCTAAACCTGTGAATGAGTGGCGTGTTATTACTCAGGGCGGACACGGGTTCGACTCCCGTCAGCTCCATCAAAATATTTACCTCATAACATTTGGGTAAATATAAAAGTTTTATTTTTTTGACATAAGGGTCCTAAAGCAATGTGCTGGAGGACCTATTTTTTTCGCTTGTTATTGAGTCTTGTGCTGATGCGATCATTGCCATCGTTAAATTCACCATATTTGTAAGATTTCACTATTGTTTTTTTTTAAGCTGAGTGAAGTATTTTTCCAACTTGGGAACAAGATTGGTTACTAAAAAGTAAGGTGTTTATACTGAAGGAGAACTCCTTCCAAGTAGAAGAATATAGATGTAAGAAAACTTGAAATTATCAATATAGATGTAAGAAGACTTTAGATTAAGTTTTGAATAAGTCTATAGACAGTTTTTAGGGTGCCTAGTGGTTATTTATAGGCCGTAGGCGCAGTACATATGCCCCAATTACTGTTGTTTTTACTTACATCTGCCTTTGGTCAATCCCTTCGTTTGTTTTGCTGAGTTTCTCAATAATGAAATTTCCACTTTGGCAGTATCTTCAACAACCTGTTTTTAGCTCTAATCACAAAACTATTTTCAGTCCACTTAAGTTCTGGCAAGCACACAAAATTGATTATTTAGAGCGGTGTTGGGAAAAAGAATATCGCCAGCAAGGAAGGCTTAACTGATTTTCTATAGGCTCATCTTTAAAGCATCTTAGAAGCTTTAAAAACATGTTGAATTTTTAACGTTGCTCACCAAATTAATGTTAGGAATTCTTGACAAGATAGGATTTCAAAAATCAATTAGGAATCTGTTAAAGCACTAACTTAAAGCGGAAAGTTTTCCTAAGGATGGAATTTAGGAGATAGGAGTCAGGCCCCTACTAAATCCTGGCTCCTATCTCCTAGGTTCATATTGAGAAGCAGCGATACCCGATTAGTTTGCATGACTAACGTAATTGCCAATTTTTACGTTGGCTTCATTCCAATCTGCCAGGGCCTGCTCCGACCATAGCCAGTGGAATGATAAATCGTTTGTGATGTCTTCATTGGCCATGGCATCTTGCCAGTAAGTGGCCGCAACCGCAAGCAATGGCAACTTGTCATCATCGGTTAGACCTTGCTTAGATTGTTGATAGTAGGCCATCGCTAAACCTATTTGAGCATGACGTTTAGTAGGTGCGTTTTGAATCGTGGCATCCTGAGGCATTTCATGCAGCGTCAAAATTGGAATGTCATACTCTCGCCCCTTCTCAAGGGCCGTTTCCCAGGTTTCAATCGCCTCATCCCAAAAGCCTCCCTCATAATAGGCAAATCCTAAAGCTACCTGAGCATCTAGCCAATTAGGTTTTGCCTCCAAGGCATCCTGCCATGATCTCGCTGCCTCTGCAGGACCTATAGTGGTGTCTATAGGTGAACTCTGATTCATCAGATCCCACTGTAGTTGGCCCTTTGAAAATAGCAGTGTTGGATCATCGATGTTGCCTAGAGCCAGAATTCGATTCAGAGCCTTGTTTTGATCGCCAACAGCGGCCATTTTGTTGAGAGCCAAAACAGCACTATCCGGATTACCACTGGCGATACCAGCAATTTCGGCAATCTCTGACGGTATGCTGTCGGGTGTTGGAGGCTTTTTAGCAAACCAGTTCAAGGGGTCACTGACACCTATACCCGCCAGGGTCGCTAACGCGACTGCACCGATAACGGTCAATTGTCGTTTGCGTTGCCTGGAACCGTTGGTCCGGTTAATCGCATCGCCACCTGGCTGAGGAGCGGTAGCCTCATCGTCATTGTTATAGGTGGTAGCGGCATCATCAGCTGTTGTAGTATCCGTTTCTGTAGAACCAGACGGCTGCTCTACTGGCTTCTTAGGAAGCTGATCGTACAGATCGAGGCCGGGGGTTTCTAGCGTTTCTGGAATTAGTGACTCATCTACATCCGCCAGCATCACCTCATCGGACGCTGAGGATTGAGACAGTCGCTCCACTAGTTCCGTCATGGCTGAAGCATCCTCTTCGTTGTAGCTGAGGATTTCATCCAGCTCTACAGTTTCAACGACATTGTCTAAATCCACATTGTCTAAATCAGCCTCTTTATCTAAGTTTGAATCTAAGTCCGATGCCGCTGTAACCTTTTCATCATCACTCTGGGTTGGCGACTTCAACACCTTTAAGGCAGATTCAGAGTCACTCAGTAACTTGTCAAGGGCGCTGTTGTGGGTACCGGGTTTACTGGCAATATAGCCATCAAACCCAGGTTGCATATACAAAATTGGCAATGCCCAATAGCTGTAATGAGAGCCATGGGCTGAAATCAACCCCTGACGGGTGCGATTGAGACATAAATCAATGGGATTCCCCTGCTTAAGATTGCGATAAAGCAGTTGGGTAAAGGTAATGGCCACATCGTCAGGAATCCGCTCAGCCATAGCAATCACCCCAGGAATTCCTCGATTAACCAGTGCATGGGCCAAGTTTTGTTCGTGCCAACCGACCTCAGGTTCAGTGCTTTGGGCATAGGCTCCCCGGCAAGAATTCAAGACCGCCAGCTGGACACCGTTGTTCGACAATAGCCCGGCCAGATCTTCACCGCTAATTCGCTCGGTTAATCCTGTCTGACGACTGACCAGGTATAAATCTCCCCCTGCGTTACCCAGATTGCTGTGTCCGGCATAGTGCAATACCTGATAGCGTCCCTGCTCCAATGCCTGAGTAAGTTCTGCTCGACCCGGTTGTTCTAAAACCGTTAGCTGCACATCCAGCTGCTGTTTGGGTAAGGGAATATCATAATCTGCCCCAGACCGCATCGATGCAGGATGCAGTTCATTTTTGAGATGCTTGGCCTCCCGGGCAAGTTCTAAGCGATCTTGATCTGTGGGAGCGGCAATCACCATTAACACCCGCAGCGGTTGATCAAAATCAGGAACTGTAGCACCCGGGCGATCATATCCCTGACGTCGGTCTAAGTGGTAGCGAGAAAAGGTCACATCGGTACCTGTGCCCAAGGGGCGATCGCCTGCATGTAAAACCTCCCAAGGAAGTTTTTGTAGCTTTTCGCCCTTCAGCCCCAGTCTTAGCCGCAATGGAGAACGACGGTTTTGGGCTACCCCTTGAGCCGTCAGCCAGCTATCCCGCAGAGCTCTGTCAAACAAATTATTGTAAAGGGCCTGCCCCAGGCTTACCAGGGTGGGAACTTGATTGGTGGGCGCTTGACTGTCGCTGCCACCCGAGCGGTAATTAGATCTTGACGCCCAGCGCTGACTTGACTCCCCTTTAAGTATCCCCAGGAGGGGATCATGCATCAGGGTAGATGCCTCGCCTAGCCAATCGTCTATGGGCCAGTGGAATTGTTCTTGTGCCAGGGGAACTCCGGGTGCAACTTGCTCCGTACGCACCAGATATCGGTCATCACCGACGGCTGTAATTGATATGTCAAACTCTTGGAGCACTATTAGCAGACCGCTTCCCTATTGCCTATTTGCGTAATGGTTCTGTAGCTTTTTTGCTTAGTTTTTAGTATCCCCAGTAAACCAGCATAATGTGTCGCAGCCGATGCATAAACCGCATTGATGCAGTTCTCAGACTGTCTACATGGGTTTTCTACATAATGCCTCAGCAGTACCAAGGTTGATGAATTATTTGTTATGGCTATTTTTTAACTGATTTTATTGTGGCTAATTTATTTTGAGCTGATGATTGTTGCGACCTTTGAGCTTTCACAGGTTAGCTCATTTTGATAGGTGATTGACAACCATGGCGGCACCGCCCCCCCGTCTATGGGGCTCGGCAACGGCCTGAATCGTATCATTGGGAGCTAGGTTGATAGCTGTGGCGGCACCAATTTCATTCAGTAGATGAAATTGGTGCCCTAACTCTCTCAACGTTCCTACCTCGACACTCTGCTCTAAATCTTTTTCAAGTGTGGTACTACGACCATTCCGTTGAGAAAATCGAGGCGCGCTAATGGCCTGAGCCAGGGGCATATCAAAATCAATCAGGTTGGTCGCAATATTCACTACGGTGGTAATGATGGTGGAACCACCGGGACTACCAAAGGCAAGAATATCCCCCCCAGGAGTAAACGCAATGGTGGGAGACATGCTGCTGCGGGGGCGCTTACCCGGTTCTGGCGCATTGGGGTGGGGAATAACGGTGTCAAAATCTGTTAGCTCATTGTTAAGAATAAAGCCATAGCCCGGAACAACGATGCCCGAACCACCGGTAGATTCGATTGTCAGGGTATAGGAAACCACATTGCCAAACTGGTCGGCGGTGACTAGATGGGTGGTGGATAGACCTTCTTGGCTTTGACCTGCGGCTATATTGGGCACCTGGGTCAAGCTCGGGCTTGGGTCGGTTTGGTAGGGCAGTGGATTGCCAGGAGTGGTGCAGGGTTCAGTGGCTTCTGTGGGTAATGGACGACCGGCAAGATACTCAGGGTTTAGCAAACCGGCAATAGGGGCGTCGATGTACTCAGGGTCACCCAGATAGGTGTTGCGATCGCAAAATGCCAACTTCTCCGCTTCAATTACCCGATGCAGCGCCTCACCCCGTTCTAAATTCCCTAAATCACTCGATTCAAGCAATTCAAGGGTTTGGGCCACCGTAATCCCACCGCTGCTGGGCAGGCCCATGCCATAAAACCGATACCCTCGATAGTCACTCACCACCGGGGGACGCACCCGCACCTCGTAGCGATCCAAATCCCCTAACGTCATTGCTCCAGGCCAAACGTTAAAGCCCGGACTCTCCACCACTGGCGGCGACTGCACCGTCGCTACAATCGCCTCAGCAATATCTCCCCGGTAAAAACTATTTACCCCCTGATTTGCCAACAGGCGATAGGCATTGGCCATATCTGGATTACGAAATTGAGAACCTACAGCAGGTGGTTCCCCTCCGGGTAGATAGAGCTGTCGTGTAGAGGTAAAGGCCCCAAATCGCTCTTGGTTACGGGCTATCTGTTGAGTAAATGTATCATCTACCGTAAACCCAGCCTCAGCCAGCTCAATCGCCGGGGCTAACGCCTCTGCTAGAGAAAGGGTGCCATAGCGCTCCAGAGCCGTCTGCCAATTTAACGGCGTCCCCGGTACGCCTACAGCCAGGCCGCTGCTAATGCGATTAGGAAAGAATGGCAAATTTCCCCCCTCTGGATCGTCTGGATCGCTAAATAAATCAGGTGTGACTGTCGCTGGTGCTTCTTCGCGACCGTCCAGGGTAATCACCCGATCTTGATCGTGGAGGTAAATCATCATAAACCCACCGCCACCAATACCGGCAGAAAATGGATCGCTTACCCCTAAGGCTGCCGCTGTCGCCACAGCAGCATCAACAGCATTACCACCCTGACGTAGTACCTCAATCCCAATCCGGCTGGCGTCTACATCTACCGAGGCGACTGCACCACCAGATCCATAAGCAGCAGGCACTTTATCTACGGAGTCTGCCACACTGACCCACGTCATCATCATTACCACCCACAGAGTGCAAAGAATAGCCAGGAAATAGTGCAATTTACGTTTCATGTTCATCTATTGCATTCTGTTCCAAAACTCTTTCCATCAAAAGAGGGTGGACATTGCCCACCCCCATGCATCTGTTCACGTTGCAAAATCTAAGATTGCAACACCTGCCCTTTACTACTAGCCGCTGATGCTTCAGCCACCTCTCTCTCCTTATCAAGACGGCGTTTACGGGCATAGAGTTGAATAGTCGCCAAGAAGAGAATCGTCAATGCCACAATCAGCCATGTAGTGGCACTGGTGGGAAACTGGCCCTTAAAAATCACCAGCATGACAATCACTACCAGTAGCAGTGTTGGCCCTTCATTAAAGAATCGCAGCGTTTTACTATTCCACTTACACTCGCCATTTTCTAGCTGCTTAATCAGGCGACCGCAATAAAAGTGATAGAACAACAATAGAGCCACAAACCCAAGCTTGGCATGCATCCATCCCTGGTGTAGGTATTCGGGCATAACATATAACAGCCCCGCTGCCATGGCCACAGTTAACACCATCGCCGGTGTCGTAATGATGTTGTACAGCCGCTTTTCCATGATGCTGTACTGCTTTTTCAAAATACTTTGGGCGGGCTCCGTCTCCATGTCAGCCTCAACATGGTAGATAAACAACCGCGCCAGATAAAAAAGACCTGCAAACCAGGCCACAACACCAAAGATATGAAACGATTTGAACCAGTAATACGCCATGGATGTAAACAGTAGAACTAAAAAATGGAATCCGCTAATTTTTCTCTAGCGACTATTCTCCCGTAAATGCAAGTCTTTTGAGCGGGTCGATAACGGTTTGTAACGGGCTTGTAATGATTAGTGAGTGGCGAATGGTAGGGTGGGCACTGCCCACCGGGATGATCATGTAGTGCCCATCGGGCGATTATTCACCAGCGGACACACCATGCAAGTCGATTGGCAATCGGTCAAAACCTACGAAGACATCTTTTATCACAAGGCCAACGGCATCGCGAAAATTACTATCAATCGTCCCCACAAGCGCAATGCCTTTCGGCCTAAAACCGTATTTGAGCTATACGAAGCCTTTTGCGATGCCCGCGAAGACACTTCCATTGGTGTCGTTCTTCTTACTGGAACTGGTCCCCATACCGATGGGAAATATGCATTCTGCGCAGGCGGCGACCAGAGCGTTCGTGGCAAAGCGGGCTATGTGGGCGATGACGGTATTCCCCGGTTAAATGTGCTGGACCTGCAGCGGCTAATTCGGTCGATGCCCAAGGTGGTAATTGCCCTAGTAGCAGGCTATGCCATCGGCGGTGGCCATGTGTTGCACTTGATTTGTGACCTCACTATTGCAGCGGATAATGCCATTTTTGGTCAGACGGGTCCCAAGGTGGGCAGCTTTGATGGCGGTTTTGGGGCTAGCTATCTGGCCCGCATTGTCGGCCAGAAAAAAGCAAGAGAGATCTGGTTTCTCTGTCGGCAGTACGATGCAAACCAGGCTCTAAACATGGGTCTAGTGAATCACGTTGTCCCTGTCGATCAGCTGGAAGCAGAAGGGATTCAATGGGCGCAGGAAGTGCTACAAAAGAGTCCTACTGCCATACGCTGTCTCAAAGCAGCCTTTAACGCTGACTGCGATGGCCAAGCGGGTCTGCAAGAACTCGCTGGCAATGCTACGTTGCTGTATTACTTGACTGAAGAAGGTGCGGAAGGGAAACAGGCATTTCTGGAAAAGCGTCCGCCGGACTTTAGTCAGTATCCTTGGCTGCCCTAGTTATAAGCAGAGTACTAGCCCCTTTTCTAAAGACCTGTGGAAAATTAGTTTCACTAATGCTGAGGTGTCAGTTTGCAATTTCTACGCTCAGAGGTTCATACATCCATTAAGGCTTGTTTAACCGCGAATTATCTCCTCAAAGAGCCTTATGCCGAAGCATCCAGCATCCGGACTGTTTTAATGAAATTCAGCACCTCTGCGTAATTTCATCAAAATATATTTATTAATACTCACAGGAGTTTTCCCCATAGTTTTCCTTGGCTTTTCCACAGGTTTAGCAGAGTTCTCCCCAGGTTGTGACGACCGATTAGGATATACAGAGATTCTGGGGAAAACCTTTCAGTATGGGGATCAATCTCGTTTTATCAACGAATGTAACGAAAAAAATGTCTTAACCCTCTTGGTATCGTCACCCCAAAAATCGTATTAGAAAAATCTAAAGAACCGATGCGCTTGCTAATTGCCAACACCTCCTGCACAATAAAGCTCCACTGAATCAGGTGACCTAGTTAAGTCTTCTTTGCCCTGGGTTCTCGATACTGCTAATTCACTTGTAGTAGTGATGGGGCAAGGGTGATTTGCTAGGCCCTAATTTGTTGTGTCTAAAAATAAAAGGCGTTAGATTTATGACTACAGCTTCTGCAACTACAGCTCCTGTAACTACAGCCACTGTCAGCCTGATGGTAGAGGTCCCTGAAGCGTTGCATTTATCGATGCAGGATTATTTAAATACCCATGAGTTATGGAGTCAGGAGCGGGTAATGCAGGCTGCACTTTCTCTCTTTTTGATGCAAAATGGCGTGAATCAGCCCCATGTGAATAGTCTCTATTTGGATAGTTTGTTTGGCTGTGCTGCATAGGGCCTCAACTTCAGATATCCTGCACGGGGTATGGAGAACAGATGTCTCCGAGCACCGTGCAGGATACGGCCACGAGGAACCATATCAGTCTTGGCCTGTTGATCAGGGTGCTGCGGATGCGGAAAGTGCAATGGCCTTGGTGAATGGGTGCACTGTGGTAACCTCGCTGACGGTGGCGTAGAGGGCTGAGGGCGGCTACTAGCGAAACTGTGACGTGCCGGTATGAGTACACGGGCACAACAGCTTTTTCTAAAAGGTTAAATCAAGATGAGGTAGCAGTTGGCGATACTCCATGGGCTTCGGTTTTGGGTAGCTACGCGCTCAAATCTTCATCAGAGAAGAGTCTGATTATTTTATGAGAGGATGATAAACATTAAATGCAGTGGTGCAAATCTTATGAATTTATCGCCTGACAATGCCTCAGAACTACAAGAAATTAAAGAGGAGCTACACGCTATTCAGCGTCAAGTTACTGAATTAAATAAAAACACCAGAGAACTCATAAAACTACTAATAGGCTTTGGATTTGCTATTGTGTTCTTTCTATTTTTGACTTGGACTACCGTTCTTAAGATGTGAGAACAGGTACGAGCAAAACAGCTGTTTTAGGAATGGTTGAACTTGTTGAGGTAGTAGCCGGTGGTACTCCACGGGCTGAGGTTTTGGGTGATTTAAGATGGTCTCAAGTTTTATGCCAGATTATTCCTTCAAAGCGATTGTTTCATGCTCAAATCCATATTCTTCATAGTTAATCCCAAAGATCCTTATGTTCTTGGGATCTCTAGCTGAAATTAAGCGCAGGGTCGTGCGGAGTTTTGCTTCTACATTCACTTTAGAGGTTTCTGCAGAAACAAAATAACAATCACTCCACTGATATATCTCACCTCCTTGAATCTCCTTACTAGAAAGCTTATGGGCACCTCGATTAATTCAAAAAAGGAGTCTCAATATGAGATCATAGTCAAGGATTAGGGTTGGCAGGACGTTATCTGATGGGACAACAAGGATTTTGG